>JBDUCS010000243.1:0-6466 GCA_040003335.1 Gemmatimonadaceae bacterium | reverse complement strand
CAGCAGATCGATGCCGGCCACTGGTCAGTCTGCGCCTGTCAGGGGGCGCCGGTCGGCACCGTCACAAACATCACCGCGTCGTATCCGGCGCGGGCTGTGGCGCTGGCGGCGACGTCGCGCCTGCGCAACGTTGCTCTCCGACGGGAGACGACGTTCACGCTGTCCGCCGCCAAGGGCACCGCGAACCCCGCTGGCTGCAGCGCTGCTGACGCGAGCCGGACGGCTCAAGGCGCGGGCGCAGAGAGAGCGCATTCCGAACGGGAGGCAGTATGACGAAGTGTTCTCGGCGCAATCGTCTCCGCGGAGCACGGCTCGGCGGGGCAGCCGCCTGCATCTGTCTGGCGTTGGCGGTCGGAGCGACATCGGCCGCGGCGCAACGGGGCGACCCTCCAGCGCCGTGGACCGTCACCCTCACGCCGACGATGAACCCGCTTCCCGCCGGCTTTTGCGCCGCCGTGCGGCTGACGGTCATGGATGGGAGCGGCAAGGATGTGCCGAGGAACGCCGCCGGCTATCGCGTGACCATCGCTGACTTCGACCTCGCGGTAACAGCGGCCGACCCGAAAGCCGTCGTTGGGATATTCGCCGGCCGAAGCAACTGGTCGGTCTGCGCTTGCCAGTCCGCCCCCGTCGGCACGGTGGCCACGATCACCGCCTCGTACCCCGGGCGTGCACTGGCCGAGGAGTCACGCGTTCGCGGCGTCAACGCGGAAGCCTCGACGGCGTTCACGACGGCCGCCGCCAAAGGCACTACTGAGCCGGCAGGCTGTCAGTCCACCGCCGCGCCCGTTGTGGCGGAGGCGCTGCCTTCGATCCCGCAGCCGCTGCCGCGCGACCCAGGGCGCACACCCGCGCCGCCGACGCCGCGCGTGCCCATCGGCCCTCCTGCGCCAACCGGATTCCGTCTCGCATCGAGCGTTCCGCTCATCGCCACGCTCGTATGGGACTCGATGCCCAATGCGGTCGCGTACGCGGTCTCGCGCACGGGCACCGGCGTGCCGGCGGTCCAACGGCCGAACGTGCCGCAGGCATCGGCGAAGAGCGCGCGCGACACGATCCCCGATCCGCGCATCACGTTCAGCTACACACTGCGTGTTCAATACGCTGACGGCACCTCCGCGCAGTCGCCGGCGGTGGAATTCACCTCGCCGCCGTTGGCGAATCCGACTGCCTTCAACGCCCGCGACCGCGGCCTCGGCAACGTCGACTTCCAGTGGAAGCCGGTTGCCGGTGCGGTGCGCTATCGGCTCGACGGCCCGGGCATTCCTGGCACCGGTTTCTTCACGAAGGACACGAGCACGAGCTATCCGAAGATTCCCGGCGGCGCGAACGCCTGGAAGCTGACCGCGCTGTATCAGGGCAACTTCGCCGACTACATCAATCCGGCGATCGCGACCGCGGTCGTCCGCGTCCTTCCGCCCCACACCGTGCCGTGGCTGAGCAAGAACAACGGCGTCGGCTCCTCTGCGACGGTGCAACGCCCGAAGGACATTTCGATAGTGGAATGCGGTAAGATGCCGTACGGCCAGATGGACTCCGTCTACGATAATTCGAAGCGCTGGCTCGGGAAGCTGGGCATTAAGGTGAGGCCCTGCTTCGATAACCCCGACCAGTCGAAAGTGGGACTGCAGGTGTGGGCGGGCCTGGACGTGCCGCTCTGGGGCGATGCGACCGTATACGGGTACGAGGCGGTGTACGGAAACGCCGTCGACCTCGGCGTTGGGCGGCGCACGAACTGCTCCCAGGGGCCTTCGCCTTGGCCCGGGTTCGGGCTCGTGACCATCTGCTATGCGACGGCGCACGGCATCCCGCCTGGCCAGGCCGGCTTCAACGATTCGAGCAAGATCACCCGTCCGGAGCCGGGCATCGGCGACGACTTCATCCTCGCCATGGTGATCGTGAAGGACACGTCGGGCACGGTCTTTCTCGTCCTGCTTCGCGATTCGGCGATCGTCGACGGAAAGGCGGTTCCGCGATACGGCCGCCTCGCCGAGCGCGTCGCGCTCGATGGCGAGGGCCCGAAGTACCTGCCGCAGGTCTGCGTGTCCTGCCACGGCGGCAAATACAACGCGACCACGCGCAAGGTCGACGGCGCGTCCTTTCTTCCGCTGGATCCCAGTCTGCTCGCGTTCTCGTCGCCGGCCGAGCAGGCTGCGCAGGAGGAGAACATCCGGACGATGAATACCATCATCGTCGCGTCCGAGCCCACGTCGGCGGTGGCGGCGTATATCCGCGGTCTCTACGGCAACAAGTTCTCGGTGCCTGGCACTCGCGCCACCCCCAGCTACGTGCCGCAGGGATGGTCATCGCAGGCCGGCTTCTACAAGTCGGTGGTGAAGCCGTACTGCGCGATGTGCCATCTCGCCGCCCCGACTTCGTGGAATTTCGCGACGTGGCAGAACTTCCAGGACAACTCCGCGCTCATCCGCGTCGCCGTCTGCAACGCGCACACGATGCCGCACTCGGAGCTGCAGTACAAAGCGTTCTGGACCAAGGACACCGGACCGGTCTACACGCCGGGGCTCCTCGCGACGACGCTTGGTCTCGCGAGCTGTCCATAGGTGATGACCATGCCGATCAGACCACGCCGCGCCAACCACGCGCGTCAGGATAACATCGGCAAGTAGACGTGTGAAATCGGTTCTGATCGCTCTCCTCGACGAGAGATGGGATTGCTGGGCGATTCCTGGCCCGCGCCGTCGAGGGCACGCAGCGCGGCGGCCGTCCACTCGGCGTACATCTTCGCCGATGGGTGCAGCCCGTCCGGTGCGACGAGCGACGGGTCGGTGTCCGCGCGGCGCGAGCCGGGTGTGATGTCGACGAAGCGCACGCCACGGACGCGCGACCGCTGTCGCGCGACTTCGTTGAACGCGTCGATCTCGGCGCCGATCTTCGCGCGGTCGCGGCCGGCGGCGAACGGCGTCACGCCCCAGTCGGGAATCGACAGGACGAGCACGTGCGCCGGCCGGCCTCCGGCGAGCGCGATCGCGCGGTCGAGCAGCGCGGTGATGTCCGACTCGTACTGCACCGCGCTCCGTCCGCGGTATTGGTTGTTGACGCCGATGAGGAGCGACACGAGCTCGTAGGGGCCGCTCGGCCGTTCTCGGTCGATCGCCGCCGAGAGTTCGTCGGTCGTCCAACCGGTGCGCGCGATGATCTGCGGATCACCCATCGCGACACCCTTGGCGCGAAGCGCGCGCGCGAGCTGCACAGGCCAGCGGCTCGCCGAGTCGACGCGCTCCCCGATCGTGTACGAGTCGCCCAGCGCGAGATAACGGGGCGGATCACCCACATTCGCGCGGGTGCTCGCCGCGCACCCGACAGCGATCGCGCAGGCGATGAGAGAAACAGTAGTCATGCGATGTGTACCCTCTGCCGCCGCGATCGCGCGCGGTTCGCGAGATACTCGATGCCCGTACCAGGCGCGGTGGGAACCGGCAGGCGGGCGTCGGATAGCGTTAGCAGCACAATGCTGTCGTGCGCCAAACTCTTGCCGGCTCGCGACGTGCGCAATATGGTTGCTGCTCCTTCCCAGCAGCCGATGGGCGTCACTCTCGCCACGCTCGAAGCCTCGTTCGCCGGGCGCTACGTCATCGTACGCGAGCTCGGTGCCGGCGGTATGGCGACCGTGTACCTCGCGCGCGACGAAAAGCACCACCGATTGGTGGCCGTGAAAGTGCTGCACCACGCCGCCGCGATCCTCACCGGTGTCGAGCGCTTTCTTCGTGAAATCCGGATAACCGCTTCGCTGACGCATCCCCACATCGTCAGCTTGATCGATTCCGGCGCGATCGACGTCGGCGGGGTGCAAACCGCGTACTACGTCATGCCGTACATCGTCGGCGAGACGCTCCGCGAGCGGTTGATAACATCTGGCCCGTTGCCGGTACGCGATGCGCTTCGAATCGCGTGCGAGGTCGCGGACGCACTCGAACACGCGCACGGGCAAGGCATCGTGCATCGCGACATCAAGCCGGAGAACATTCTTCTCACGGCCGATCACGCGATGGTGGCCGATTTCGGCATCGCCCTCGCGCTCGAGGGTAGCCTTACGGCCGATGGCTCATCGAGCGAGAGACTCACCGGTACCGCGATCGGCATCGGAACGCCCGCGTACATGAGTCCCGAGCAGGTGTTCCACGAGGGCGCGATCGACGGCCGCACCGATGTGTACAGCCTCGCGTGCGTGCTGTACGAAATGCTAACGGGCCAGCTTCCCTTTCGCGCCGCGACGCCGCACGGACAGGTAGTCGAGCGTCTACGCGCGTCGCCGCCGTCGGCGAAGCGGTCTCGGCCGGAGACGCCGAACTCGGTCGATGTCGCGATCACGCGCGCCTTGCGCGCCGATGCGGTCGAGCGATTCGCGTCCATTCGCGAGTTCCGCGCCGCGCTCGAGAGCGACGATGCCGGCGCGCTGCAGGTTGGCCGGCGCGCCCGAGCGTGGCTACCGCTCGCACGCATCGCGGCGATCGCGACGATGGTCGCGATCGCACTCGCGGTGTGGAGGTTGCTGCCTATGGGACGAAGCCCGTCGAATGGGGCGTCGCCCGTTCCTCCGACGGCCGATCAGCCGCGCATCGCGGTGCTCTTCCTGGACGATGTCTCACCAGGCGGCAAACTCGGGCACATCGCATCGGGTCTGACCCTCGATCTCATCGACGATCTCGCTCGCGTGCGACAATTGAAGGTCACGTCCGCGAATGGCGTCGCCCCGTTCCGTGGCCAAACCCCAACGGCTCGTGCCGTCGCCCGACAATTGGGAGTGCGGTACGTCGTCACGGGCAGCGTCGACTCGAGCGACGGCCTGTTGCGAGTGTCAGTGCGGCTCACCGATGGCCTGACGGATGATTTGCTGGATAGCCATAAGGAGACGCGCCCGCTCCGAGATTTGTTCGCGCTCCAGCAAAACATGGTCGAGACAATTTCAGCCTATCTACGGTCTCGCGTTGGCATCGAGATTCGAGCACAGGAGCAGCATCGGGGCACGGTCTCGTCGGAGGCGTGGCAAGCGGTGCAGCGCGCACGCGAGATCCGCGACCAGGTGCTCGGCAATCCGTTTCAGCATTCCGTCACCCAGGCGAACGCCCTCTACGACCAGTTGGACGCACTCCTCGCGCGAGCGCATCGTCTCGACGGTGACTGGATAGTCCCCTTCGTTGAACGCGGTCTACTCGCGCAGCAACGCGCGCTCTTCGCGGTCCTCGCGCCGCGGGATACGGTGCGCCGCTCCACCTCCGCCGAGGCGCCTCAGGACGCGTTCGATCGATGGCTGCGCTTTGCCGATGCGCAGGCGGAGTTGGCGCTCGCGCACGATTCCACGGAACCCGACGCACTCGCGCTCCGGGCGGACATTCGCACGCAGCGATGGGATCTCGGTCGCGACGGCGATCCAGACACCCTGCTCACCGCGGCGGAGCGCGACCTCCGAGCCGCGATCGTTGCGCGGCCCAGATTTGCCGCGGCATGGGTCGAGCTCAGCCAGATCTTTCAGCGCCGCGGACAGTTCGATCTTGCGGATGATGCGGCGGAAAAGGCCATGGAAGCAGACGAGTTCCTAAGTACCTCCGGCGCGATCGTCTTCCGGAAGTACTTTGTGGCGCTCAATCGGGGGCGATTCGATGATGCGCGACGATGGTGCAGAGAGGGGTGGCGGCGCATGCCGAAGGATCCGCGCTTTTCCGACTGCGAGCTCACGATTCTCGGGTGGGCAAGTGACCGACCGGGCGACGCGAGCCTTGCGTGGCATTTGTTGGATTCGCTCGAACAAATTGCCCATCCCAAGGCGTACGTGAAGCCCTGGGTCGCTCATCGCATGCTCATCGCGGCGCTCTTGGCGAGGGCGGGTCTTCGGGACAGTGCACTAGCCGTCGTCGGCCGCACGCGACCCGACAGTACGGCCGACCAGGAAGCGACCGATTTCGACTATAGCGAGGCGTACGTGCGCCTGCTCCTCGGGCAACGAGCGCGAGCGATCGAGCTACTCGGACATTTCCTCGCCAGACGGCCCGCGCAGCATCTCCTGGTCGCGAATTCGAGATGGTTTGAGCGGCTGCACGGCGATCCGGACTTCGTGCGCCTCACGTCACCACGTACACGTGCGGGCATCGATCGTCGAGAGAACGTCCTTGACGCGTTGCCATTTGTTCTGCCTCGCGAAATCGCCCGCGGCGTAGTGGGCTTTGCCGCAGTCCGTGATAAAGAGGACCGGCGGCAGCTCCGCGGCCGGCGCCAAGAGGAGACCGACGGTCTCGGCGATCGATCGAGCGCGGTCCGTCACTTCGGCCGCCGGAAGTTTTGAGCACTCGAGGGAGACCGCTGCGCCTGTCAAGATCCACAAGTCCCAGCATTCCTTGCTCATGCCGATCGCGGAGTACAGCGGGTCTACCAACGCATGAATGACCGCTGCGGCGTGGTCAAGTGGATCATTGACCGTCGACCTAGGAACGCACTTATAGTCTCCCGATGC
>JBDUCS010000242.1:0-6479 GCA_040003335.1 Gemmatimonadaceae bacterium | reverse complement strand
CCGTTGACGTGCACCGTGCACGCACCGCACTGGCCGTGATCGCACCCTTTCTTGGTGCCGGTGAGGTGCGCGCTCTCGCGCAGCGTGTCGAGCAGCGTGGCGCGCGGGTCGATCTCGAGGCGACGGCTCGTGCCGTTGATGCGCAGCGTCACCGTGACGGCGCCCGGAATGGGCGACTCGGCGTCCGCGTCTTCCGCGACCGCGATGCCCGGCGCAATGAACGGCGCCGCGGCGAGAGCGCCGGCGACGCCGAGGTGCTGGAGGAACGTGCGGCGGGGGACGGAGGACGGCTGGTCGGCTGGATCTTGGCGGTCGGGCACGGCGGCTCCGGATACAGGCCTGTTCTCTACCGCGAGGCAACGGAAGAGATCACTCAATCTCGCGTGCCCGTGAGCCTTTGCGGAAGCCTTCGCGCGATTCTTTCTCGGCACGAGGCTCCGAAGATGATCAGCGCGCGCGCTTCGCGATTTTCGGCGGTGCGCGGCTTTTCAGGCCGAGCACCACGAAATCCGCAACCCTCACTCCCGCGCCACGCCCTCGAATATCGCCGCGACCTGACATCGGAATTCCTGCACGACCTCGCCCGCGTCGAGCGTTTCGCCGTCGCGCCGCTCGACCACCGGCGCATCGGCCGCGTGGATAGCCACCGTGCGCGCATCGCTGTCGATCACCCACACGCTGCGCACGCCGACGTCAAGGTATTCCCGCACCTTCGCGCTCAGCGCGGAGCTGCGGTCGCTGGGCGAGCGGATCTCGACGACGAGGTCGGGAACCGTCTCCATCCATCCGTGCCGCAGACCACCGGGCGGGAGGTGACGCGCCGCGACGAAGGCAACGTCGGGGCAGCGGAGCGTGTCCGGATTACGCTTGAGGACGAATCCCGTCTGCTCGGTGAACAGCGCGCCGAGTGCCTTGTCGGAGACGTGCCGACCGAGGAGCATCATCACATTGAACACGATGCGTCCGTGCACGGCATCGGCGGGCGTCAAGCGGTGAATGACTCCGGCTACAAGCTCGAGATGCTTTCCGGCGAGCGGGCTCGCGAGGAGCTCGGCCGCTGTAAACATCGTGTTGGTCGAATCCAAGATCGCCTCCACCTCGACGAGTAGCCCCATCATGTCGCCTCGTACCGAATCCAACCTACGCTCGGCGCGCGCGCCGAGTCCACTCGGCCGCGACGCGCCTCAGAACGGCGAAAAGGACAATGACAACGCGCCGTCGTTCGCGCGGATCACCGTCGCCCTGAGAAACGCCCGGTCGACGCGGTTGCGCGGTTGCTCATGACTGTAGTCCACCGCCTTCTGGCCGGCGACGACGCCGAGGAAGGCGCCCATGGCGATGTCGCTCGCCCAGTGCGCGTCGAGGTACATCCGCGACAGCGCCGGCAGCGCCGACAGAGCGTACAGCGAGGGGCCGATCACTTCGCGGTGCGGTGTGTGGCGGAGCCGCATCTCGCGCGTGAGCGCCGTCGCCGCGGCGACGCTCGCCATCGCGTGCATCGAGGGGAACGAGCGGTAGTCGAAGCTGCGGAAACCCTGCAGAAAGCGAAATTCGTGCGGCCGCGTGTCACGCAGATAGTGCCTGCCACGGCTGCTGTCCACGACGTACGGACGCGCCCGTCCGAGCGCGCCACGAATCACTTGGATGAAAAGTGCGCCCGCGGCGACGGCTTCGGTGGTGTGTAGCGCGACGTCCGCGGTGCTGCGCGCGTTTTCCGAGCCACCACTCGCGCGCGCGATGCCGTAGACACTGATGCCGCCCAGCATGAGGACGGTCTCCGTGACGATGCTCGACCGCTTGGCGAAGGTTCGGAGCGCCGGCGAGCGCAGCTGCCGCACGGAATCGTTGAACGTCCGCGCGATCTGCGCGTCGAGAAACGACAGCGCGACGGAACCGGCCGTGGCGGCGCCCACCAGTGCGGCGTCCCGCCCAGTGAATAGCGCCGGCGACTGTGCGGCCGCTCGGCGGCCGCCCGTTGTAACAACGAGTGCGACGAACAGCGCCGCGCCGATGATCCGCCTCACGAGTCTCTTCTCATCGCCATCGCTTCTCGTGTGAACGGCTCGCGGCGCAGTCGGGGGTGGACAATCTTCCGAGATAGGTGCAGCGAGAAGCCTAAGCTCGGCGCGAGGTCTCGGTCAGTCCTGCGTCTCTGCATCATCCCGCCGCTCGGCGCGTCTCCATCCAGCAAAAGCGCGCCTGAACGCGTATCGTTGTTATCCCTCGTCTGGTGATGGAGAGCCCATGCCCCGTGCTCGCGTCATTCTCGCCGCGCTCTTTTCCGTCGTCGCCGCGCTCGCGCCCGCCTCCTCTCGCGCTCAGTCGCCGGCTGGCCGAGCCGGCCGGGCGATCACCGCGGCCGACGCCGCCAACTGGAAGAGCATTCGCAATGCGACCCTCGCCGACGGCGGCCAGTGGTTCGCCTACCAGTTGATGCCTAACGAGGGCGACGGCGAGGTCGTCGTGCGGGCGACCAAGGGGACGACCGAGTATCGATTCCCGATCGGCGAGGTTCCCACCGGCGCGGCCGCGTTCGCCGCGGCGACGGCCGGCGGTGCGGCGGTCGCGTTCTCCAGCGACTCGAAGTGGCTCGCCTTCACGATCGCGCCCGACACCAAGGACGCGAAGCGTCTGCGCAAAGAGAAAAAGCCGCTTTACAACAAGGTCGCCCTCGTCGACCTCGCCACCGGCAAGAAGACCGATTTCCAGAAGGCGCGCCGCTTCGCCTTCGCCGGCGAGCGCGGCGGGTGGGTCGCGGTGTTGGGCTACGGTCCGGAAAACGCGCCGTCGCCCGGCGGCGCGCCGCCCGCTGGACCCGCTGCGCCGGGAGCTGCACCGCCCGCGCCCACGCTCGGCGCCGACCTTCTGTTGCGTCAGCTATCGACCGGTCTCGAGACGAACATCGGCAACGTCGGCGAGTTCGCCTTCGACAAGAAAGGCGATTGGCTCGCCCTGAGCATCGAGGCGCGCGACCAGATCGGCAACGGCGTGCAGCTCCGCAGCATGACGAGCGACGTGGTGCGCCCGCTCGACAGCGATCGCGCCTGGTACAAGCGCCTCTCGTGGTCGGACAACGGCAAGGGACTCGCCGTGCTCAAGGGCGTCGTGCCGGACACGCTCTACACCGACACGCTCTACAGCGTCGTCGCCTTCACGACGCTGTCGCCGACCGGCGCCAAGCGGACGGTGTTCGACCCGCGCGAAGGGAAGAGCGTGCGCGCGCTGCAGACGGTGAGCCCCGACCGCACGCCGACGTGGACGGACGACGCCACCGGCATCTTCCTCGGCATCCACGGCCTCAAGCACGAGAAGAAGACGCCGCCGGGCCAGAACGCCGACGAAGACAAATCGGATTTGGTGCTGTGGCACTGGAAGGACCCCCGGCTCCAGTCGCAGCAACAAGTCGAAGAAGGGCGCGACAAGTCGTACAGCTACGCCGCCTTCTTCCGCGTGAGCGACGGACAGTTCGTCGCTCTGGCGGACGACTCGCTCCGCGACGTGACGGCGAGCGCGAACGGACGATTCGTCGTCGGCGCCGATGCGCGCGCGTACGAGCTCGCCGGCAACCTCGACGGCCATCGCTACCGCGATGTCTACGCGGTCGATCTCGCGTCCGGCCAGCGCCGCGTTGTCGCGAAGAAGTCGGTGCCGCTGGGTGGCGGATTCGGCGGCGGCGCGAATCTCCAGTCGCCCGACGGCTCGAAGCTTCTCGGCTTCGACGACGGCAACTACGTGGTCTACGACCTTGGCAACGGATCGAAGCGCACCATCACCGACAAGATCGCGACGAGCTTCTGGGACACGGAAGACGATCACAACGTCGTGAAGCCGGCGATCGCGCCCGTCGGTTGGACCAAGGGCGGTGCCTCCGTTCTATTGAGCGACGGCTGGGATGTCTGGATGGTGCCGGTCGACGGCGGCTCGGCGGTGAATCTCACCGGCAACGGCAAGAAAAACGCGATCCGCTACACGCGCCTGCGGCTCGACCGCGACGAGAAGGAAGTCGACCTCACGAAGCCGCAGTACTTCCGCGCCTACGGCGAATGGACGAAGAAGGAAGGGATCGCTCGCGTCGAGCCACAACGGGCCGGCGTGCAGACCTTTCTCTGGGATGACGCGAAGGTCGGCGTGATCAAAGCGAAAGAGGCCGACGTCTTCGCCTACGCGAAGAGCACGTCGACGACGTTCCCCGACTACTACATCACGGACGGCAGCTTCGCCCGCGGCACGCGCCTCACCGATGCGAATCCGCAGCAGAAGGACTTTGCGTGGTCGAGCGGCGCGAAGCTGGTCGACTACGTGAGCGACAAGGGCGACAAGCTGCAAGCGGCGCTCTATCTCCCGGCGAACTACCAGCAAGGGAAATCGTATCCGGCGGTCGTCTACATCTACGAGAAGCTGTCGCAGAACATTCACGCCTACGACTCACCGTCGAACACCGAGGCGATGAACATCGCGCTGTACACGAGCCGAGGCTACGCGGTGCTCGAGCCGGACATCCGCTACAAGCTGAACGATCCGGGCATGAGCGCCGTCTGGTCGGTGATTCCCGCACTCAAAGCGGCGGTCGCCAGCGGCGTTGTCGACTCGAGCCGAGTCGGCTTGCAGGGCCATTCGTGGGGCGGCTACCAGACGGCGTTCCTCGTCACCCAGACCAACGCCTTCAAGGCGGCGATCGCCGGCGCGCCGCTCACCGACATGGTGAGCATGTACCTCTCGATCTACTGGAACTCAGGCGGCGGCGACATGGCGATCTTCGAGGCGAGCCAGGGCCGGTTCACCGGCGCATGGTGGGACAACTGGGACGCCTACTATCGCAACACGCCGATCTTCGCCGCCAAGAACGTGACGACACCGCTGATCATTCTCCACAACGACAAGGACGGCGCCGTCGACCACATGCAGGGCATCGAGTACTACAACACGCTGCGCCGGATGCAGAAGCCGGTGGTGATGCTCGAGTACAAGGGCGAGAACCACGGGCTCGTCAAACCGGCGAACCAGAAAGACTACGCGGTGCGCATGCGCGAGTTCTTCGACTACTTCCTCACCGGCGCGCCGGCTCCCGACTGGTGGAACGAAGGCGTGCCGCACCTGAAGATGGGCGACCACCTCAAGAGCCGGCGCACGGTCGCCGACGAGAAGGCGGTGCAGGTGCCGTGAGCGTGTAACGAGCCAGCCGTTAGCGCTTGCTCATTGATCCTTAGAACGGTATGACTGTCGCCTCGGGTGACCGCTTCATCTGCACCATTTCTCCGTGATGCGTTGACCTCATGCCGACACGTGACGAGCTGATCGCACGCGAGGCCGCCATCCGGGCGATGCTCGCGTCGGGTCCGGGGGCGGAGCTCCGCGCCATTCCGGGCGTGGTGCACGTGAGCGTCGGGCTGCGCGAGCGCGCGGGGCGCCCCGTACCCGACGCGCTTTGCATCCGCGTCTACGTTGGCGAGAAGCGCCCGGCCGCGGAGCTCGCGCCGAGCGATCGCATCCCGAGCGAGGTCGGCGGCGTGCCGACGGACGTGAACGTCGTCGGCACCTACGCATTCGCCTTCGACACCACGCGCTATCGGCCGGTGAAAGGCGGCATCGGGATCACCAACCACATCATCGCGGCGAACGAGGACGGCACCGATACCGGGATGGTCGCCGGCACGCTCGGCTGCATCGCGACGCGGACGTCCGACAAGTCGGCCGTGGCCCTCAGCAATTGGCACGTGATGATGGCGAACGGCGCGGTGAACAAGAAGGACAAGATCTATCAGCCGGCGCCGGAGACGTGGGATCCGGTGCCCGTCGCCAGCGCGCCGCAACGCCCGCGCAACGACGACGACATGATCGCGAAGATCGTCGACTTCAAGATCAACGAGAAGGTGGACTGCGCGATCGCGCGCCTCGACGTGTCATCGTGCTGTCATTGCTGCGGCATCGACTACCGCAACGAGATCGTCGGCCTCAGTGAGCACGGCAAGCCTCCGTCCGACACGCTCGTCGGAATGCGCGACGCCGTGTCCGGGCACCCGGTCTACAAATCGGGGATGATGACGGGCCGTTCCGAGGGTCTCGTGATGGACCTCGACAGCCCCGAGTTCACGATACCGCTCGACGGCGAGGATCACACGTTCAGCGGGCAGATCCTGATCAACGGCACGGACATCTTCGGCTTCTCGAAATCGGGCGATTCCGGCTCGGCGATCGTGGACGAGGATGGCTTCATTGTCGGTCTCCTCTTCGCGAGCAACAATCTGCCGTTCGCCGGTGACCGCACGGCGGCGAATCACATCCAAGACGTCTGCAGCGCGCTCGGCATCACGATCAATCTCGATCGGAGCACGCACCGCATCGCGACCGAGCGCCTCGTCGCGCCGGACGCGGGCCGCGAAGCGTACGCGGCGGCGCTCGCGCGCTTGTCGGCCGATCCGGCCGGGGCGTGGCTATTGGCGCGGGCCGAGGAGCATCGCGACGAGATCGTGCAGCTGATC
>JBDUCS010000241.1:0-6485 GCA_040003335.1 Gemmatimonadaceae bacterium | reverse complement strand
ATACCGAGGAGATTGAGGTTGGGGCCGTTGAGGACGGCGATGCGCACTACTGCTTCAGCCCGCCCAGCCACGCGTGGAATGTGTCGAGATCCGTCTTTATCGACGTCTCGCTCTGGTCGTCGGTGCCTGGCGCCGCGGCGGAGCGTTCCTCGCGCGGCGGAGCGCCGGCGAAGAACTCATCGAAGCTAACCGTCGCGCTCTCGGGCGCGTGACCGGGCGGTGCGTCGTCCGAGATCTCGACGCTATCGCCGAACAACATCTGCAGAGAGCTGCGGGACGTGCTCGGCTCGCGATACTGTTCCGAGAACGCGCCGGCGAGTCGCTTCGCGGCACTGTCGTCGGCCGGCGACACCTGTGTCTCGCCGAACATGCCCGCCGCCGCCGGCGCGTCGGCGCCGTTCGACGAGCCGTTGCCGTCGGCGCGCCGCGGCGCGCGGCGCGCCGCGAGGCCGCTGAAGACGCGGCGCACATTCGAGCGGCGCACGTCGGGCGTGGCGGACGCCTCGCTCTCGAGCGCCGAGCTCGAGGGCACCGCCAGTCGCTCCACTTCCGTGAGGCGACGGCGGAGCGAATCGTCGTCGGGGTTCTCGTCGACCAATTGCCGGTAGATGGCGATCGCCTCGCCCGTGAACCCCTGCTGCAGATAGAGGTCGGCCATCGTCTCGGTCACGAACGCGGGCGCCTGGCTCTCTCGGGCAGCGAAATCGACCTGCCGGCCGATCGTCGGGTCGTACATCGGCGCGACGGCGTGCGTCTCGCCCGCCGCGTCGACGCCCGCGGTCTCCGCGTCGCCCTCCGACTCGTTCGGCGCGAGGTCGACGTTGCCGAAATTGTCGTACGAATCACGAGCAAAGACCGCCATGTCGTCCGACATGAACGGCGCTGGCTCCTCACGCTCGAGGCCGGCGGAGTCGGCGGCGTCCGTATCCGGCGCCAGCGCGTCGATCGTCGGCGCGTGCTGGTCGGCTGGATCAGAAAGGGGCAGATACGTCTCTGGGGCGAACAACTCCGCGTCGCTCAGATATTGGTCGAGCGGCTCGTGCTCGGCGATTCCGTCGCCATGCCCTATTGCGCCGGCGGCAAGCTCGGCCTGCGGTTGCGACGCCGCTGGCGCTTCCGGCGCGGGAGCACCATACGAGTTGTCGGTCGCGGGCACGTCGGCCGCGCCGCTCTGCATCACACCGTGCCACCCGATCGCGTTGTCGCTCGGCCACCAGCCGGCCGCGTCGGCGCGCGGACGGGGCGCCAGCGAGTTCAGGTGCGCGACGATTTCATCGTTCTGGGGATCCACTTCGAGGAGCCGCTGGTACCACGCTCTCGCGCTCTCGTTGTCGCCGTTCTGTCGCGCGATGTCGCCGAGCTGGCGTAGCGCGATGAGATTTTCCGGATCCAGATTCAGCGCCGTCTCGAACGCCTGGCGTGCTTCCTCGAATCGCTGACTCTCGTAAAGCGCTTGGCCCAGCACGATGTAGCCGCTGATGTAGCTCGGCGCCGTGGGAATGTGGGCGCGGCAGTACGCGATCGCGCGCTCCAGGTCACCCGCCTTGCGATACTCGTTGGCGAGGCGAGCGAAAACGCGACGAGGATTCTCGGCGAACTGTTTTTCGAGGTCGTCGATCAGGGCGGAGTAAGCCATGCATGCCCTCAGGATGGCCGAACGGGTGCGGCGGGTCAGGAGTATACAGCTTGAAGACGATTGAAGTCAATCGGAAGTGACAAGCTGTCTTGATTTTACGCGCTTCCGGCGGGTACATTTCTTGGCTCTACTTTGCTCGGCGCCGCGGACCCCTTTTGGGCCCGCGCGAACACCCTGATCTGCCAGGAGTAACCGCACCGTGCTGCAGGCAATGCGGAACCCCAAAGTCCAGCGGTTGGTCTGGGGCTTCATCATCTTCACGTTCGTCGCCGTCTTCATTTTCGCCGAGACCTCCGGGCTGCTCGGCCGCTCCCCCGTCACGCGCGGGACGACCGTTGGTAAGGTGAACGGCCAAGAGATCACCTACGATCAGTGGATCCGGTACCGGGAAAACCAGATTCGCCGAGCGCAGGAGCAGCGCGGCGGTCTGCCCCTGTCGCTGGACGATACCAAGCGGATCGAGGATCAGGCGTGGGACGACATGGTCAACGACATTCTCCTCAGCCAGGAGATTACGCGGCGACATCTGGGTGCCTCTGACCAGGAAATCGTCGATGCTTCGCAGTACATGCCGCCACCAGAGTTCCGGCAGAATCCCGAGTTCCAGACGGAAGGCCGCTTCGACATGCAGAAGTATCAGCGCTTCCTGCGGAGCCCGATCGCCAAGCAGCAGGGCGCCCTCGCGGCCCTCGAAGGGTATTATCGGACGGAACTACCCAAGGAAAAGCTGTTCGAGCAGGTCGCCTCGACCGTCTACGTTCCCGACTCGCAGCTCTGGTGGATGTGGCAGATACAGCACGACTCGGCGCAGGCGACCTTCGCGTCCTGGACCGCGGATTCGATTGCGGACGCCGCGGTAACGGTATCCGACGCCGACATCCAGCACTGGTTCGACCAGCATAAGAGCAAGTTGGAGAACCGCCCCGGTCGCGCGGTCTTCACGGTCACGCGCATCTCACGCGTCCCGACCGCGTTCGACAGCGCGGCGACGCGCGCCCGCGCGGTCGCGCTACGCGATTCGATCCTCAAGGGGGCGAAGTTCGAGGACGTCGCTAAGCGGGAAAGCGTCGATTCAGGCTCCGCTGTGCAGGGTGGATCGCTCGGCAAGACCACGAAAGGCAAGAATGTCGCCGAATTCGACAACGCCGCCTTCGCGCTCACCCCTGGACAGATCTCCGAGCCTGTGCTCACGCAGTTCGGCTACCATCTGATCAAGGTCGACAGCAAGAACGGCGACACGATCGACGTTCGTCACATTCTGCTCAAGGTGCAGCAGAGCGACTCGAGCGCGACGCGGGTGGACAAGCTCGCTGACCTGCTGTCAAAGGCGACGGCGAACGCGGAGCTGCCGGCAAAGTTCGACGCCGCGGTCAAGGAACTCGGCCTCCCGGTGATGCACGGAACCGCCGCCGAAGGCGAGCCGCTGCAGGCCAATGGCCATTTCGTGCCGAGCGTAAGCGCGTGGGCATTCGGCGGTACGGCAAAGGCCGGCGAGTCGAGCGACCTGTTCGAGAACGAAGATGGCTACTATCTCGCTAGGCTCGACACCCTCGTGCTCGGCGGCAAGCCCGACGTCAAGGCGATGACACCCGACATTAGGAAGCAGCTGGCGCTGGCGAAGAAGGTCGACATGCTCCTGCCCAAAGCGAAGCAGGTCGCGAGCGCAGTGGCCGGCGGCCAAACGCTCGAAGCGGCCGCTACCGCCGCCGGCCGGCCGGTGCACCAGACGCCAATGTTCACGCGCACGAGCGCGGTGCAGGGCGTCGGTCAAGTGAACGAGGCGATTGGCACGGCGTTCGGCTTAGCGTCCGGTGCCGTGAGCAATCCTGTCAAGACGGACCGTGGCGTGTACGTGCTGCGCGTCGACAAGCGCATTGCGGCGGACCGCACCGAGTGGGAAAAGCAGAAGACAACGCAGCGACAGCAGATGATGGGACAAGCGCGCCAGCAGCGCGTGCGCGAGTTTCTCGCGAGCCTGCGCGAGTCGGCTAAGATCCAAGATGACCGCAAGACGATCGCCGAGCGGTCGCGCGGCGCGGGTGCCTAACGAGTCGCACGCCACGGCGAGCACCGATACAGGAAGCGCCCCGCGATCTCGCGGGGCGCTTCGTGTATCGGACCATGCGGCCGTGCGCGCGCTCAGCCCAAGAGCCGCTTCGGCTCGGGTCGGTCCTCGTCACGGGCGGCGGGCGGCGCATCGTTGGCGCGCGGTCGCTCGAGACGTTCGTCGCGCGCCGGCTCGTTCACGGCGTTGCCGACCTCGGTCACGCTCTTCTTGAACTCACGAATGCCCTTTCCCATGGAAGCACCGATCTCCGGGAGCCGCTTCGCGCCGAAGAGGAGGAGCACCACGACGAGGACGAGCATGATCTCGCCGAATCCCAGATTCCCCAGTCCCATGTCAGCCTCCTAAAAGAGCGATCGCGCGATGAGGTAAGCCACCAACACGCCGAGCAGGCTCAGCAGCGCCTCGTCGAGCGCGATCGGGCCGATGGCGAACCGAATGATAATCAAATCGACGTGCAGC
The DNA here is from genome assembly GCA_040003335.1 of Gemmatimonadaceae bacterium. GTDB lineage: Bacteria > Gemmatimonadota > Gemmatimonadetes > Gemmatimonadales > Gemmatimonadaceae > JALZAE01. The sequence continues at coordinate 2,322 of JBDUCS010000241.1, read as the reverse complement.
GGCCCGACCGAGGGCGTCACCGCCGTCGTCAAGAACTCCTTCACGGATCCCGCGGGCAAAAACCGGCGGGCGAATGCGGTCATGAAGCCGCCGAGGATGAACCCGATCGACAGCACGATCAGGTGAAACCCCGGGCGATGCTTGGAAGATCCTGGCGGCATCAGCGGGTCCGGTCCATCGCGTACGCGATGGCATCGGTGAGCGCCGAGACCGCCGGCGAATCGGGAAGATCGGCCAGCGCCGCTTCCGCATCACGCGCGTATTGTTCGCCGCGCGCACGCGCGTACTCGAGACCACCCGCATCGGTCACGATGCGGATGACGTCGTGGATCATCGCATCGTCCGGCTCGCCGGTGGCGAAGAGACGCTCGACGATACGTCGGTCGCTCGTGCCGACCGACCGCAGCGCGGCGATCAGCGGCAACGTGACTTTGTGCTCGCGCAGGTCGAGACCGGTCGGCTTGCCCGTCACCGCCTGCTCCGCGGTGTAGTCCAGCAGATCGTCCGCCACCTGGAACGCCATGCCGAGCCGCTCACCGTACACGGCGAGCTGTCCGCGATAGCGCGGTGCGCCGGCGAGCGCCCCAATCTCGCAGGCGGCGGAGAGCAGTGACGCCGTCTTGGCGCGAATCAGCGCCTCGTAGTCACTCTCCGAAAAACTCAGCGCATCGAGCGCGGCGAGCTGCCGGAGCTCGCCGACCGTCATGTCGTTCGTCGCCCGCGCGAGCACCCGGAGCACTTCCAGATCGCCGAGCTGCACGAGCTCGACGACGGCGCGCGAGTAGAGAAAATCTCCCATGATCACGGAGATCTCGTGGCTGAACAGCGAGTTGACGGTCGGCATGCCGCGGCGTAGCGCCGAGTGGTCCACCGAGTCGTCGTGCACCAAGGTGGCGAGGTGCACCAACTCCACCACCGCGGCGAGCGTCGCCGCGCGCGCTTCCCCGCGCTCCTCGACGCTGCTCGACAAGAGCACGAGCGTCGGTCGAAACATCTTCCCCTGCATCAGCAGGAGATGGCTGTTCACCTGCTCGACCAGCGGAAAGTCCGCCGTCACGATTCGCCGTAGCTCGTCCTTTGCCCGATCGAGCCCGTCGCACACCGGCGCCTGTATCTCGCGCAGCGCCGGCGTGGCAGGCGAGCGCGGACGCAGCGACGTCGTCATGACGCGGCGCGTTCCATGGCGGCGAGCCGCGCGCCCGCGTCGCGAAAGCGAACGTCCACCGCGACGACGCGGCCAAAGAACGACGCCGCGTCGCCACGCTTCCCGAGCGCTTCGTTGGCGACGCCGAGGAGGTAGAGCACCCCGACCAGCAGATCGTCGCCCGCGACGCCGCCGGCGAGCGCCCGGCCGAGTATCGTCAGCGCGATCTGAAACTGCTTCTTCTCGACGAAGCATTGGCCGAGCGCCTCGTAGGTCCGCACACGGTTCTCCGTGCTACGCAGTGCCTTCTGGAACTCGGCGATTGCCTCATCGAGCAGGCCCATCTCCTTGTAGGCGATGCCGAGATCGTAGTGGCTCTCGTGATCGCCCTCGTCTACGTTGGCGGCAACGCCCTGCTTGAACTTGCTCAACATCTCCGCGAAGTCCGAGTTCGCGGCCGCGTTCGGCTCCGGCTCATCGGCGACCATCCGCGTCGACTTCGGCGGCTCGTCGTCGCGCAGCCAGTCGGCGAGGTTCACGAACTTGTCGTCGCGCACGCTTGGCTGCGCGGGTGCGGCCTTCGGCGTGGGCAAGCGGCCGTCGGGCTTGGCCATCGTAGGGACGGCGAGCATGACGCCGGTGACGTACAGCGATCCGTGCGCGGGCTCGGGAATTTTCTCGAGCATCTCCCGCGCGCGCGCGTGCTCCGGCGCTAGATCGACAATCCGGAGAAAGATCGCTCGCGCCTTGTCGGCGAGGTTGACGCGCAGCAGCGCCTCGGCCAATCCGCCATACGCAGCGACGAGCGGGCTCCCGCGCTCGCCCGACTTCACGGCGAACTCCACGTGCTTCTGATGTTGCGTGAGATTCTGCGGCTCGATGGCAACGATCTCGCGCGCGACGTCGCGCGCGGCGGTGAAGTTCCCGGCGCGCTCGAAACCCGTCATCGCCGTGGCGAGGGAGCGCATCGCCTCGTTGCCATCCCCGGCATCGGCGAGGATCGTGAGACCGAGGTCGCGATGCGCGCCCCAGTCGTCCTGATGCTCGGCGATGCGCTCGCGCAGATGTTCGGCGGCGGAGCGCAGATCGATCAGCTCGGCGACCGGCGTGGGAGACGGCGGCGCGTCGAGCGACGTATCGATGAGCGAGGAGTCACCGAGCGAGGAATCACCGAGCGA
>JBDUCS010000240.1:0-6520 GCA_040003335.1 Gemmatimonadaceae bacterium | reverse complement strand
CCTGGTTACCGCGCGACTGGCTCACCTGGAAGATCTTCGACTCGGCGTCGTCGAGCAGCTCGCTCGCCGTCATCCTTCCCTCGAACGCCTCGCGCACGATCGACGTCGACGTCTCGATCAGGCGGCGCATCAGGGCCTTTTCCTTCACGATCTTCGCGTGGTACTCGATGTTCGCGGCGGTCGGCACGGCGTCGACGAGATAGCCGATGTACTCCTTGCCGCCCGCCGCATCGAGCTCGCCGCGGCGCGACAGCTCCTCGGAGAGGGTGAGCGGATCGACGACTTCGCCGCGTTCCGAAAGCGTCACCATCGCCCGGAAGATTCGGCGGTGGCGCTCGCTGTGGAAGCTGGTGTCATCGACGTGCTCGATGGCGCGCAGGATTGCGTCCTGGTCCATCAGCATCGCGCCAATCACCGCCTGCTCGGCGTCCTCCGAGTACGGCGGCTGGCGTTCGCGGTAGGCGTCAGTCACGCGGTGGCGTCATCGAGAACTCGGCGGGCGAGCTGGACATCTTCCCAGGCGGGTCGCTTCCAGGCGGGATTCCGCAGCAGTGCCGCGGGGTGATACGTGACGACGACCGGGATGCCGTGGTATCGATGCACGGCGCCCCGCAACTTGCCGATGCCGAGCTTGGTGTTGAGCAGCGACTGGGCGGCGAACAGGCCGAAGGCGACGATCACTTTCGGCTTCACGAGCTCGACCTGCCGCACGAGATAGGGACTGCACGCCTCGACCTCGTTCGGCTCCGGATTGCGATTGCCCGGCGGCCGATGCTTGAGAACGTTGCAGATGAAGACATCCTCGCGTTTGAGATCGATCGCCGCAAGGATCTTCGTGAGCAGCTGGCCCGCGGCGCCGACGAAGGGATGGCCAGACGCATCCTCGTTCGCGCCGGGCGCCTCGCCGACGCACATGAGCTGTGCCGTCACCGGTCCATCACCCGGCACGGGCGTGAGCGCCGTCGCGTAGAGCGGACACCGCCTGCAGGTGGCGACGGCGTCGGCGATCGCCTCGAGCGTCGGGAGCTCAGCGATGGCCCCGCCGAATAGCTCGCGCCCGCTATTGCCGACGACGATGCTCGGCGGCGGCGAATCGACGGCGCCGGCGTTGGACTGATGGGAGGAATCGGCTGGCGCGATCCTAGTTTGTTTTTCGGGGGGGGACCCCTGTCCCGCCGACAGAGCAGAATCAGACGCAGCTTCCGGCGCGACATCCGTCGCAGGTGCAGGCACGCGTCCAGGAACCGACGACCGGTGACTGACGACTGCCGATTGCTTCACACCGACGAGCCTCATCACGTCCTCGACCGACAGGTCGTCCAGGACGAGCTCGCGCTCGCCCATCTCACGCCGCTGCTCGAGATATCGCCGCAGCAGCTGCTCAGCGTCCACGCATCAGCTCCTCGACCCGGTCGACAATCGCGTCGGCGACATCGCTCTTTGGCTGAAGCGCGAGCGCATCTTCCCGTCCGTCGGGCCACAGGAACGTCACCCGATTCGTTTCCGTGCCGAAGCCGGCGCCTCGCTCGCGTGCGTCGTTCACGACGATGAGATCCAATCCTTTCTCATCGAGCTTGGCGCGGCCACCCGCGAGCACGTCGTCCGTCTCCAGCGCGAAGCCCACGATCACCGCCCTTCGGGGCCGCAGTCCGCGCGTCTCCGAAAGAATGTCCGGCGTCGGCGCGAGAGGGATCGATGTGGGCGCCGAGCGTTTCTTGATCTTTGCGGCGGCCGCCGAAGCGGGACGAAAGTCGGCCGGCGCGGCCGCCATCACGAGCGCATCCGCGTTCTGCATCTCGTGCGCGACCGCGTCGCGCATCTCGTCCGTCGTTTCAATCGCCACGTGGCGTACCCCGCTCGGAACCGGCACTTCGAGCGGTCCAGCGACGAGCGTGACCTCGGCCCCGCGACGCCACGCTGCCGCCGCGATCGCGACTCCCATCCGTCCGCTGCTGCGATTCGAGATGAAGCGCACCGGATCGATCGCCTCCCGCGTCGGGCCGGCGGTCACCAGCACGCGCTGACCGGCGAGCGACCGCGTCTCCAGTAGACGCCCGAGGTGCGCCACGATCGTCTCCGGCTCCGGCATGCGGCCGGGACCTACTCCCTCGCCGGCGGCTAGCATGCCCGTCTCCGGCTCCAGCAGTTGGTAGCCGATCGCCCGCAACGCGTCGACGTTGCGCTGCGTCTGCGGATGGGACCACATCCGGTCGTTCATCGCCGGGACGAAGAGCACCGGCGCGTGCGCCCGCGGATCGCCGTTCGCCAACAGGCACGCGGCGAGCAAGTCATCGGCGCGTCCATGCGCGGCGCGCGCCATGAGGTCGGCCGTCGCCGGCGCGACGACGATCGCGTGCGCCTCGCGCGCCAATCGGATGTGATCGAGCGCCCGGCCCACCGTGAACAGATCGGTGTGCACCGGGCGCCCGGTCAGTGCCTCGAACGTGATCGGCCCCACGAACTCGGTCGCCGAGCGCGTCATCACGACATCCACCTCGGCGCCGGCCTGCGCGATCAATCGCGCGAGCCAGGCCGATTTGTAGCTGGCGATCCCCCCGGACACGCCGAGGAGAACGCGTCGCGCGTCGAACGGCCGCACGCGTCGGGCGTGTCGTCGCGCTTACGTGCGGCGCGGAACGACGTGGTACTGGATCGCGTCCGTCGTCAGGTCCTCGAGCGCGCGCGTCGTCAGCTTCTTTTCGCGCGCGCCGCGATCCCGCGGAAACTCGTTCAGCACGCGCGCATACTTCGCCGCGACGAGAACGCCCAGATACTTGTTGACCGCGCGATGCGCGACTTCCGTCGGCGTGAAAACTTGCATGGTTCACCCTGCCGTTGAATGCGATGTGTCCGGTCCATCGTGTCGTGCCAGCTCCTGCTCCAGCCGTGCGACGATCTCACGCACGTCGTGCTCTACGTGCTCGAGTCGCTCGCGCCGCCGCATCTCCGCATCGATGATGCCCGACACGGAACTCACCGCGCGCTCCAGCTCGTCGTTCACCACCACGTACTGATAGCGCTCCACTGCCTGCAGCTCCACCAGCGCGCTCTTCATGCGGCGCACCAGCGACGCCCGGTTCTCGGTGTTGCGTGCCTTCAACCGCTCGAGCAGCACCTCTCCCGAGGGCGGCAGAATGAAGATCAACACCGAGTCCGGAAACGCGGCATAGAACTGCGCCGCGCCCTGCACATCAATGTCCATAATCACGTGCCGCCCCGATTCCAACACGCGCCGCACTTCGGCGCGCAACGTTCCGTACATCTTTCCGTGCACATCGGCGCTCTCCGCGAACTCGCCCCGCTCTCGCTTCGCGATGAACTCGGCCGCCGAGAGAAAGTGATAATCCCGGCCCTGCACCTCGCCCTCGCGTGGGGCCCGCGTCGTGCACGAGATCGAATAGCCGACGTCCTGCCGTGCCGCCAAGAGCGAGTGCGTGATCGCCGTCTTCCCGCCACCCGACGGCGCCGAGAGAATGATCGGGAACGGCTTCACACGCCCCGCTTCACTCGAGATTCTCCACCTGCTCGCTGATCCGCTCCAGTTCTTCCTTCACCGAAACGACGAGCTGCTGAATCGAAGCGTCGCGCGCCTTGCTCCCCGTCGTATTCGCCTCGCGCAACATCTCCTGCATCAAGAAGCCGAGCCGCTTGCCTACCGGCTCGCTGCCCTGTGTCGCCAGCGCCGCACGAAAGGCGGCGATGTGCGACCGAAAGCGCTCCAACTCCTCGCTCACATCCAGCCGGTCGGCGAGCAGCGCGATCTCCTGGGCCAGCCGACCATCGTCGACATCCACGCCTTCGGACAGCTCGCGCACCTGGCGCCGCAGGCGCTCGCGCTCGGCGATCAACCGATCAGGCGTCCGCGTCGCGATGACCGCCACCGTCCGCTCGATCGCACCGATCCGCTCGTCGAGAAAACCGGCGAGCCGGGTCCCTTCCACCTCCCGCATCGCCGTAAGCGCGGCCAACGCGGCCCGCACCACCGACACCATCTCGTCAACAGTTCCGCCAAGCTCGTCCCCGCGCTCGCCGCCGAACACGTCCGGCATCCGCAGCACGGTGGCGACGTCGAGGGTATCGACAAGACCAAACTGTTGTTGCAGCGCGCGCATCTGGCCGACATATGCGGCGAAGCGTGCCTCGTCCACCACCGCCTCGCGCCCGATTGCGCGCTCGATCCGCACCACCATCGTGACGTGACCGCGCGCGATCTCGCGGCGCATCGCCTCGCGGATCTCGGCTTCCCACGGCGCGATCGCCGAAGGGAGCTTGAGGTGCGGATTGAAAAAGCGGTGGTTCACCGTGCGAAGCTCTACGGTCACCTCCGCATCTCCCACCCGCCCCGTCGCGGCACCAAAGCCGGTCATGCTCCGAATCATGTGCAGTCTCGTAAGTTACGACGCTGCAACGCCCAGGTCAATTGTAGAAATTCCAGCGAACGCCGTACACGGTGAAGTTCCGGCGCACCGGAAAGGCTGGCACCAAGTCCCGGAACGCCGGTGTCATCTGCACCCGATTCTGGATGAAAGCCGTCGCGTCGAGAATGCGGATCTCGAGCCGGCTTAAGAGACTATGCCCGTTGGTGCTGAAGTCCGACTGCAACACGCCGGGCTCGGTCGCGATCGGAAATGCCGTCGCCTCACGGTACTCGTGCGCGAAGTCGATCACCACGCCAAAGTGTCCGGACGGAAATCGCGATAGCCAGTTCGTGCGCAGATAGACCGATTCGTGTGTCTGGATGCGTGGCCGGTAGTAGCCGCCTTTCTTCCACCCGACGGCAAACGCGTCGATTCCCACGGCTCTCCAGACGCGGCCACTCGCCTCGACGAACGATCCGGTCGCGGCCGGTTCCCGTACGGCGACGTATTTGGGATCGAAGATGCGGAGCGCCGGCAACTGCGCGGCGCCGCGACGCAGGAGTCCACCGCTCAGCCACAGATCGCGAATCCGAATTCCTGCCTCCGCGCGCGCGCTCATCGTCCATGCCGCGCCATCGTCGCCGCGTCGCTCGGCGATCGCGCCGCCGAGCGCGATGCGGTCGCCGAACGAAAGCCTCGCGGTGGCCTCGGCGAGGAGCGTGTCGGCGCGGTGCTCGCCGTAAAGCGAAATCCCGAGCAGGCCTCCGTCCGCGCTCACACGTGCTGTCTGCACGTTGCGACTCCGGCTCTCGCCGAAGTGTCCGATCTGCGAGAGCGTGAGCCGCGCGCCGCGCCACGTCATGCCGCCCGTGGCGATGTAGCGGTTGTGCACGAGCGTCGTGTCGCTGGTATCAGCCGGGAACCCCGTCGTGCCGGTGGTGACGTGGGCGGACTTCTCGGTGAACTTTTGCCGCACGCCCATGAGTTGAAACCAGGGCCCCACGTCGGGATCGCCATACGCGGCGCGGAGGTACGTCACGCCACCGGTCGACCGGAACGAACGAATGGAATCGGCCAGCACGCCGCGCCGTTGCGCGTCGCGCGACCCGGTCTGGCTGAGCGTGAACGCGTCGAAGCTCCAGCCGCGCTTGTTGGCGACGCCGCCGCGCACGAAGAAGTCGAAGCGGTCGCCGCCGCCGTCGGTCGCGGGTGGGTTGATCCCGTATTGTTGCCCCGCGCCTTGGATCGCGGCGCCGTTGTCCAGCCGCTTGCCGTAGTAGGCCCGGTACAAATTGAAATTCTGATCCCCCGACACCACGTCCGTGCGCGTGTTGGCGGTCGTGTGCGTTACGCTCCACGTGCGCAGGTACACGCGCAACTCATCCGCGCCGCGTTCGAGCACCACCGATTCGAGCGACCACAGCGGAACCGTATTGAGGTCGATCAGGTAGCCGGTTCGCTCGTCGAACGCATCGAGCGGCACGCCGTCGTACCAGATGCGAATGCGCCGCGCGTTCCCCAAGAACGACGCGTGCTGTGGGGTCGCGACCCAGCCCGTACGAAAGCTCGTGGCTCCGGGCACGCGCTCGATCAGGTCAAGAAGGGAAATCGATCCCGACGCGAAGAGCGACGCGCGGTCCCAGCGAAAACGCTGACCGATCGCGAGGTCCTCTGGCAGTGGCGCGTGGGCGAGCGGCGCCTTGATCGTGTCCTTCGGCGGCGCCTTCTTCGTCGTATCCGACGAGGCGGAGTCTTTCGGAATGGTGAGCGCGCTGTCGATCGGCACGGCGACGCGGACGCTATCGCGGCGGCGCACGGTGTCGCGCACCTGGGCGCCGCCGCGTACGGTCACCGCGAGAAAAACGGCCCCGGCTACCAGGCCGAGGCCGATCCGGCGACGCGCGGCGGCCCTCGTCACGGTCAGCGCGCCCGCCCTCGCACGAACTCCACGAACGCGCCGACCGGAATACCGGTGGGCCCACGCGGGATGTAGCCGAGGTCGTTCTCGGAATACGCGGTGCCGGCGATGTCGAGATGTGCCCACGGATATCCTTCGGCGAACTCCTTGAGGAACATCGCGGCCGAGATGGTGCCGGCCGGCCGGCCTGCCGAATTCTTGATGTCGGCGACGTCCGACTTGATCAGCTCCTTGTAGTCGTCCC
>JBDUCS010000239.1:0-6525 GCA_040003335.1 Gemmatimonadaceae bacterium | reverse complement strand
CGCGCGGCGAGGTTGATCACCTCGCCGCGCACCATGTAGTCGCGCCGCCGGTCGCTGCCGAACGCGCCGCAGATCGCGCGCCCCGTAGCGATCCCCATACCGGTGGCGATGCCGAGCGTCGCCAGCGATTCGCGCAGCTGTTGCGCCGCGTACGCGGCGCGCTCGGCGTCGTCCTCGTGCGCGCGCGGCGGCATGCCGAACACCGCGAGGAGGAGAATGCCCTTGTCGTCGACGTCGACCTTGGTCGTTCCCTCACAACGCTCGACCACCTCCTGGAACGCGCGCACGCCGTCGTGCGCCTCGCCGAGCGCGGTGGCGCCCGCGTCGGCGAGCGGCGGCAGACTCGCCATCAGCACCGTGACGCGTCGCGATTCAGCCAGCCATTCGGCGCGAGGCAGGAGCAGACGGTCGAGCACCGCCGGCGGAAGAAAGGGACGCAGCACATCGTCGCTCTCTCGCGGCGCGGGCTCGGCGATCGCGCGCACGCCCACCGGCTCGCGCACCGCGGCGAGCACGCCGAAGCCGTCGGCGCCGGTCACACCGACGCACGAGTGTGCGATCGTCGTCCAGGCCGCCGGCGCGATGACGACCTGCCCCGCCGCCGCGCGCTGCTCCGCGGCGATGGCGCTGCGGAGCGCGGCCCCGGTCGCCACCAGTTCCCAACGCGCGCCGACGCCGCCGACGAATGCGGTGACCAGATCACCCGAGCCGACGCCGATGCGGGTGCCGAAGCGGTGATCGCGCCCTGCGGGCCGATCGTGCAGGCGCTCTTGAATGGCCTGCCCGCACTGCGCGGCGCGCAATATCGCATCGCGGATGTCATCGCCGGCCACGGGCCAGTAGCAGAGAAACGCGTCGCCGGCGATCGAGAGCACGTCGCCCCCGTGCGCGTGCACGACCTCCACGAGGTCCGCGAAGTATCCGTTGAGGATCCACGTCAGCTCTTCGAGGCCATCGCGTCCCGCGCTCGTGAATCGCTCGACGAGCGCCGTGAAGCCTTGGATGTCGCTCAGCAGCAATACGCCGGGCGCGCGCCGTCCTTCCGGCGCGACGAGCGGCGGGCGCTCCGCGAGTCGCTGCAGCAGCAGTCGCGGAACGTAGCTGGATGGAGCGTGCGCAACCGAGCTCATCGCGGGAAAACGGGAGGGAAAAAGACGCTTGCCACAAGAAAGGGCGATCGGTAGTCTATCGCAACCCGCGACCGCCTCGAGGAACCGTGAGCGTCCACTCGCCCCACCGCGCACGCCGGCCGCGCGCGCATACGCACCAGTCCTACGACTACGGCGATATCGCGATCATTCCGCAGGTGCAGAACGGGCTCAACCTGGGACTCCGTCTCAAGACGCCGGCGCAGATGCCCGCGCTCGCCGCGATCATCGCCGCGAACTCGAAGGTGATCGACGACGCGCTCAGCTCGCTCCACTACGTGCACTTTGCGCGCTTTCTTCCCACGCCGGACTACTCGGCCCTGCAGGTCGTGACCGTCTACGACGGCGACCTGCAATCGTACCTGATGGATTTCGTCGCCGTGCTCGGCCCCATCTTCAACGCCGTGCTCGACTTCGTGCAGGACGCGCCGCGGCTCCCCGTCGAGCGCTACCCGCAGGACTTCATCGCCTTCGTGAATCGCAACAACATGTCGTCGGGCGGCGTTTGGTCGGCGTATCCGCTCAACACCGTGATCGACATTCTCGCGCCGAGCCAGGTGCGATGACCGCGCCCACACCCGTGACCACGGAAGACATCACCGGCTTCGACCTCCACGACATCCAGGGCAATATCCTCCGCGGATACCGGATGCCGAACGCGCGCCACTTCGCGCTCACCGTCGGCAATGGCGGCGGTGCGCGCGCCTTTCTCGGCGCGCTCGTCTCAGGCGACGGGAGCGTGGCCCCGCAGGTGACGACGGCCTCGGACTGGGCCGATCAGAAGCCGCACTACTGCCTGAACGTCGCCGTGACGTTCGCCGGCTTGCGCGCGCTCGGCGTTCCCGAGTCGACGTTGTCACTCTTTCCGTCGCCGTTCCGCAACGGCCCCGCGGCCAACGCCGGCGCCCTGGGCGATACGGGCCCGAGCGATCCGGCCTCGTGGGTGATGGGCGGTCCCGCCAACCCGCCGGTGCACCTCCTCGTCTCGCTCTTCTCGAGTGAGCACCGCGAGCCGGCGCGCGAGCAGTGGAGCGCAGTGCTCAAGGGAATGTTCGAGCGGAGCGCGCTCACCGAGGCGTGGACGCAGGATGCGAACGCGCTCGCCGACTCCAAGGTGCACTTCGGCTATCGCGACGGCATCGGGCAACCGCGTATCGAAGGGGCACCCGGCAAGAGCATGCCCGACATGCAGCCCGCCGCGCTCGCCGGCGACTTCCTGCTCGGCAAGCACTATCTCAACCAGTACGACGGCAACTTCCTCGGCGAGGTGCCGAACGAGCTCGGCGACAACGCGACGTATGCGGCATTGCGCATCATCAAGCAGGAGGTGCGCGCCTTCGAGACGTTCATTACCGTCGCGGGCAAGCGGCACAACTTGAATCCCGAGCTGGTCGCGGCGAAGCTGATGGGGCGATGGCGCAACGGCATGCCGCTGACGCTCTCACCGCGCGAGCCCGAGCCGCACTCGCGACCGATCGGTCCAAATCAAATCGACTGCTTCGATTTCGGGCCGAGCGATGAGCATCCGACGTACTTCGACGACGGCGATGGCAAGCGCTGTCCGGTGGGTGCGCACATCCGCCGGCTCAATCCGCGCAGCGGCATGTCGATGGGGAAACCGCATAGCCGCCGGATCATCCGCCGCGGGATTCCGTACGGCCCCGAGTTCGACGCGTCGAAGCCCGACGATGGCATCGAGCGCGGGCTCTTCGGATTTTTCATCTGCGGTGACCTCGGCATGCAATTCGAGTTCATCCACGGCACGTGGGCGAACTGCGATCTCTCGGCGGCCGGCATCCGCGGAACGCGCGACGCGATTCTCGGCGCGCAGGGCGACGACGGCGGCCAGTTCGTGCTGCGCACCAACGACGCGCGCGACCCGATCGTGTTTGACAACCTGCCCCGATTCGTGACGACCCGCGGCAGCGTCTATTGCCTGATCCCGGGGGTGGGAGGGCTCCGCTTTTTGGCGGGGGCGTAGGCGCGAGTGCTCGAGCTCGACGTCGGCGATCTCTGCTCAGCGTTTTCGCTTCCGGATAACCTGTGCAGCATGGCACTCCTATCCTGTTGTTTTCGACGGGTGTTACAGGAATTGACAGGATTACTTCGGTGCCCAACGACTATTGCCATGTCTCGTGTCGCGAGCGTTCTGCCGGTGCACTCAACTATCCCCCTTGATCTGGTCGTGGAGCGCACATGATCGAAGGTACCGATGCGCCGGCCACCGCGACGCTCACGCCAACGTCGAACGCGGCGACTCCCACGGCCGGCATCAACGCGGAGCTGGCCGCGCAGCTGCATGCATTGTTCGACGCGCCGGGCGCGTCGGACGTGCCGAGCGGCGTGCTCGCGTGGTGGGGCAACACGAGCTTTCCGAGCGGTGTGCCGGGTGCGCCAGCCTTGTCGCAGCAGGATTGGGAGAACGGCTACACGCGGCTCGAGACGGCGGCGATCGCGCCGGGACTGCTGCCCGCGCTGGCGTCGCTCAGCGCCCTCACGAATCAGTTTCGAGCCGACGGCCCCGTGCCGATCGCGATCGCCAACGTTGCGCTCTCCGTCACGACGCCGGAGTTCGCGGCACGCGCGACCGAGGCGGCGAACGCGGGACGCGCGCTCGACCCCGCGCCGCGGTCGCTGGCCGAGGTGACCACCGGCGCACACGCCTTCTTGGCCGGGGCGCTGCTGCACGGCCAATTCAATACCGATGTCGCGGCCGTCCGCACGCGCGCGGTCACGTTCGTCGTCGACGAGCGCTTCTACTGCACCAACCCCGGCGCGCCGCTGCCCGACGCGATCGAGCTCGACTTGGGCGACGGCCGGCCAGCGCGCACAGTCACCTTCGGGCAGCGCGTCACGGCGTCGTATCCCTCGGGCAACTCGGCGACCGTCACGGTGCGCTGCCGCTACGGCGCGACGACGCTCGAGGCGCGGATGACGCTCGTGATCAGCGACCAGGCCGTCGCGCCAATTCCCGACGACCGGTGGTCGCTCTACGGCAACCCGTCGGGCAATACGGGCACGGCGTATGTGTGGCGCGCCCCGGGCCACGCGGATGTCGTCAATCCGCTCGTCGTCTGCGAGGGATTTCCCGGCGGTTATCCGTACGACTACATCTACGACGCGATGGCGCACAACGGGATGCTCGCCGAGCTGCACACCCGGGGCTACGACCTGATCGTCGTGCAGCTCGACGATGGCACCGACAAGATGCAGGACAACGCCGACGTGATGGTCTCGTGCATTCGGCAGGCGCTGGGGCGCGCGCGCAAGGCCAACGGCGTCGCGCTGCCGCTCGTTGTCGGCGGATTGAGCATGGGCGGGCTGATCGCGCGGTACGCGCTCGCGCTGATGGAGGCGCGCGGCATTCCGCATGGCGCGCGGCTCTTCTTCTCGGTCGACTCGCCGCACGGCGGCGCGTACACGAGCGTCGCCGACCAGTGGCTGCTGCATTACCTCGCGCCGGCGTCCTCGCTCGGCAGCGCGCTCGCCGCGCTCGTCGATTCGCCGGCCGACCAGCAATTCCTGCAGCTCTGGGTGCGCGATGGCGAGGCGATCGAGAGTCCGCTCCGCACGCAGTTTCTCCGGGATCTCGAGGGGATCGGCTCGTGGCCAAAGACTCCGCGCCTCGTCGGCATCGCCAACGGGCGCGGCGACGGCGTGCGCGGCGTACCGGCCCGAGCGCCCATTCTGGAGTGGAGCGGCAGCCCGTTCGCGTCCGCGCGGCTGTTCGCGCTCCCCGAGAGCAGCGAGCCTCAGGTGATCGGCGAGGCCTACTGCTTCCGCGCCAACGGCGGCACCGCTGCGGAGCTCCGTGTTGCAACACCCATCTCGTGGGAAGGCGCACCGGGCGGTCTCAACGTCTACAACGCGATGACGGCCCAGGTCGCGCAGGGCATGGGGTTGGGCGCGATCAACGACGACGCGCCGGTGTTCACGGCGATCTCCACGCTGAGCGCGCTGGGCATCGACCCCGCCACGGTGAGTCCGTTCGCACCGGTGCCACCGCCGGGGAGCGGCGCGTCGCCGTTCCACGCCTACATCGCGGGCACGGAGAACACGCGGCACATCGTGATGACGGCAGCGGCGAGCACCTTCTTGCTCGCCGAGCTCGGGACGCCGGAGGTAGGCGCGGTGACGCCGGCGAGCACGAGCGCCGCGCCAGCGAAGTGGGACCCGATGTCGTTCGATCCCCACGCGCCGGACTTCAGCCGGAATCCCTATCCGACCTACGCGAATTTCCGGAAGTACGCGCCCGTGCACTGGGTCGATCCGTACGAGAGCTACTGGGTGTTCCGGCACGAGGATGTGAACCGCGTGCTGCACGACACGGAGGATTTCACGGCGCTGACATTCGCCAAGAATCGCGTCGATCCGCCGTCGGCGCCGCCGCCCGCGCCGTTCGACGTGCTGGCGAACATGCCCGAGGGGCTCTTCTTCCTCGACCCGCCGCGTCACGGTGACGTGCGCGGTGCGCTCGACAGCTTTCTCGCCCGCGCGATGGCCGACGCGCCCGTCGTCTCGGCGCTCATCGCGCGGCAACTGCTGGTGAGCGCGAAGCAGAGCGGCCGCGTCGAGCTCCTGATGTCGTACGCGCTGCCGCTGCCGTCGAGCGTGCTGATGACCGTGATGGGCATTCCGCAGCAGGACTGGAGCGGGATCATCGGATGGGTCGGCGCGATTCAGGCGGGGCACGACATCACGCAGCCCGTGAGCCTGCAGGGGGCCGCCGGCACGTGCGCGATGGCGATGAGTGCGTACTTCCAGGCACTGATGCGCGGCACGACGACGAGTGGCTGCCCGTTCCACGCGAAGAAGGGCCGGCTGTTCGACATGATGGTCACCGAAGGGATGGGCGCCGCGCCCAAGCTCTCGCCGGAGGAAGTGCAGTCGTCGTCGGTGAACCTGGCGATCGCCGGCTACCTCTCGACGACGTTCCTCATCGCCACGGGGATGCTGAATCTCTTGGGCGGCGATCCCGCCTTGCGCGCGGCGGAGCCGGCACCGACTACGCTCCCGATCGATCTCCTGCGGGCGAACCCCGCGCTCCTCCCGTCGGCGATCGACGAGATGCTGCGCTACGACTCGCCGTTCCAGATGACCGATCGCTTCGTGGTCAACAAGGACGTGACGCTCGGCGGCGTCCATCTCCGGCGCGGCGATCCGGTCACGGTCAACATTGGATCGGCCAATCGCGACGAGGCGGTGTTCGAGCACCCGGAGACGTTCGACATCACGCGAACGGGGCAGCCGCACATCGCCTTCGGTACCGGCATCCATCGTTGTTTCGGCGCCCCGCTCGTCGAGCGCGTCGCGCCCGCGGCGTTCGCGATGCTTCTGCAGGAGCTCAAAACGATCGAGCTCGCCGGAACGCCGCAGT
>JBDUCS010000018.1:0-21858 GCA_040003335.1 Gemmatimonadaceae bacterium | reverse complement strand
AAGCCACCATGCGCCTCGCGCCCGGCGCCACGACCACGATCGCCGTCGCCTACCGATCGCAAGGGCTCAACACGTGGAGCTACTCGTTCGGCGGCGGCGATGTGTCACAGGTCAAGGACTTCGCGCTCACGATGCGCACGAACTTCACCGACGTCGACTTTCCCGACAACACGCTGTCGCCGAGTGAAAAGCACGAGCGCGGCAGCGGATGGGAGCTGGCGTGGCGCTACGCCAATCTCGTCTCGGGCTACGAGATCGGCATGGTGATGCCCGAGCATCTGCAGCCGGGGCCGCTCGCCGGAAAGATCAGCCTCTTCGCGCCCGTCTCGCTCTTCTTCTTTTTCTTTCTGATGTTCATCATCACCACCGTTCGCGGCATCGAGCTGCACCCGATGAACTACTTCTTCCTCGCCGGCGCCTTCTTCGCCTTCCAACTCCTGCTCGCCTACCTCGTCGACCACGTGTCGATCCATGCCGCGTTCGCGATCGCGTCGGTCACCTCGGTCTTTCTCGTCGTCAGCTACCTGCGGCTCGTCGTCGGTGCCCGCTTCGCGCTCCGCGAAGCGGCGCTGTCGCAGATCGTCTACCTCGTCCTCTTCTCCTACGCATTCTTCTTCACGGGATTCACCGGCCTGGCGATCACGATCGGATCGGTGGTGACGCTGTTCGTCGTGATGCAGATGACCGGCCGCATCCGCTGGGGCGAGAAGTTCGCCGCCGCGCCCAAGGTAGCGAACGGCTGACGCGCACGATCGCCGGCTCCTCGGTATCCCGCGATCGTTCTGAACGTGTTCATTTCCTCTTCCCCGGGCTCCGCGCGCCGACGACATTGGGTCATGCCACCGGGTGCGGGGAGAGCGACATGACGGCGGCGCGCGTATCGCCGGCGAAGACGACCAAGGGCGAGGAGACGCGAGCGCGTATCCTCGAGACGGCGCTCGAGCTCTTTCGCGATCGCGGGTACGACGAGACGACGATGCGCGCGATTGCCGCCCAGGCCCACGTCTCGTTAGGCAACGCCTACTACTACTTCACGTCCAAGGAGACGCTGATTCAAGCGTTCTACGGCCGAACGCACGAGGAACACCTCGCCGCCTCGGCGCCGATGCTCGCCACGCGGCATACGCTCAAAGCCCGCCTCGCCGGCGTCATGCACGCCAAGCTCGACACGATCGAGCCCTATCACCGATTCGCCGGCGTCCTGTTCAAGACGGCGGCTGACCCCGCGAGCCCGTTGCACCCGTTCAGCGCCGAGTCGGCTCAGGTGCGCGAGGAATCGACGCGCCTGTTCGGCGAGGTGGTCGACGGCGCCGACGCGAGAGTCCCCGATGACTTGCGCGCGGAACTTCCGCGCCTCCTCTGGTTGTATCACATGGGCATCGTCCTGTTCTGGATTCACGACAACTCGCCCAAACGTGCGCGCAGCCGCAAGCTGGTGGAGATGTCCGTGGACTTGATCGCGACATTGATCGCGTTCGCCGCCAATCCGCTGATGCGCCCCCTGCGCAAGGCGGCGCTCAAGATGATCGCAGAGACGAAATGAGAGACTGAGACTCTTATCATGACCAAGCTCACCAGAGTGCTGGCCGTGACGGGCGGACTGTTGGTCACCGGCGCCGTGGTTGGCGCGGCGGTCGGCGCGCTCCTCATGTTGTTCCTCGCGCTGATCTCGCACTCGTTCCACGCAACGGAATCCGCGACCATCCTTGCCACCGGCGCGTTCGGCGGCGCGATCATCGGTGCGATTCTCGGTCCTGTGATCGCGTGGACGCTCTTGCGAACGATTCCACTCGGACGCGCGGTTGGCGAATCGACGCTCGGGACCGTCATCGGCGCGGTCGTCGGAACGGCGGCCGGCCCGCTCGGAACGATCATCGGCGCGCTGGTGGGCTTCGTCGCCGCGGCGGTCCGCCTGCGCGTCGTCGTCGCGCCGCGGCTCGCGCGCGCCCGCGCCGTCGCCGCCAGATCAGAAGAGTGAAACGCGACGAGGACGCGAAGCGAGTTCGCGTCCTCGTGGGCGGTGCCTGCGTTCAGGAACGGCCCCACAATTGACAATCCACGGCCACCGTTACTGCCGGCAGCCCCCCTTCGGATCGGGCTTCGGCTTGTCGACCACGATCCGCTCGGGCCGGTTCGCCACCGTCAGCGCGACGTCTTTCACCAAATTGCCGACCCGCGCCGAGTGGTCGAAGTCGATGTACTGCACCTCGTCGCTGACCATGTGGTAGTCGATGTGGTAGCCGAGCGAGAAGTAGGTGATCGGGATGCCGTAGCGCGCGTACATGTAGTGGTCGCTGCGGCAGTAGCGGTTGAGCGGATGGCCGGCCGCGTCGAACGAGTAGTCGATCTCCATCTGCTGACGCGCCGCTGTCGGATGCGTGTTGAGCGAATCGATGATGTCGCCGAGCTGCGTCGACAGCCGGCGCGAGCCGATCATCTGGATCGAGGTCGGCCCGCCCGCCTTCACATCTTCAGCGCGCCCGCGCCCGACCATGTCCATATTGAGCTGAGCGACGATCGAGTCGCGCGCCACGGTGGGGTGATCGGTGAAGTGCTGCGAGCCGAGCAGGCCTGCCTCTTCGCCCGTGTGCGAGACGAAGATGATCGAGCGCTTGGGGTGCGGTCGCGTCTTCGCGAACCATTCGGCAATCTCGAGGAGCACCGCCGTCCCCGAGCCATCGTCGTCGGCACCGTTCGCGATCGAGTCGAGACGCGGCGGGTTCTTCTTGCGCAGCGAGTCGAGACCCGCGTGGATCTGCGTCCATTGCTCGGCCGTCGGCGCGCCGGGCCGATCATTGGCGCCCTGCGGCCGCATGACGCGATTGAACGCCCGCAGCGAATCGTGATCGACCGGCGCGGGCATCATGCCGATGTGGTCGTTGTGGGCGCCGACGGCGACGTATTGGCCGGCGAGCTTCGGGTCGCTTCCCTTGAGGATCGCGATCACGTTGCGCGCCGGCGCCTCGGTCGGCTTGAACTCGTAGGCGACGCGGGCGCGGATGGAGTTGCCGAGCTCAGCGGGCTTCACCTTGTCGAACGGTCCGCCAATGAGTCGCTCGGCGGTTTTGTTCGTGATCGCGATCAGCATCGGCCCGTGCAGGCTCGTGTCCATCGGCGTGACGGTGCGCGGGAGCTTGAGATTGGCGACGACGGCCGGCGGGACGGCGTCGAGGTACGCGACGGCGATGGCGGCGGCGCCCTGGAACTCGGCGAGCGTCGCCGCGTTGAGCTGCGCGATCGGCGTCCCCGACGGTCCGACGACGGGCGCGAGCACGACGAGCTTCCCTTCGACCTTGTCCGGCGCAATGACGATAGACGAGTCGCCCATCCGTCCGCCGTACACGGCTTCCGTGCGCTCGGTCTCGAACATCGTCGCCGGCGCGAGAGGGTTGGTGCCCATCAACGCGTAGTCGGTCCACAGGTCGAGCGGCGCGCCGTTGATGACGAGCCGCGACCACGAGCTCGCGAGGCGTTGCACGTAAGGAATCGTCTGGAAGAAGGTGCCGCTGTCGCCGGCTGGCGTGAGGCCGAGCCGCTTGAACTCGCGGGCGATGTACGAGGTCGCCCTGTAGTTGCCGTTCTTCCCGGCTTGACGCCCTTCCATCGAATCATCGGCGATGATGTAGAGGCGCGTCCTGAGGTCGGCAGGGGTAATCGCCACGGTCGTCGGTTGCGCCTTGTGCTGCCGTGGCGCGTCCTGCGCGCCGGCGATTGTCGCGAGGGACGCGAACGACGCGAAAAGAATGGGGCGAGAGATCATGCGGGCGATGGGTGAAGGAAGGAGGTGCGCCAAAGGTAGCGAGCGGCGCTCCGTCATGGAGTGCTGCGTGGCTTGGTGGCCGTCCCGCGCGCCGGACCGCCGTCCCAATCCTGCTCGCTGGAGATGTTCGGAAGCCGGTACTTCGCGCCGTTCCATCCGTCGAAGCCATCGACCTTGAACAGCCACAGCCCCGACGTGTAGTCGCTGACGGCGATGAGACCATCGTAGTTGCGGACATGCACGTCGCCCGCGCCGTTCATCGCCGAGGTGCCGCGCACGTTGCGAATGCCGCCGTAGCCGGTGTTGTGCGCGCACTCGCAGGTGTAGTACCAGCCGACCGTCCTCGGATCCTTCGGGTCGGCGAGGCTCACGACCTGAAATCCATCTTCGTACGCGGCGACGAAGAGATATGGCCACCGCAGGTCGCTGTCGTGCGAGAGGTCGCGCCAATCCGCCGTCCACGCGCCGACGGGCGTACCGATGAGCGGTACGTTCTGCTCGAGCCCGGGCTGGAGATCGAAGACCATTACCGGGAAGTACGCTTTCTCGACCTCGGTCACGGCGTAGCGCTGATCGGGGGATGCCTGAATCGTGTGGCCGCCAACGATGACGCCCCCGCCAGCGGTGAGCGACGTGAGGAGCTTCGCCTCCTCGGGACGGCTCACATCCCACACGTAGAAGCCGCCAGTGCCCGCGCCGAACAGTACGTCGCGTTGCTTCGCCGGATCGTACGCGGCGTAGGTGTCGTGGAACGACGGATTGCGCACGGTGCCATCGGGTGCGCGGGTCGGCTGTGCGCTGGCGCTCCCCACGTGGCCGATCAATCCCTCCTTCGCGTCGCCGGCGATGAGCTTTTCCGCATCGTAGATGTTGACGCCTTGTGACGGACCCGGTGTCGAGAACAGGATCACGCGGCCGTCGGAGTGCTTGTACGGAAAGACGTGCGTCGTCGGTCCACCGTGCACGCGTGCCACTTCCTTGACCTTGCTCACGTCGGGCAAGCCGGTCACGTCGAAGACGATCATGCTCAGATCGTAGTCGGGGGTGTTCGCCTCGAACTGCAGGCACTTCGCGTAGTAATACCGTCCTTTCAATTTGAAATACTTCCCCGCCTCGCCGCCGACGCCGGAGTGCTGCTCCACGTTCGGAATTCGCCAATCGAAGATCACCTTCGGCTTCCGCGGGTCGGCGATGTTCACGATGCTGAAGCCGGCTTCGTCGAGAATGCGCGTGGCGTACATGTACGGGCGCGATGGCTCCGACTCCATGTCCATACCGCCGACGCGGAAAAAGCCACCCATCTCGATGTGGCCGAGCACGTGGACATTCGGGCTTCCGCCGAACTTGCCGTCGCTCGCGAGCGGCGCGCGCTGCCCGTACGCGGGCGACGGTGCGAATGACGAAACGGCAAACATCGCGACCGCGGCCGCGACGGCGCGACGACGAGAGCTATGGTGGGTCATTTCAGTCTCCATGGCGGTGTGGACGACTAGATGCTCGGCGCGCCGGTCGCCGGCGGCAAGAGCGAGACTGCGGATCGCGCTCGGATTTGCTGACAACGAACGGCGCGGCGCGGATGTCCCATCTCACGTTGCGGCGCCGGGGGCCGCATCTACATTGCCACGCGCGCGATTTTCTCCCGCCATTTCTCCGTCTCCTGCACTCGGCCGCCTGCCTCCCATGCGTCGTTTCCGACTTTCATTGCTCGTCCTCGCGCCGCTGGTGGGCGCGTGCGGCCAGTCGCTCAAGCTCGCGAAGGACGACTCCAGGGTCGTGCTCGCGCACCAGGCGCTCGCCGCGCCAAATCCCGCGAGCGTCGGCTCGTTCGCCGTGCGCACGCTCACCTACGGGAGCGGTACCGACAAGCAGCGACACGCCTTCCGCGACTCGGTGACGATCAAGACGAAGAGCGTCGACGGGTCGGCGTTCGCCTCGCCGCCGCCCAAGACGGCGAAGAAGCGCGAAGATTTCTTCGGCTTCGACACCAAGAAAATGCCCGTGAACGGCACGGTCTGGTATCCGGATGGCGCGGGTCCGTTCCCGCTCGTGCTCATCGTGCACGGCAACCACACGATGGATGACTTCTCGGATCCGGGCTACACGTACCTCGGCGAGCTCCTCGCGTCGCGCGGATTCATTCTCGTCTCCGTCGACGAGAACTTTCTCAACGGCGACATGCGCAACGAGAACGATGCACGGGGCTGGATGCTGCTCCAGCATCTCAAGGCGTGGCGCACGTTCAACGATTCCGTTGGACCGTTCCAGCATAAAGTTGACATGGGCAACATCGCGCTCATGGGGCACTCGCGGGGCGGCGAAGCGGTCGCCGTCGCGGCGGCGCTCAACCGGCTCAAGCACTATCCCGATGACGCGAACCAGACGTTCGATTTCGGCTTCGCGATCAAGTCGCTCGTCGCCATCGCGCCGGTCGACGGACAGTACAAGCCCGCCGACACGCCCACGCCGCTCGAAAACGTGAACTACCTCGTCATCCACGGTTCGCACGACGGCGATGTGTCGAGCTTCTCGGGCAACCGGCAGTGGGAGCGTGTGAAATTCACCGACGGTGGCGAGTGGTTCAAGAGCGCGATCTACGTCTATCGCGCCAATCACGGTCAGTGGAACACGGTCTGGAACAACAAGGACAACGGCCCGCGCAGCGACCGCTTTCTGGATCTGCGCGGGTTGATCACGCCCGAGGAACAGCGGCAGTTCGGCAAGGTGATCATCTCGGCGTTCCTCGAGTCGACGCTCAAGGGGAAGCGTGAGTACCTCCCGATCTTTCGCGACCATCGCGTGATCGGCGATTGGCTCCCGAAGACGATGTACATCACGCGCTTCCAGGATTCGCGCTTCCGCGCCCTCGCCGACTACCAGGAAGACGTCGACGTCGAAAGTGGGAGCGTGAGAGGCGTGACGATCGCCGGCGACTCGCTCGCCACGTGGAAAGAGGCCGTCGTCCCAATGCGGTGGAAGAACAACGACTTCGGCACTAATGCCGTCTGGATCGGATGGAACAACCGCATCGCCGGGCCGGACACGACGAAGGTCGGTCGGCCCGCGTCGTACGCGATCACGATCCCCGATTCGCTGCGCACCGCGTGGCGGGTGGACGAGCGCGCGTCGCTCGAGTTCTCACTCGCGCCCACGAACGTCAAACCGGGTCCGCGCTCACCCGCGAAGGATTCGACGAAAAAAGGCGCCGACTCCGCGAAGACGAAGGGCAGGCCGCCAAAGAAACCGGACGCCAAGAAAGCCGAGCCCGACACGACGCCGGTCGACATCACGATTGCGCTGGTCGACGCGAGCGGCGTCGTCGCGCGCGTACCGCTCTCGCGCTACGGCGCGGTGCGCCGGCCGCTCGAGACGCACGTCTATCGCCGCGCCAGCCGCGAGGAGAGCCAGTTCGCGAACCAGTTCGAGTACGTGCTGCAGACGTACGCGATCCCCGTCGCCGATTTCGTGAAGGAGCAACCCTCGTTCGACGCGAAGAAGATCGTCTCCGTGCGATGGATCTTCGACCGGCTCGCGGCCGGCACGATCATACTCGACGACGTCGGTATCTCGTCACTCGATCCGGCATTTCTCGCCGTGCGAGCGGATCATTGACAACTGGTTCCGGGTGTCGGATGCCTGGAACCGGCGTCTGTCATTGCGCGCGGATGCGGAGCCCGACGCGATGCGCGACGCCGGCGCCCGGGTATCGCTCGTACGCGTAGTCGAGCCAGATGCGATCGACGCTGGCGCCGGCCCCGAGGGTGAGCGGGCTCTGCGCGTTCGTCTCGACGCGGCGCACGCCGAAGCGAGCGGCAACCGCGTACCCGTCGAGCCAGGAGTAGCTCACTTCCACGCCGCCGGCCGGGGTGACGAAACCGTTGCGGAGCACAGCGACGCTCGTGCTGGCCGCGACGTCGAACGGCCCGACGGGCAGGCCGCCTCCGCCGACACCGAACGTGTAGCGTTGGGGGAGCGAGGCACGATGGCCGCCCGTCTTGATGGCGCCGCCCAGGTTCTGGGCGGCGAACCCGACGGTGACTTGTCCGATGTCGCGTGCGAGCCCTATATCCGCCGCGAGGACGCCGCCGCGCGCGCCGGCGATGCGCTCTTCCACGTATTTGCCCGCGACGCCAATGCGCGTGTCGCGGAATACGGTCGCTGCACCCAGTGTCGCGGCGAGACTCGACGACACGAGTGGTCCACGGCTCGTCAGCGCGCCGGCCGTCGCCGGATACACGGTCGGCCACGATCCGTAATCGAGCATCTGCACGCCGACGCCGACGCCACCGGAGCCGAGTGCGGTGCTGGCCGAGAGCGAACCGAGCGTGCTCGCCGAGCGATAGCGCGCGACCGAGGCGCCGACGCCACGGGCGATCCCGAGCTGCGCCGGATTGTAGAAGATCACGTCGTTGTCGCGGCCGGCGACGTACGCGTCGCCAAACGCCGCGGCGCGCGTGCTCGCGGGCAGCAAAAGGACGAGCGGCGCGAAATGGTCGCTCTGCGCGCGGGCCCGTGAGAGGGGCGCAGCTGCGGCGAGCACCGCGAGTGTGACGCGGGATACGTAGTCGGGCGAACTGGGGGGCAATCGCATCTGCTCGCAGGAGGTTGGGGGCGGTCCAGGGCGGAAGTTAGCGCGGGAGCGTGCGGCGGCAACGGAGGTTGCCTCGCACCGTCCTACACGTCTGTGTATATCATAGGACAGCGCGCCACGAGATTTCGTCGGCGCGCCCGCTCGTTCGTCTTTCCGCATCCGCGAGCACGTTTTGATGGTCTCGATCCGCGGTTCGATCGCGGCGATGGCTGCGACGCTCTTTTGCTCCGCCGCCGCCGTGCCCGCCCTCCCCTCCTCCGCCGCCGCACAATCGCAGGCGGTGGAGGTCTCGTCGTTCCAGATCGGGAGCGTGCAGCTCTGGCTCAAGGCGACGGACGCGGGCACCGTGCAGCTGTTCGCCTCGCGCGATTTTCGCGATGCGCTCGCGCGTCCCTTCCAGCTCGCCGTGCGTGATGTCGAATCGTGGGCCGATACGACGGACGCGATTCTCGGGCTTCCCGTGCCGTCCACGCGCGCGTCGCAATCGGTGCCGGTCATCTCGTCGCCCGCGCTCGGCAACGCCATGCGCATCGAGCGGCGGATGTCCGCGCCGATTCCGAGCATCGGGTTGAGCGTGATGAGCGCGACGCAGGGCCAGCTCACGATGCGGTTGACCGACGGCGCGACACGGCAGCTCCTCGCCGCGCTCCGCGAGGCGGCCCGCACGGCGGCGGAGATGACGCCGGGAATGCTGACGCGCAGCTCGGCGAGCGCGCGCGCGGCGCAAGCGCAGCGCGCCGCCGTCGCCGGCGGACCGACGATTACGCAGGTGCTCGCCTCGACGGAGCTCCCGGAGCTCTCGTTGCCGAAGCGACCGAGCGACCCGCCGCCGTCGCCCGCGGCGGCTGCGTCGCCATCTGTCGTCGCCACGACCACGACCGCGACCCCGCCCGTGACGGAGACAGCGGCGATACCAGGACCGCCGGGCCCGCCGCCGTCGCCGGCCGCGTCGAGCGCGAGTGGGCCGACACCGTCACCAGCCATGACGGCGAAGGCCGCGGTCGCCAACGCGAAGATGCGGGCCGACAGTGTCGCCGCCGCCAAGCGGGCGCGCAGCGACAGCATCGCGGCGTCAAGGCTGGCGCGGGCGCGCGCCGACAGCATCGCCACCGCCCTCCGTCTTGCCCGCGCCGACTCGGTGGCCGACGCGACGCGCCGCACGCGCGACGACAGCATCGCCGCCACGCGCGTCGCCAAGGCGCGCGCCGACAGCACTGCCGAATCGCGCCGTGTGGCGCGCAAGGACAGCATCGCCGCGGCGAAGATGGCCAGGGCGCGCGACGACACTCTCGCCCGGGCCAGCTTGCTCGGCAAGGCGGACAGTCTGCGCGCGGCACGCGTTGCGAAGCACGTCGCCGACAGCGTGGCGATGGCCCAGCGCCTTGCCTTCGCCGATTCGCTCGCTTCGGCGAAGCGCCGCGCACACGACGACAGCGCGGCGGCCGCGCGCTCGATGAAGTCCAAGTCCGACAGCATCGCCGGGGCACGCGCCCGGTCCCACGAGGACAGCATCGCAGCCGCCAAGCTGTCGCGCGCGCGCGCCGACTCGCTGGAGCGCGCGTCCAAAGCCGCGCGGGCCGAGGCGGCGCTCGCGGCACGCGCCATGGCACGGGCCGAGAGCGCAAGCGTGGCGAGGGCCGCGCGCAACGCGGCCGACAGCATCGCCCGCGCTCGTACGCTCGCGCGCGCCGACAGCATCGCCGCCGCGAAGGCGGCGAAGGTGCGCTACGACAGCATCGCCAACGCGGCGCGTGTCGCGCGTGCCGACTCGATCGCCGCCGTCACGCGCAAGTTGCGCGACGACAGCATCGCCTTCGCGCGCGCCGCGAAGTCACGCGCCGACAGCATCGCCGAAGCAAGGCGCGCCGCGCGAGCCGACAGCGTCATCAGCGCCAGCGCCGCGCGCGCGCGCGCGGACAGCGCCGCCGAGGCCACGCGAGTCGCGCGCGAGGCGAGGATTGCCGAAG
The DNA here is from genome assembly GCA_040003335.1 of Gemmatimonadaceae bacterium. Lineage (GTDB taxonomy): Bacteria > Gemmatimonadota > Gemmatimonadetes > Gemmatimonadales > Gemmatimonadaceae > JALZAE01. The sequence goes on along the minus strand of JBDUCS010000018.1, from coordinate 11,543 downwards.
CGAAAGCGGCCGTGGCGCGGACCGACAGCATCGCGCGGGCCGAAGCGCGCGCGCGCGTCGACGCGATCGCCGAATCGCGGCGTGTCGCGCGCGCGGACAGCCTGGCGGCGATCCGCACGGCGAAGCTGCGCAGCGACTCGATCGCGGCCGCGCGCCGTTTCGCGCACGCGGACAGCCTCACGAGAGCGAGGCTGGCGAAGGCGCTGGCCGACAGCGTTGCCGAAGCGCGACGCCTCGCCCGGCTCGATAGCATCGCTGAAGTAGCGCGCGCGGCGAAAGCGGCGATGGCCACCGCCGACAGCATCGCCAAGGCGAGCGCCGCCGAGGCACGCGCCAGCATCGCCAAGAGCACGGTGAGCGTCGGCGATGCGTCGCTGTCGGCGGACGACATCACGCGTCCCCTGGCGCGCACGGCGACGCTCCAATTCTGCTTCCAGGAATACGGTCTCAAGCTCTACCCGAAGTTGCGTGGGGCGCTCACCGTGCAGCTTACGCTCAAGTCCGACGGCGAGGTCACCGACGCGGTGGTGCGGCAAGGGCGGTGGACGGAAGCGACGCCGGGCAAGGAAGTGGAAGGGTGCATCGTCGAGCGGATGCGGAGATGGAAGCTGTACCGGTACGAGGTCGGCACGGGGAAGGTGACGCTGAGCTACAACTTCGCCAATTAGCGCAACGGGCCTCCCCGGCGTCCAACCCTTCGCCGGTCGGCGATGTCGAAGGGTCGGTGTCACGCACCGACCCTTTTTCGCATCGAGGCTCTTCCATGCTCCGCGTCTTCTCCCGCACCGCTCTCGCCTTGGCCGCGCTCATCGCCGGCGCGACGTCCGCGCTCGCCGCGCAGAAATCGTCCGGCGACTGGCTCGACCGCTGCAACAACGACCGCGGGTCGAACAACGCCGACAATGCGCGACACTGCGAGGTGCGCCAATTGACGATGGCCGCGCCGGCGCGCACGCTGCGCGCGGACGGCGGCCGCAACGGTGGCGTCTCGGTCGTCGGCGAGAATCGGCGCGACATCAGCGTCGAGGCGCGAATCGAGGCGCATGGGGACAACGACGCCGAGGCGCGCGACCTGTTGTCGCAGATCCGCATTGACACGACGGGCGGCTCGCTGCGCGCCGAGGGCCCGCCGTCGCGCGACCGGCGCGGCTGGGCGGTGAGCTTCGCGATCGCTGCGCCGCGGAACATGGACCTCGACCTCCGGGCGCAGAACGGCGGCGTGTCGGTCACCGACGTCACCGGGCGCATGGATCTGTCGACGCAGAACGGCGGGCTGCATCTCGAGGGCGTGGGCGGCGACGTCCACGGCGAGACGCAGAACGGCGGGCTCCACGTCTCGCTCGAGGGCGAGCGATGGGACGGCGCCGGCCTCGATGTGCGGACGCAGAACGGCGGCGTGCACATGGAGATCCCCACCAAGTACGCGGCGCACCTGGAGACGGGTACCGTGAACGGCGGCGTGTCGATCGACTTTCCCGTCGTCGTGCAGGGGCGCATCGGGCGGCGCATCGAAACGGACTTGAACGGCGGCGGCACGCGCATTCGCGCGACCACGACGAACGGCGGCGTCACCATCCTCCGCCGCTGATGACGGCGGTCGATTCGTGGAGAGGATGAGTGACAATCCTTTCGTGGTCGCTCCTCTCCCTTCAGCTCACTTCTCGATGGCGCCCGCCGAGCCGGCGCGGCGCGGGTCGGCGCCGGCGGTGACGCCAGCCGGGCCGATCACGACCGCTGCGCCGTAGCCTTCGCGCAGCTCGCCCATCAGCGATACCAGCTGCAGCCGGTAGCCGAGCGCGCGGAGGCGCTCGAGCACCGACGGCGCGAAGCCGTCTTCCAGCTGGATGGTGTAGGCGCGCCGCGACGGATCGCCGGTGACGGGCGCGCTTCCGCCCACGAGAAAGCGCGGGAGCTCGAGTGCGCGCTGCGGGTCGAGCGACTGGTCGATGATGCCGGTGATCGTCTGGTACACGGCGGAGGTGATCCACGCGTTGCCGGCGGCGCCGACGGCGAACCACGGCGTTTGCATCGCGCCCGTGCCCTTGAAGACGATCGTCGGCGCGAGCGTGCTGCCATGCCGCGCGAACGGGATGCGCGCGCCGTACGCGCCCGGCTCGGTACCGTACGAGCCGAGCTTGTCGTTGTAGAGGAAGCCGAGCCCCGGTGAGACGTAGAAGCTCCCGCCCCACGTGCCGAGCGTCTGTGTGACGGCGACGATGTTGCCGCCGGCGTCGGCGACAGTGAACGCGGTGGTGCCGGTGAGATGGCAGGCGCGCCCCTCCGTGTGCGGACCGGGCTCGGGACACTCCCGATCGTTGGCCGCGCCGTCGAGGAGCGACGTACGCATCGCCGGCGCGCTTCCCGTCGCCGGACAGACGACGCTGTCTCCTCTGACCATGTCGGGAGTGACGGCGCGGTCGGCGGAGAAGCAGCGCCACCGCGTGCGCGCCGTGTCCTTGCTCAGGAACGGCACGAGCGAGACGTCGAACAGGCCGGGATCGGCGATGCGGTTGCGAGTCGAGGGCGACAGCACCCAGGCAGCGATCATCGCGTTGAGCGTCGCGGCGTCGTCGGCATACGGCTTGGGCGCCGCCACGTTCTCGAGGAGATTCAGCTGCGCAACGAGACTGGCCCCGCCGCTCACCGGCGGCGCGCTCGAGTAGAGCGTGTTGCCGCGGTAGGTACCGGAGACCGCATCGCGCTCGGCGGCGTAGTAACGCGCGAGGTCCGCGAGCTTCATCGCGTTCCCCTGTCCTCGCAGATCGGTGACGAGTCGGCGCGCGACTTCGCCCTTGTAGAAGCCGTCGGCGCCACCCTTCGCGATCTGCTCGAGCGTCCAGGCGAGGTCGGGGTTACGGAGCGTGTCGCCGGCGGCGAGCGCGCGGCCATTCGGGAAAAAGAGCGACTTGCTGCCGGCGTACTTCAGGAAATGCACGCGCTCGGTGGCGATGGTCGTCGCGAGCCCCTCGCTCACGACGTAGCCATCGCGCGCGGCGCGAATGGCTGGCGCGAGGAGATCCGCCCAGGGAAGCTTCTTGCTGCCGTAGCGCTGCCACGCGGTGTACATACCGTGGACCGTGCCCGGCACCGTCGTCAGCACGGGACCGTCGTCGGGCAGTCGGCCGCCCTCGAGGAGCGAGAGATTGCCTAACGAGGCATCCTCGGGCACGCGCGACATGAATTCGAGAAGCGCCGGCTTCGTCATCCCCTGCTGGAAGACGAGCATCTGCCCGTAACCGCCGACGCCACTCGCTTCCGGCTCGACGACGCCGAGCGCGAACGACACGCCGACGGCGGCGTCGACGACGTTGCCGCCGCGACGGAGCATCTCCAGGCCCGCGGCGGTCGCGACGGGATGCGCGCTCGACACGGCGGCCTTGCCGGTCGCGGACGCGCGCAGCACGGGACGCGCGCCCAGCATGTGGTGCAGCAGCTCGCCGAGCTCGTCATCGCTCTTGGCGGCGAGCGCGCGCGGGCGGGTCGCGTCGCGCATGCGCTCCCACGCGAGCTTGCGGGCGACCGCATCGGGTGTCGCGTAGTAGAGCGATGCCGTGCGCAGCCACACGCGATCGAAGATCTCTCCGTTCAGAGCCGCGCGATCGACCGCCGGCGTCGCCGTGCTTCCGTCGGCGACGAGGCCTGCGTCCACGGCCGGCGGCGCGTCGATGACGACGAGCCGCCCACGCTGCGACAGCTCGTCGCCCGCGTCCCGATCCGGGATGCGGTTCGGATCGCCATTGAATCCGACCTCGTCGGGCGGCGACTCGGCGAGGGCGATGCGCCTGCCATCCGGTGACCACGCGGGCGCCGCGCGACGCGAGCTGATCAGATTCACATAGCGTCCATCGCTCGCCGCCGTCACCCACACCGCCTCGGGCGACGCCGTCGTGAACGCGATCCGGCTGCCATCGGGCGACCACGCCGGCCATTCGGCGCGGCGGTCGCCGACGATCACGCGATCGGAGTCGGACGCGAGGATGCGCACGCGGAGCTGGCTCGCGCGCTCGCCAATCGAGACATAGGCGATGCGCGTGCCGCGTGCGTCGAAGGCGGGGTGCTGCTCGCGCGCGTCGCCCTTCGTCAGTCGCTTCTCGACGCCGTCCGGTGCGCGCAGCCAGACGCGCGCCGAGGGTCCGCGTCCACGCACGAAGGCGACGCGTCCATCCGCGGCGACGGTCGGCTGCGCGTCGGGGAGCGAGTCGCCCGTCACGCGCACCGGCTGGCCGGCGGCGCCCGATGGGCCCACAGCGACGCGCCAGAGGTGCACGGCGCCGCCGCGGTCCGACGCGAAGACGATCGCCGCGCCGTCGGGTGTGAAGGCGGGATCGCGATCCCACGCGGGCCCCGTCGTGATGCGGTGCCGCGTGCGGTTCGCGGCGACGATCTCGATGTCGCCGCGGACGGCAACTGCGAGGCGACCGTCGGACGCGTACGACGGGTGCCGCGCTCCCTCGAGCGCCGGCGCCTGTTGCAGCACAAGCGCGAGCGCGGCGACGATCACGCCGCGAGCTCGCTGTCGCCGTCGCCGGCGCGAAGCTCGGCGATCTTGGCCTCAACGAGTGCGACAAGGTCACCCATCGTCTCGGCGTCGAAGACCAGCTTCGCCCCGGCGACGTCGTAGATCTCCGGGAGCGAGCGCGTGCCGCCCAACGAGAGCGCGCGCTTGTAGCGCGCGACGGCACGCGGATGGTCCTCGATGCTGGCTCGCCAGATCTGGAGCGCGCCGAGCTGCGCGATACCGTACTCGATGTAGTAGAACGGGAGGAGGAAGATGTGCAGCTGTCGGAACCAGCGCGCGACGCGCTCCGGGCGCAAGCCACTCCAGTCGACGCCGCCCTCGAAGCGCGCGCGAATCTCGAGCCACGCCGCATCGCGCGCGTCGCGGTCGTGTCCCGCGCCGCTCGTGTAGATCCAACTCTGAAACGCATCGACGCTGGCGATGTGCGCGAGGCTGAAGAGGATGTCCTCGAGATGCTCGATCCACGCGTGCCGCACCGCGTCGCTATCGTAGTAGCCGTTAGGCTCGGCAAGGAACGGTGCCGCGAGGAGCTCCATCGACATCGACGCGAGCTCGGCTGCCTCCATACCCGTGCCGCGCTGCCAGACGAGCGGCAGCGGGTTCGACAGGAAGGCGTGGAAGCAGTGTCCCGCCTCGTGCACGAGCGTGTTCACGTCGTCGGCGATGCCCACGGCGTTCATGAAGATGAACGGACGGCCGCGATGCTGAAGCGTGGTGCAGTAGCCGCCGGGCGCTTTCCCCTGGCGGCTGTCGAGATCGAGAAGCCGCTCCGATGCCATCGTACGGAAGTCGCGGCCGAGCTCGGCGTCGACGCAGTCGAAGATGCGTTGCGCGCGGTCGACGAACCGGCCGACGTCCTTAAATGGGACGAGCGGATCGATTCGATCGGGGGTGAGGCTCAAGTCCCACGGACGCAGCACGTCGATGCCGAGCCGGCGGCGTCGGTAGTCGAGGAGGCGCCCGACCGCGGGGACGACGGTCTGCTTGACCGCGTCGTGAAAGCGACGCACGTCGTCCGGTGTGTAGTCGAAGCGATGCTTGGCGCGATAGACGTACTGCTGGAAGTTGTCGGCGCCGGCGTTGGCGGCGATGCGCGACCGGAGCGCGAACATGCGATCGAAGAGGTCAGCGAGCGCCTCGCGTTGATCCACATAGGGGGCCGACATCAGGCGGAAGGCGCGCTCGCGCTCGGCCCGATCGCGCGACTTGAGATACGGCTGCAGCTGTTGGAGCGTCTTCGTTTCACCGTCCCACTCGACGGTAAAGCCGCCGGTGATCTTCTCGTATTTCGCGTCGAGCTCCTCGAGCTCGCTGAAGAGGGGTATGCTCTCCTCGCGGAAGAGTTCGGCGTCGGTGCGAAATTCGCGGATCGTCGTCTCGAGATCGGCTCGCGTGTAGCCCGAGTCGAGGAGGCGGCGCGCGAGCCGCACCTGCTGCTCGTGCATCAGCGGCGCGATCTCCATCGAGAAGCGCAAGTGCGCCGCTTCCTTCACCGGATCGCTCGTGTCGCACGTGTAGTCGATCGAGGCGAGCGTGGCGGCCTCGTCGACGAGCTCCTCGAGGAGGGACCAGGCGGCGAGCCACGCGTCCATCGTCTCAGGCGAGAGCGGCTCGGCGGCGAGCGCTTCGTAGTATGGCGCGATGTCGATCCAGGTCGAGTGCGTGAACGCGCGGGGCGACGCGGGTAGTGCGATCATCGGTATGCAGCTCCGGCGGTGTGAAGCGGGACCGAACGGTAACGACGAGCGCACGCCGTCGGCCAGGGCGGAGATGTCCAGGGTCGCGTCACACGGCGAATCACTTGGCGGCGGCCGCCGCGAGTCCCGCGAGTCGCCGCTCCGCGTCGGCGACGAGGGGATGCAGCTCAGGATCGCACTCGCGCCACAGCGCGATGAATCGTTGGTAGCGGTCGGACGCCAGCCGCGCGCGTCCGCGCCGCTCGTGAATCTGCCCTTGTCGGTAGAGTGCGGGGGCAAGATAAACGAGATCGTACGGCGAATTTTGGTCGAAGGTCGCGTACCAGCGCAGCGCTTCGTCGTCGCGGCCCGCCTCGTTCAGCAATTCGGCCCGCTCGTACCGCTCGCGCGCCTGCGAGATGAACGCGGACGTCCACGCGGCAACGAACGGCGTCGCCCGTGCGCTTCGCTCGAGATCGGCCAGCGCCTCGGCCGGCGAGCCGCGCGCACGCGCCTGCGCGGCACGGACCGCGTAGCGGAGACCCTGCGCTATCGCGATCGATCCGCTGGGATCGGGCAGCGAGTCGATCTCGCGCAGCGATCTGGCCACCGTGTTCTCGTCGCGGAGTCTCACGCCGATGAGACCGCGCAAGTACGCGTGGAGGAGCGGTCGAAGCGGCGCGTCGGGCGTCGGCCACGGCACGGCGCCCGCCGGCGCCGGGGATTCGGCGGACAGGCGCCGCAGGAGCTCGCGCTGCACGGCGGTCGATGCGGTGAGGTCGGTGAGAAACGGTGCGAGCGAGAGGAGCGTTTCGTGCTCGGTAGCGTCGCCCGGTGAATGCGCGCCCGCGATCGCCAGCTCGGCGCGTGCCTCACGCCACTTGCCGCTGGCGACATCCAAGTGCGCGAGGAGCACGCGCCCCATGCCCTGCTGCTCGGGCGGCCGAATTGGATCGACGAGGATGCGCGCCAGTCGTCGCGCTCCGTCCACGTCTCGACCAAAGACTGAGACGTACCAGACGGACGCGATGAGCCAGAAGCCGCGATCGCCTGTCATGTGCGCGACGACCTCGTCCCGGTCGCGCTGTTGGCCGAACTCGAACCGATGGACGGCGTTCGATGGCGGCAGCGTGTGCTCGACACCGACGATGCTCTCGTAGCGCAGAAACAGTGAATCCGACTCGGCGCGCTTCCCCTCGATCGCCGCCACCTCCGACAGATGCTGTAGGGCCGGCCAGTGCCGGGGATCCGACGCGAGCACCTGCTCCCAGGCGCGCCGCGATTCGACGATCGAGCGGCCGCGCTTAAAGTTGTGATGATAGAGCGCTTCGCCGAGGATCACCCATGCGTCGATGTCGTCGTACTTCTCGGCGACGGAGGCGGCGAGCCGCTCGGCGGAATCGACGGCGCCGCGGCTGAGGGCGGCGAACGCCTCGACGAGCGTCCGGTTGCGCTCGGACAGCCGGCCCGAAGTGCGCACGGCCTCGGCGGCCGCGCGCTGCTCTTCCTTCGACTGCAGCATCCAAGACGCGCCGCTGGCGAGACCGTACCAGGCCAGCGCGAAGCTGCTGTCCAGCGTCGTCGCGCGCTTGAATGAAGACATCGCGGCGGGCATGTCATTGACGCGATATAAGGCCTCGCCGTCGAGGTACGCCTTGAGCGCCTCGAGCGACGACGTCGTGAGCGCTCCCAACCGCATCGATGGGCCGCGCGACGTCGCCCCCTGCGACACGGCGAGTTGCGCGGTGAGCCGATCGACGACGCCGAACAGATCCTCCTCACGCCCGTCGGAGCGCGCATGAACGAGTGCTCCGCTGTCCGTGCCAACGGTGTACAGCGTCGCGCCGAGCTGCAGCTGCCCGTGCGCGCCGACCGCGTCGCCGACGACGAAGTACGACGCGCCGAGCCGCGCCGCGATCTGCCGCGCCGCATCCGGCGGCAACGGCTGATCGCGGCCACCGATGGCCGCGAGCACGCTGCGCGGGTCGATCGTGCGCAGGCCGGCGGCGCCATCGAGGCTCGTGCTCAGCAGGTCGACCATGCCGGCGCGCAGAAACCCGAGCTCGGGGCCGGCGCGAACGGTGAACGGAAAGACGGCGACGGTGCGCGGCCGCACGGCGGGGCCCCGCCTCGTGGCGAGCACCGCGGCGACCATGACGACAGCGGCGGCGGTGGCGAGCACGCTGATCGCCCGACGGCGGAGCGTTGCGTGCGCGAGCGGAGCGATCGTGCCGCCGGCGCGCTCCTCGTGATGACGCGCCCGCGCGCGGTCGGCGCCCGGGCGCCCCGCGGCGGCGAGGAGCGCAGTCGCCGCGCCGTGCATCGCTTCCCGGCGGAGCACCGGCACGAGGTCGTACGACGCGCGGGCGACGACGGGCGGATGCATCTCGACGGTGCGCGGGTCGTCGGGCGCGGAGCGGGCGACCCCGGCACGAACCAAGTGGGCCGCGACACGCTCCGTCGTCTCGGTGGGCGCGCCGGCGAGCCGCGCCGCGTCGGCGATCGCCAAAGGCGCGCCGAAGACGGCGAACGCGTCGGCGACGCGGCGCGACGTTTCGTCGAGCGTGCGCACCGCTTCGCGCGCCATCGCACGCGCGACCGGTGGCATCGCCAGCGGACGGCCTTCGATCGCCGGCGACGCAATGCGGCCACCTGACGCGCCCGCCGTCACGAGGTGCTCGGCGAGCATGGTGTCGAGCTGCGCGCTCACGAGCGTGGGAACGCCGCCCGCATCGGCGAGCGCGCGCGCGGCGAGGGCCGCGTCGCGCTCGAGCAGCAGCGCGACGTCCGCGGCAAAAAGGGGCGCCAGCATCACGTGCGCGACGGCCGTGTCATCGCGAAGGGCAGCGAGCGCGTCCTCGCGGTCGATGTCGAGGGAGCGGTCCGCGAGCACGAGCATCATGGGCGCGTGTCGTAGCGTCGCGATCGAGCGCAGGAGCGACAGGCTGGGCGCATCGGCGCCGGCGACGCCGTCGGCGATCAACAGCACCGGTCCATCATCCGCGAGCGCGAGGAGAAACTCGTGCACGGCGTCGCGCACCTCGGGCGCCGACGGCGGCTCGTCGGGCCGCGCGATTCGCGGAAAGCGCTCGGCGATCGCGGGCACGAGCGCGTGCAGCACGCGCAGCGACGCCGGCGACACGCCGCCAAGCGCGGGCGCCTGCGCGACGTTCGCAAGCAACGCGCGAGCCGCGGCGTAGGCGCTGTCGCCTTCCGCGCGCGCGACCGCCCGCAGATCGGCGCTCGATACGTACGCGCCGGGATGCGCGTCGCGCACCCATCGCGCGAGCTCGGCGCACAGTCGCGACGCGCCCATTCCCGCGGACCCTTCGACGAGGGCGAGCGTGACGCGGCCGGGCAGCGTCGCGCTCCACGCCGACGTGAGCGACGCGAACGCATCATCCCGCCCGACGAACGGGAGCAGGGTCGAAGCGGCCTGCGGCTCGGCGGTCGCGTGGAGTGCGGCGTGGTCGAGCTCCGTGGCCAGCGCTCGAAAGTGTATCGAGGGCTTCACGTCGAGCGCTTCGCGAATGCGCTCGACGAAGCTGGCGTGTGCCGCGAGCGCATCGACGGGCCGGCCGGAGAGACGCAGCGCACCGATCAATCGTGTCGCCGCGCGCTCGTCGAGCGGCGCCACATCGCACCAGCGGCCGGCGATCGTGACGGCGTCGCGCCAATCACCACGACGCTCCGTCTCGTCGAGCAGCCGTTCGAAGACGATGCCGAGTCGCCGCCGGAGCGCGGCGCGCTCGGTGTCGATCCAGACGCGGAGCGAGGAATCGGCCGTGTCGTCCGCGGCGACGAGGAAGTCGCCGGCAAAGCGATCAATCGCGGCCCGGTCGCGGCCTGCGGCCTCGTCGCGCTCGAGCGCGATGAGGTCGAGCTCGACGTCGTCGCCGGAGAGCGACACCGAGTCCTGGCCGATCGCGATCGCGTCGCCGAGGAGTCGTTTGAGCTCGAGGAGAGCCTGCCGCAGCGACTGGCGCGCCTTCGCCTCTTCGCGCTCGCCCCAGAGGAGCTCGACCAGCTCGGCGCGTGAGACGGCGCGAGGCGCCTTGCGGCAGAGATAGGCCAGGACGACCAGCGGCTTTCGTCGCCGCGAGATCGTTCGGCCATCCGGATCGATGAGGCGCAGTTCGCCGAGCGAGAAGAGCGCGTATTGACGCGACATGGGCAGCGGGTCTGTCCGGCGTTTCTCGTTGCGGCAGAAGGAGATGACGCTGCCGTTGACGGTCGTGTACGCGGGCCGGGCTAAGATGCGCGTCGTCGATGGACCGCGCCAGACGAACGATCCCCGCATACGGAGACCTGTCATGCACTCCGAATCTTCCCGGCCGCAGAGCTTCCGGCTTCTGATCGGCGTCTTCACGGCCCTCGTGCTCGCCACGCCCGCGCCGGCGCACGCGCAGTTCGGCGCGCTGAAGAAGCTCAAGGACAAGGTGACAGGCGCGGCCGACAGCGCGAAGACGGATTCGACCAAGAGCCCGACGGATACGACCAAGCCGAAGAACCAGTCGATCTTCGCGAAGGCGGCCTCGATGGCGGGCGCGGCGTCGGACAAGCTCGAGGCGACGACGGGGATCTCGGCCAAGGACGCGGCGCTCGCGGCGACGGGCGCCGGCGCGGCGAACCTGATCTCCAAGAAGGTAGGCGGCGCCGGTGACGGGAGTGGCGTGACCAGCGCGCTGAGCAAGGCGCTGACGGGCGGCGGTGTGAATCCAGCGCAGGGCGCGACCGCTGCGCCGCAGGGGATGCTGGAGCAGCTCGCCGCCGCAAAGATGGCCGCCGGCGCCGGTCGGGCGAACAACATCGTCGGGGAGCAGAAGCAGCTGCTCGCCTTCCAGCAGGAGCTGATGCAGGTGGGGATGAAGGCGAGCGCCGGCGACGCCGTGGCGAAGGCGAGGCTCGAGGCGTGGCAGAATCTGATCGTGCGCTATCAGGACGAGATCGGGAAGTGGACGATCGCCGGGTCCGGCGGCGACGTGAGCGCCGCGCGAAGGCTGCAGGAGCTGCAGCTGCGGATGATGCGCGAGTGGCAGAGCGGCTCGACGGTGAAGGTTGGGAAGCCGTGACTCCAAATGAGCAGAGACTCGCCGATCCCGCCGCTGTCCTCGCGAAGGTGTTCATCAGCACGAGGCCGGCGAACGGGTGCCTCCAGCTTCTGCAGAGCGTCGCAGCGCGCGTGACCGGCGCAATCGAGATCTCCAGTCTCATCTCGATTTCACGATGGGGTGCGCTCTGAGTCGCCGTTACCGGTCGCGCGCGTGGCCGATGATGGCCGCGATAGCCGGCGCACCATCTGCGTCGCCGGCGGGGTGCGCGCGCAAGGCACGGCGCTGCCGGGAGCG
>JBDUCS010000238.1:0-6527 GCA_040003335.1 Gemmatimonadaceae bacterium | reverse complement strand
GGCAGCAGTTACGACCCGCGCAGCGGGCGCGTCTCGCTTCCGCCCTGAGGCAGCCGGCCGTGCCTCTCGCCGTCGGGGGACTTGTCAGTCATCGACCGGTCTGGGATGACGGCGTGTGGACGCCGCTCCCGACGCTCGGGGGCGACGTGGAGGCCGACGTCTGCGTCGTCGGGCTGGGCGGCGCTGGCCTCGCGTGCGTGCGCCAGCTCCTCGAGCTCGGCCAGCGCGTGGTCGGCCTCGATGCCGGCGCGATCGGCGGCGGCGCCGCGGGCCGCAACGGCGGCTTTCTGCTCGCGGGGCTCGCGTCGTTCTATCACGATGCCGTATCACGTCACGGGCACGAGCGCGCACGCGATGTCTATCGGCTCACGTTGCGCGAGATCGATCGGATGGAGGGGGAGACGCCCGAGTGCGTGCGCCGCGCGGGGTCGCTACGCATCGCCAGCTCGGCCGAGGAGGACGTCGACTGCGCGCAGCAGCTGGAGGCGATGCGGGCCGATGGGCTGCCGGCCGAGCTCTACAGCGGACTCGAGGGCACGGGCATTCTGGTACCGACCGACTGCTCGTTTCAGCCGCTGGCGCGGTGCCGCACGCTGGCCGGGCGGGCGATCGCCGATGGCGCGCGGCTGTTCGAGTGGTCGCGGGCCGAAGGGGTGACCGGCCGCGAAATACGAACGGCGCATGGTCGGGTGCGATGTCATGCGGTCATCGTCGCCGTCGATGGGCGGCTCGAGCGCGTGTTGCCCGAGCTCGTGCCGGTGGTGCGGACGGCGCGACTGCAGATGCTCGCCACGGCGCCGGCGAGCGACGTCTGCTATCCGCGTCCCGTCTATGCGCGCTACGGGTACGACTATTGGCAGCAGCTGGAAGACGAGCGCATCGTGCTGGGCGGCTTCCGCGACCGCGGCGGCGACGACGAGTGGACGCACGATTCCGACCCGACGGAGATGGTACAGCGCGAGCTCGACGCTTTCTTGCGCGACGCACTCGGCGTCACGGCGCCGGTGACGCACCGGTGGGGCGCGGCGGTGAGCTACCACCGCACCGGCCTCCCGCTCGCCGCCGAGGTGCGCGATCGCGTGTGGGCGGTCGGCGCGTACTGTGGCACCGGCAACGTGCTGGGGTCGATGCTCGGACGCGCGATCGCCCGCGCGGCGGTGCTCGCCGACGCCGCGACGCTCCGCATCTTCGCCGCCTGACGAGCGGCGAACCCGCAACGAACGCGCGTCGCACGCGCGTCGAACGCACGTCGAACCCGCGTCGAACGCGCGTACAGCGGAACGCGCCGGTGACGCGTAGCTTTAGTCACCAATGCGTACGCCACCCCTCGCTCTCTCGTCGTCGTCCAGGTAGGTCGCGGCCATGTGGATCGTCCGCCTTGCGCTCCGTCGTCCGTACACGTTCATCGTCGGCGCGCTGCTCGTCGTGATCTTCGGCGTGCTGAGCATCAAGCGCACGCCCACCGACATCCTGCCGGAGATCGACATTCCGGTGGTGTCGGTGATCTGGACGTACAACGGGATGGCGCCGGAGGAGATGGAGCGCCGCATCGTCACGAGCAGCGAGCGGTCGATCACGACGACAGTGAACGACGTCGAGCACATCGAGTCGCAGTCGCTGAGCGGCGTGGCGGTGATCAAGGTGTTTTTCCATCCGAACGCGAAGATCGAGGCCGCCGTCGCCCAGCTGGCGGCGCAGATGAGCTCGCTCGTCCGTGTGCTCCCGCCCGGAATCACGCCGCCGAACATCATCCGCTTCAACGCGTCGAACGTGCCGATTCTCCAGGTTGCGCTGTCGAGCGAGACGCTCTCCGAGCAGGAGCTCTACGACTACGGCACGAACTTCATCCGCACACGGCTGGCGACCGTGCAGGGCGCGCAGCTTCCGCTTCCGTACGGCGGGCGCGCCCGCGCGATCATGGTCGACCTCGATCCGAGCGCGCTCTACGCGAAGGGGCTGTCGGCGTCCGATGTCAGCAACGCGATCAACGTGCAGAACCTGATCTTGCCCTCGGGCACGGCGAAGCTTGGCGAGCGCGAGTACAGCGTGCGTCTCAACGCGAGCCCCGACGTGCTGGCAGAGCTCAACGAGCTGCCGGTGAAGCAGGTGAACGGCGCGATGGTCTATATCAAGGACGTGGCGCAGGTGCGCGACGGCTACAACGTCCAGGCCAACATCGTGCGGCGCGACGGGCGGCGCGGGGCGCTGCTCACAGTGCTCAAGGGCGGCGGTGCTAGCACGCTGGACGTGGTGCAGCGGGTGAAGGATGTCCTCCCGAGCATCATGGCGACGATGCCGGCGTCGCTCCATGCCGAGCTGCTGGCCGATCAGTCGATCTTCGTCCGGGCGGCGATCAACGCCGTCACGCGCGAGGCGGTGATCGCCGCGTGTCTCACGGCGATGATGATTCTCCTCTTCCTCGGCAGCTGGCGGTCGACGCTGATCGTCGCGATCTCCATTCCGCTCAGCATCCTCGTCTCGCTCATCTGTCTCTCGGCGCTCGGGCAGACGATCAACACGATGACGCTCGGCGGGCTCGCCCTCGCGGTTGGCATTCTCGTCGACGACGCGACGGTGGGCGTGGAGAACATCCATCGCAACTACATTGGCGAGCAGACGGTCGAAGGGGCGATTCTCATCGGCGCCGCCGAGATCGCCGTGCCGACGTTCGTCTCGACGCTCTCGATCTGCATCGTCTTCGTCCCCGTCTTCTTTCTCACCGGCGCCGCCAAGTCGCTGTTCGTGCCGCTCGCGATGGCCGTGATCTTCGCCATGCTGGCGTCGTACGTGATCTCGCGTACGCTGGTGCCGACATTGCTGCGCTACGCCATGGAGCGGGAGGCGCACGCCGAGCATCTCGGCAGCGGCTCGTTTGCCAGGCTGCACCTCGGCTTCGACGAGCGCTTCGAGCGTCTGCGCCTCCGCTACCGCGACGCGTTGGCGGCGGCGCTGGCCAACCGGCGCACCGTGACTCTCACCTTCACGCTCTTCTGCCTGTTGACGTTGCTGCTTATTCCCTTTATTGGCGAGGATTTTTTCCCCCGTGTGGACTCGGGTCAGATCCGCCTGCACGTCCGCGCGCCCGCGGGCACGCGCGTGGAAGAGACGGAACAGCTCGTCGCGAGCATCGAGCGAACGATTCGCAAGGTGATTCCGCCGGCGGACCTCAAGCTCGTGCTCGACAACGTCGGCATCCCGAGCAGCTTCAACCTCGCCTTTAGCGACAATCCGACCATCGGCGTCTCTGACGGCGAGATCCTGATCACGCTCGCGCCCGACCGGCGCGGTGACACCTTCGACTACACCAGGCAACTTCGCAATCGCCTGCGCACCGACTACCCACAAGCGACCTTTTTTTTCCAGGCCGCCGACATCGTGAGCCAGATTCTCAACTTCGGCCTGCCCGCGCCGATGGACGTGCAGGTGATCGGCACGAACAAGCTCGCGAGCTACGCGATCGCCAGGGAGATCCGCGACGCGATGACCCGCGTACCGGGCGCGGCGGACGTGCACGTGCACCAGGTGGTCAATGCACCGGAGCTCCTGTTCAGCGTCGACCGGATCAAGGCCGGGCAGGCGGGCCTCACGCAACGCGATGTCGCGGGGAACATGACGGTCGCCCTCAGCTCGAGCGGCCAGACGGCGCCCAACTTTTGGCTCAACCCGCAAAACGGCGTCAGCTATCCCGTGTCGGTGATGACGCCGGCGTATCGCATGTCGTCGTTGGAGGAGCTCACGAGCACGCCGATCGCCGCGGCGGGCGCCGTGACGCAGCTCTTCGGCAACATGGCGACCATGCAGCGACGCCAGGGACTCGGCGTCGTCAACCACTACAACGTGCAGCCGGTCTTCGACGTCTACGCCAACGTAGCGGGCCGCGACCTGGGCGGCGTGGCGCGCGACGTCGACGACATCATTGCCAAGGTTCGCCCAAAGCTTCCGAGGGGCGGTACGATCGTCATGCGCGGGCAGGTGGCGAGCATGCGGGCGTCGTTTCTCGGCCTCGGCGTGGGCCTGTTGTTCGCCGTCGTGCTCGTGTACCTGCTGATGGTCGTGAACTTCCAGAGCTGGATCGACCCGCTCGTGATCATCGCCGCGCTCCCCGGCGCGCTCGCCGGCATCGTCTGGATTCTGTTCGCGACGCAAACCACGCTCTCTGTGCCGTCGCTGATGGGCGCGATTATGAGCGTCGGTGTGGCGACCGCGAACAGCATTCTGATCGTCGCCTTCGCCAACGGCCTCCGAGCGCAGGGACGCACGGCGATGGAGGCGGCACTCGAAGCAGGGTACGTGCGGTTGCGACCCGTATTGATGACGGCCCTCGCCATGGTGATCGGCATGCTGCCGATGGCGCTCGGCGTGGGCGAGGGGGCCGAGCAGAACGCACCGCTGGGACGCGCCGTAATTGGCGGGCTCCTCTTGGCGACCGTCGCGACTCTGTTCATCGTTCCCATCGTCTACAGCGTTTTTCGCGAGAGACAACCTGTGCCGCAGACCGTGCCTGAGCAGGCGGCCGCATGACCGCACGCGACCCCATGTCCACGACGCCCAGTCGTGGCGGGCGCCGCGCGCTCGTCGGCGGCGTGCTGTTGTTCGCGGTGCTCCTCGCCGCCGGCACGGTGCCGCGCCTGATGCGCGACCGCGAGTTGAGCGCCGACGTCGGCGCGCGTGCAGCCGCCGTACCGGTGGTGACGGTGATCGAGGCGAAGCGGGCCGCGACCGTCGCGGAACTGACGCTCCCCGGCGCGGTGCAGGGCCTGCACGAGACACAGCTGTATGCGCGCACCAACGGTTTCATGCGGCGTGGCATCGCCGAGATGGGGTCGAAGGTTCGCGCCGGCCAGCAGCTGGCGGTGATCGAGACACCGGAGCTTGATCAAGAGTTGGCGCAGAACCGGAGTACGCTCAAGCAGGCGGAGGCGCAGCGCGAACTGGCGCGCCAGACGCTTGCCCGGTGGGAGCAGCTCGTGCCGCAGGGCGCGGCGACGCGCCAGGAGCTGGACGACAAGCGCGGCGCGTTCAACGTCGCCGAGGCCAACGCGTCGGCGGTTCGCTCGAACGTGCAACGGCTCGGCGAGCTGAAGCGCTTCGCGCGTATCACCGCGCCGTTCGCCGGCGTCGTCACCGCGCGCACGGTCGACGTCGGCGCGCTCGTCTCGTCGGCGACGACGGCCGCGAGTGGTGCGCGCGGGCTGTTCAGCTTGGCGCAGATCGACAGCATGCGCATCTCCGTGAACGTGCCGCAGACATACGTTGCCTCGATCGTGCCCGGACAGACGGCAAGCGTGAGCGTGCAGGAGCTCGGCGGCGTCGTCTTCCGTGGGCGCGTCGCGCGCACGTCGAGTGCGCTCGATCCGGCCACGCGCACGTTGCTGACGCAGATCGAGGTCGCCAACCCGGCGTCGCAGCTCTTGCCGGGCATGTACGCGCAGGTGCGCTTCTCGGCGAGCCGCGCCAATCCACCGTTCCTCATTCCGGCCAACGCCCTGATCGTGCGCAGCGATGGCCCGCAGGTCGCGACCGTCGGCGCGGACGGACGCGTTCACGTGCGCAAGGTGCAGCTCGGTCGCGATTACGGGAGCGAAGTCGAGATCGTTTCCGGCCTCGAGGAGCACACGATGGTCATCGTCAATCCGTCTGACGACGTGGTGGATGGGGCGGTGGTGAAGGCGCTGCCGGCGCAGCGCGCAGACAAGTGACACCGAAGAGTGTCGAGCATCTCACTTCTTCCAGGAGTACGTCGATGAAGCGTTTCGCGATCATTGCGTCCGCGGCCGCATTCCTCTGCGCGGCGCCGGCGGCACGCGCGCAGGTTCAGTTCGGCCTTGCGGCCGGGGGCAATTTTCCGGTCGGCAACTCGGACAACGATCTCAAGACGGGCTATATCGCGCAGGCCAGCATCTGGTTTCAGCCGGCGATAATTCCGTTCGGACTCGTGATTGACGGTGCGTACAGCCGGTGGGGCTATAAAGGCGCTGACGGCAATGCGCGCGTCATCCACGGCACGCTGAACGGCGTGTTCAGCGGCACACCCGACATGGCGTTCCGCCCCTACATCACCGGCGGCGTCGGCGTCTACAATTTTGACGAAAGCACGAGCAGCACGACGGCCGGCGTCGCGAGCACGACAGAGAGTACGGGCTCGGTCACGAAGTTCGGGCTCAATGCGGGCGCCGGCGTGTCGCTGCCGCTCTCCAGTGTTGCCGTCTATGCGGAGGCACGGTATCACTACGTTTTTCTGAACAGCCAGCATTTCTCGATGGTGCCGGTGGTGGTCGGCATCAAGTTCGGCGCCTTCTGACGACCGCGGAACGCGAGATCTCGTAGTCTGTGTGATGCGGAGTGGCGAGTGACGGCCGGGACGCGCCGAGCGGCCGGCGTCTGGGTGCTGGTGGCGACGATCCTCGGTTCGGCGATGGCGTTCATAGACGGGACGGTCGTCAACGTCGCGCTCCCGGCGTTGCAGCACGCACTCGATGCGACCGCGATCCAGGTGCAGTGGGTCGTCGAGGCGTATGCGCTCGCGC
>JBDUCS010000237.1:0-6545 GCA_040003335.1 Gemmatimonadaceae bacterium | reverse complement strand
ACATCAACACGCGCGCAATCGCCGTAGTGGAAGGCGGCCGTATCAGCGGTTCGGTACGCATCGCTGAAGCCGCAGAGCCGGCACTATCGGTTCCGCTTCAGAGCAGTGACGACCAGGAAGACATTTAGTTGGTTTAGTTTTTCCACAGTCATCTAGGTCAAATCAAAAGAACGACTTATGCTCTTGAAAGTGAGGCGGCACGCAAAGTTGTTGACATCTTTGCACATGGTCATGTTGATCGTGTGTGCGCAGGGCTCTTGTGGACGAAAGGACTCCGCATCGAGCGGCACAAATAGCTCCTTCCGTGTAGCTCTTCTTACGCCAGGCCCAATTTCGGATCAGGCGTGGAATGGCGGTGCTTATGCCGGTTTGCTGAGAATTCGCGACAGTTTAGGGGCACAAACGAGCCACATTCAGACCAGATCCCCTACTGATTTTGACGAGAACTTCCGCCTGTACGGTGTACAGGGCTATGACCTGGTTTTCGGGCACGGCTTCGAGTTCCAAGATGCCGCATCGAGAGTTGGACCGTCATTCCCAAAAACTGTCTACATCACGACTTCAGGCAGTCGAACTGGACCTAATGTCGCTCCCATGGTGTTTGCGTTCGAGGAGCCTTCATACCTCGCCGGAATGCTCGCCGGCATGCTCACCAAGACCAACGTCATCTCGGCAATCGGCGGTACCGAGCTGCCACCGGTAAAAAGCAGTTTCGAAGCGTACGAAGCCGGTGCGCGCGCCGTGAACGCCGATGTTCGCGTGATTATTTCCTACGTCGGAAACTGGGAAGACGCGAGCGCAGGCAAGGAGCAGGCATTGGCGCAAATCAGCCAGGGCGCTGACTTCATCTTCCAAAATGCCGACGCCGCCGGACTCGGCATTTTCCAAGCGGCGCGAGAGACCAAAAAGGCCTACGTGTTCGGTGCCAACTCCAATCAGACTGCCGTCGCGCCAGATGTCGTCGTGGCGAGCGTGGTGATCGATCTGCCTCACGCGTTTCTTACCGTAGCGCGAGAGGTGAAAGAGCACACCTTCACTCCGCGCACCATCTACCTCGGCACGAAGGACGATGTGACGCGTCTCGAAATCAACGATCGGATGAAGATGGTGACGCCGGGCGTGCGTGCGGCGATCGACTCGGCGCAGCGCGCAATCGTCGCGGGCACGCTCAAGCTGTCGCATCCCCAAATCGCGCGGTAACGCGGCCGACATGCCAGCGCCCCTCAGGGACATTGCTCGCTATCTCGACGAGACGCTCCGCACCGCCGACATTCCCGACTATCCCAACGCCCTCAATGGCGTGCAGGCCGAAAACGACGGCGTTATCGTGAAAGTCGCCGCCGCTGTCGACGCGCGAGAACAGACGATTCACGGCGCCATTGCCGAAGGCGCGAACTTGTTGCTGGTGCACCACGGCTTGTTCTGGGGCGGCATGCTCCCGCTCCGGGGTGCGCAGCGTGCGCGCGTGCGCGCGTTACTCGACGGCGATCTGGCAGTGTACGCGTCGCATCTGCCGCTCGACGCGCATCCGGAGCTCGGCAACAATGCGCTCCTCGCGCGCGAGCTCGGACTCGTTCCGTCCGCTGGCTTTGGCCGATTCAAGGGCATGGACATCGGCGTGATGGGCGAGTCGATCATACCAACGCGTGTGCTCTCCGCGCGCGCCGCGGAGTTTGCCGCGAAATGGGGCGGTAGCTCGCGTACGTCGGCGATCGCCGACGAGCGCACGACGCTCCGATGGGCCATCGTCACCGGCGGCGGTGGCACGACCGACACGATCCGTGACGCGCACGCGGCCGGCATCGACACGCTCATCGTCGGCGAGGGGGCGCACCACACGGCGATCGATGCCGACGAGCTCGGTGTCGTCGTGATCTACGCGGGCCATTATGCCACGGAGACGCCCGGTGTGCGCGCGCTTGCCGAGCGTGTGGGTACCGTCTTTGGTATTCCGTGGACGTTTGTACACGTGCCCACGGGGCTCTGAGCTCCATCGTGGTCGTGGCGACATCTTCCGCGTCCGCTCTCTCGCTCCGCCAGATCACAAAACGCTTCGGCGACACGACCGCGCTCGCCGATGGCACACTCGAGCTTGCGACCGGCACGGTGCACGCACTGCTCGGCGAAAACGGCGCGGGCAAAACGACGCTCATGCGCATCGCGTTCGGGCTCGTACGGCCCGATGCGGGCAGCGTGCTCCTCGGCGGAGCTTCGGCGCGATTCCACTCGCCGGCAGACGCGATCGCGAGCGGAATCGGGATGGTGCACCAGCACTTCACTTCCGTACCGGGCATGACCGTCGCCGAGAATGTGGCGCTCGGACGCCACGGCCGATACGACGCGCGGGCGGCGCGCCATCGTGTGCTTGCCCTGGCCGAACAAACCGGCCTGGCGCTCGACCCCGACGCGATTGCTGGCGAGCTGCCCGTCAGCGCACTGCAGCGACTCGAAATCGTGAAGGCGCTCGCAGCCGGTGCGCGGATTCTGATTCTCGACGAGCCCACGGCAGTACTGGCGCCCGCGGAAGCAGACGATCTGGTGCAAACGATGCGCGCCTTCGCCGCCGGCGGTGGCGCCGTGGTGCTGATCACGCACAAGCTGCGCGAGGCGCTCGCCGCCGCTGATCACGTCACCGTGCTGCGGCGGGGGCGAACGGTGCTGCAGGCATCCGCGCGCGACGTTGCTGAACGAGACCTCGTTGCGGCGATGCTCGGCAACGACACCGAGCTCGGCGTGCGCACGATCAGTGCGATGCGAGCGATTCCCGGTGCCCTTCTCGTCGCCGCTCGCGGCATCTCTGTTCGCGATGCGCGTGGCGTGATCCGTGTACGCGACGCGTCGTTCGAGCTGCACGCCGGAGAAATCGTCGGGATCGCCGCGGTCGAAGGCGCCGGACAACACGAGCTGCTGCGTGCCGTCGCCGGCTTGATAGCGCCAAGCGCGGGAAGCCTCACGCATCACGGCCAGATCGCCTTCATACCAGAGGATCGGCAGCGTGATGGGCTCATCCTCGACTTCACACTGAGCGAGAACGTGGCGTTGCGCGGTGCCGCGATGCGCCGCGGCCGCATGGACTGGGACGCAATCGCTAGTCGCACATCCTCCCTCCTCGCCCATCACGATGTCCGCGCGGTCGGACCAGCCGCGCTGGCGCGGTCGCTCTCCGGTGGGAATCAGCAGAAGCTCGTTCTCGCGCGGGAGCTGGCCGGGGCGCCTGCTGTGGTACTCGCCGAGAATCCGACGCGTGGCCTCGACGTCGGCGCGACTGCGGCTACGCACGGCTGTCTCCGCGCTGCGCGGGATGCCGGCGCCGCGGTCCTCGTCTACTCAAGTGACCTCGACGAGGTGCTCGCCCTGGCCGATCGCGTGCTGGTGATGCATGCCGGCCAGATGAGCGACGTCGCGCTCGACCGCGACGCGGTTGGCCGCGCGATGCTCGGCGCGTCGTGACCGCTCCGCGCACGCTCCTCGACGAGAGTGGCCACGATCCGCGGCGATGGCGCGTGCTCGCACTGCTCGCACTGGCGGAATTCCTCGGCATGTCGCTCTGGCTCACGGCGAGTGCGGTATCGCCGCAGCTGCGTGCGCTCTGGGGGCTCAGCGCGACCGAAGGCGCGTGGCTGACGACGATCGTGCAACTCGGCTTTGTCGTCGGCACGGCGGCCGCCGCCGTGCTGAACCTGGCGGATCTGCTCCCGGCGCGGGCCTACTTCGCGATCGCCGCAGCATTGGGCGCACTGTTGAACGCGGGCGTCATCGTCGCGCCGGGGTACAAGAGCGCGCTCATCTTTCGCTTCCTCACCGGCGTTGCGCTGGCCGGCGTATATCCGCCGGCGATGAAGATGATTGCCACGTGGTTTCGCGCACGCCGCGGTCTTGCAATTGGTACGATCGTCGGCGCGCTCACTGTGGGTAAGGCGACGCCATATCTCGTGCACGCGTTGGAGGGCGGCGCGGTGCGTCCGGTAATTCTCGGCGCATCGTTCGGCGCGCTGGTAGCGGCCGCCCTCGTCGCGTTGTTCTATCGTGACGGGCCGTTTCCTTTTCCACGGCGTCCGTTCTCGTGGGGATTGGTGCACGAGGTGGTATCACGTCGCGAATGGCGGCTCGCGACCGGCGGATACCTCGGTCACATGTGGGAGCTGTACTCCTTCTGGGCGTGGATCGCGACGTTTCTCGCCGCAAGTGCTACCGTGCGGACGGCCGCTGGCGCGAGCGCGCCGTCGGCGAAGGTGGTCGAGATGCTCGCTTTTGGTGCGATCGCGATTGGTGGACTCGGGTGCATTGCCGGCGGATGGATCGCCGATCGCATCGGCTACGAGCGGCTGGTGACCCGCGCCATGGCGACGAGCGCGGCGTGCGCGCTCGCGATCGGTTTTGTCTTCGGCCACAGCTTCTGGATCGTCGTACCTCTGTCGTGGGTCTGGGGCATCGCCGTGATCGCCGATTCCGCGCAGTTCAGCGCGCTCGTCGCCGAGTCGGTGCCGGCGCACGCGGTGGGCACGGCACTCACACTGCAGACCTCGCTTGGTTTTCTCCTGACGATGGTGACGATCCAGCTCATTCCACCCGTAGTCGGCTTGGTCGGATGGCGTTGGGCATTCGCGATGCTCGCCATCGGCCCCACGCTCGGAATCGACGCCATCCAGCGACTGCGCGCGGTGCGCACCTCGCGAAAGCAGCACGCGTGAGGCGCGCGCTGGCATTCACGGTATCCACGGTCGTCATCGCGACCGCCGCTCTTGTGCTGGTGTTGGACATGTCGCACGTCGACATCGCGCGCGCGCTCGCCGCCCTCTGGTCGGGCGCCTTCGGATCGACTGATGCGATTCTCTCCTCGACGCTAGTGCGCGCGACGCCGCTGCTGCTCGCCGGTCTTGCTGTCGCGCTCGCCTTCCGCGCCGGAGTCTGGAACATTGGAGCGGAAGGCCAGCTCATTGCGGGCGCGGCAGCTGCTGCTGCCGTCGGGCTCGCGTGCGCCGGGCTTCCACGTCCGATCGGGCTCATCGTCGCGCTCACCGCGAGTGCGGTGGCCGGATCGCTCTGGGCTGGGATCGCCGCCGAGCTGCGGCGGCGATTCGGCGTGCTCGAGGTGATCAGTACGATCATGCTCAACTTCATCGCGCTCCATCTCGTGGGCTATCTCGTACGCGGGCCCATGCAGGAGCCGACACACATCTACCCGCAGAGCGCATCGCTGCCCGCGGTGGTGCGACTTCCCATCGTGAGCACGGGATCCAGGCTGCACGCTGGATTTCTGATCGCACTCGTCGCAGCGGGGGCGATGTGGTGGATCATGCGCGCGACGGCGGCCGGATTTCGGGTGCGCGCCAGCGGTGCCAACGCCCATGCGGCACGCGTCTCCGGTCGCATCGACGTTGTGCGCACGACGACGGGAGCATTTCTCGTCAGTGGCGCGCTGGCGGGGTTGGCCGGTGGTGTCGAGGTGACGGGCGTGACCTTCGCCCTCTACGAGAATCTGTCGCCCGGGTACGGCTACACGGCGATCGCCGTCGCCTTGCTCGCGCGGCTCGATGCGCTCGGCGTTGTCGCGGCAGCCATCCTCTTTGGTGCGCTCGAGTCCGGCGCGCTGGCGATGCAGCGCGACGCCGGCGCGCCCGCGGTCATCGTGACGACGATCGAGGCACTGCTGATTCTCGCCGTCGTCGCGGCGGCGCGCTGGCGCGTGCCCGGCGCTGGGCAACCAACGTGATGGCGCTCGACGCATTTCTGCAGGCCGCCGTTCGCACAGCGACTCCGCTAGCGCTTGCCGCGCTTGGCGAATCGGTGGTCGAGCGCGCAGGGCTGATCAACATTGGTCTCGAGGGAGTGATTCTCGCCGGGGCATTTGGCGCGCTTGTCGGCGCCGGTTATGGTGGAGTCGCCGGCGCGTTTTTCATCGCTGCCCTGGCGGGCATGATCGTGGCCGCCCTCTTTGCCTTCTTCGCCCTCCACCTCGGCGCCGATCAGATCATCACGGGAACGGCCGTCAATCTGCTCGCGCTTGGGCTCACCGGTGCGCTGTACGAAGGGCTGTATGGTGCGCAGGGAGCAGCACTGTCCATCCCGACGACCGGTCCAGTCGTGATTCCGGGACTCGCGTCGCTCCCGTTCATCGGCCGTACACTATTCGTGCAGCCGCTCACCACCTACGCGCTGTACGTGCTCACTCCGCTCGTGGCGTGGTGGATGTATCGAACGCATGCGGGTCTCGCGTTGCGCGCCGTTGGAGAGAATCCCGGGGCGGCCGCCGCTGCCGGCATCGCACCGCATCGCGTGCAGTGGATGGCGATTCTCTTCGGCGGTCTGTTGGGCGGCCTGAGCGGCGCCGTGCTCGT
Source organism: Gemmatimonadaceae bacterium (assembly GCA_040003335.1). GTDB lineage: Bacteria > Gemmatimonadota > Gemmatimonadetes > Gemmatimonadales > Gemmatimonadaceae > JALZAE01. The sequence goes on along the minus strand of JBDUCS010000237.1, from coordinate 207 downwards.
CGTCGTGCAATCAGGCACCTTCGCCGAAGGGATGTCGGCAGGACGCGGCTTTATCGCGATCGCGATCGTCGTTCTCGGTCGACGTCACCCGGCCTTGAGCGTTGCCGCCGCATTACTCTTTGGCGCCGCGATCGCGTTGCAGTTCTTCTTTCAGACGACCGGCTCGCACCTTCCTTACCAACTCTTCCTCGCGCTCCCCTATGTACT
>JBDUCS010000236.1:0-6560 GCA_040003335.1 Gemmatimonadaceae bacterium | reverse complement strand
ACGCAGACGCTTGGCGAGGTGCTCCACCGGCCGACGCTCGCGCGTGTGCCGAAGTTCGCCCTGCGGTTGGCGTACGGCGAGATGGCCGACGGCGCGCTGCTAGCGAGCCAGCGTGTGCTCCCCGGCCGACTCGCGGCACTCGGTTTTCCGTTCCTCTATCCCGAACTGAAAACCGCACTCGAAGCCGAGTTGAAGAGTGCGTCGTGAACTCGGAGCTCGAAACATGGCGCGCTGACGACTCAGATCTTGACCGTCGGATGCTTCGTGTGGAACGCCGTCGCCTGCTGATACTGGTGCGCGACCGCGAGGAGCTTGCCCTCCTGGTAGAGGCCGGCCAGGAACGTGAGGGAGACCGGCGTACCGTCCGTGTCGCGGAAGCCGTTGGGGAGAATCACCGCGGGATGGCCGGTGAGATTCGTCGCCATCAGCTGCGCGCCGTTGGTTGGGCAGACGATGACGTCGACCTGCGACATCATCGCGTCCCATTTCCTGATCGCCAACGTGCGGACGCGGTTCGCGTTGATGTAGTCGACCGCGGGAATGAAGCGCGCCGTGCGGAAGGTGTTCGGCCACGAGCCGATTTCCTGCGCCGCCAACAGCTTGTCGCGCCCCGACCGCGTCAGCTCGTCGAACGCCGCCGCCGCCTCCGCCGTGAGGATGACGCGCATCGCGGCGTAGTTCATCTCCGGGATCTCGACCGGGATGAGCGTCACGCCGAGCGAGCGGAGGACGTCGAGCGCGGCGTCGTCGAACTTCTTGGTCGCATGACGGCGCTCGTCCGTCTCGTCGAACGCCGTCTTGATGTACCCGACGCGCAGCGCGCTCGGCTTGATCGTCGCATCCCACTTGTAGGGCGCGGCGCGCACGCTGTGGTCCTTGCCATCGGGGCCCTGGATCACGTCGAGTACGAGGGCGCAATCCTCGGCGCTCCGGCACATCGGGCCGATCTTGTCCATCGACCACGACAGCGCCATCGCGCCGGTGCGCGGCACGCGGCCGAACGTCGGACGCAGGCCGGTGACGCCGTTGCGCGTCGACGGTGACGAGATGCTCCCGAGCGTCTCGGTGCCGATCGCGAAACCGACCAGGCCGGCCGCGGTCGCCGATCCGGGGCCGGCCGACGAACCGCTCGATCCCTGCTCGGGCTTCCACGGATTGCGCGTCATCCCGCCGAACCAGACGTCGCCCTGCGCGAGCTCGCCGAGCGTGAGCTTGGCGACGAGCACCGCGCCCGCGGCGTCGAGCCGCTGCACAACGATCGCATCCTCGTCGAGCATCTGCTCCTTGTACGGCGTCGTTCCCCACGTCGTCGGATAGCCTTTGACCGCGAGCAGATCCTTGGCGCCCCACGGAATTCCATGCAGCGGTCCGCGATAGCGCCCGCGCGCAATCTCGGCGTCGGCCGCTCTCGCCTGCGCGAGCGCGCGCTCTTCGGTCAGCGTGACGACGCAGTGGAGCACCGGGTCGTATTTCTTGAGTCGCGCGAGGTACATCTGCGTCAGCGCGAGCGACGACACCTTGCGCGCGCGCAGGAGCTCCGAGAGCACACTCACGGTCTCGAAGGCGAGCGCCTCGATGTCTCCCGTCACCTTTGGCAGCGCGACCTTGCTCCGCACCGGCGGCTGATGGCCGAGCGGGCCCGCCGGGACGGCCGTGCCCGGCGTGGGATCAAAGACCAGCGCCGGTGCGACGCCGTTGTCGATGGCAATCGCGTGCAACGCCTCGAGGGACTTCTCTTGGGTCTTGAGTCCCTCGACCATCATCTTCCGCTGCGCCTCGTCGAATTTGAGGCCCGCCATCTCCTCGGCGCAGGCGATCGTCGCCTCGGTAATCTCCTCGCCGCCCGCCTTGGCCCAGAGTACGCCCGGCAGGAGCGTGGAGCCCAGGCCGACCGAGGAGAAGTAGGCCATGAAGGCGCGGCGGTCGTAGGTCGTACTCATAAGTGGCGTCTGGGGTGGGAGTCGCCTTGAGTTATAACTGCTGAGCATTGAATCGTGAAGAAGCGACGAAATCTACTTCTCGCTCGTTCACGGCTCATTTGACATGAGCTAAGTTGAAGCAACAAGGAGCTCGGTGATGCCGACGGTGCAATTCAATGCGATCCCGGATACGGGGCGCGCGTGGGTCTTTGGGAGCGATCATCCGGTGACGGGCGACCGCGCGGCGCGGTTGCTTGAGGCGGTCGACGGATTTCTCGCGCAGTGGGCGGCGCACGGCTCGCCGCTGACCTGCGCGCGCGACTGGCGCGATGACCGCTTTCTCGTCATCGGCGTCGACGAGGCGAGCGCCGGCGCCTCGGGATGTTCGATCGACGGATTGTTCCGCGTGCTGGGGGCGCTCGAGACGGAGATCGGCGCCAGTCTGCGCGGCTCCGGCCGCCTCTTCTACCGCGACGCGACGGGCACTGTCGCCTCGGTGACGCGCGCGGAATTTCGGTCGCGCGCTGCCGCCGGCGAGATCGGACCCGACACGATCGTCTTCGACATCACCGTGACGACCGCCGGCGACGCGCGCGCGCGATTCGAGGCGCCGGCGTCGCGCGGATGGCACGCGCAGCTTCTTCCAGTAGCGCGCACGAGCTGATCGTTGCGCTTGTAGCATCCGCAAATGATGTTGGAAAGAGTCCAGTCCACCGTGAGGAGTCTGTCGACGCGAAGGATGCGAATTCGATCGATCGCGCCTCTGAGGGCCGCTCTGGCCGCGCTCGCGCTGACCGCCGGCGCCGCTTCGCTGTGTGCGCAGACGGGACCGATCATCCGCGGCCGCGTCGCCGAGGACTCGGGCGGCGCGCCCGTGCCGCTGGTCGAGATGACGCTCGTCGGCGGCGAGGAATCGGGGAGCCGCCACGTGCTGACGGACAGTGCCGGCGCGTACGTGATCGTCGCGCCGCGGCCTGGGCGCTATAGCCTGTTCGCGCGCCGCATCGGATATCTCCCGGCTATGGTCAAGTACGAGCTGGGCGACGGAGCGGACACGATCGCCGACGTGCGGTTGAAGCGGCGCGTCCAGGCGCTCGCGCCGGTGACGACGGTCGGCGTGAAGGATCGCGAGAACCCGTTGATGGAAGGATTCGAGCACCGCAGGGCGGTCGGGTTGGGGATCTTCCTCACGCGTGCCCAGCTCGAGCAGCGCGGCTCGCCGGGCATCGGCGAGCTCGTGCGCTACAACCCACGCCCGCAGTTCATGGGCAAGGGCAACGCGCGGAGCGCCGGCATGCTGCGGACGGGCGGCGTCTCCAGTTGCTATCCGGTCGTCTTCATCGACGGCGTGAAGGTATCCGAATCGGAGTCGACCGAGCGCGAGATGCGCGACATCTATCAGATGTTCGAGGGACGGAGCTTCGAGGCGGCGGAGATCTATCGCGGCATCTCGGAGCTGCCGGCGGCGTTCAGCGGCCCCGACGTGAAATGCGGCGCGATCGTCGTCTGGACGCGCACGCCACCGCCAAAGAACAAGAAAAAATGAAAAGAGAGAAACCGTCTTCTCTTTTTTCGCCTTCGTCGCGTTACGATAGCCAGTCGTCGAGGTTCTGGGCCACAAAGACGTCGTCGACCATCTGCGGGTAGCGCGCCATCACGCGCGTGATCGATTCGGCTTGGCCGGGGGAGAGCGCCGCGCCGGGATCGAGGCACCACGTTCCCCGCATGAGTCCCTGGCGGCGAAGCACTTCGTGGATGCCGGAGATGCACCCCGCGAAGCCGTGATGGGCGTCGAAGACCGCGGCGTTCATCTCCGTCACCGAAGCGGCTTCCATCAGCCAGCCGCTCCCGACCGTGTCGGCCTCGCGCGCGGCACGGATGTGCTGGAGCATCTGCACGGCGCACGTCGTCCACACCGCCCAGTGGCCGAGGAGGCCGCCGTCGAGATAGCGGAACGAGCTCGCGCCACCGTGGGAATCGACGGGGAACGGCGTGAGCAGGTCGAGCACGATGTTGTCATCGTTCCCGGTGTAGAGCGCGATGTCGTCGCGTCCCGCTTCGTCCACGGCGCGCACCACGTCGAGCGTCTGGTAGCGGTTGAACGGCGCGATCTTGATCGCCACGACGTTCGCGATCTCGGCGAAGGCGCGCCAGAACTCGAAGCTCAGCACGCGCCCGCCGATGGCCGGCTGCAAATAGAATCCGACCACCGGCATCACGTCGGCGACGGCTCGGCAATGCGCGAGGAGCTCCGCATCGGGCGCCGCGCCGAGCGCGGCGAGGCTGACGAGCACCGCGTCGTAGCGATAGTCGAGTGCGAGTCGCGCCTCGCGCAGCGCTTGGTCGGTGCGTCCGCAGACGCCGGCGATGCGCGCGAACGGCCGCGGTTGGCGTGCCAGCCACGTATCGGCCGACTCGGCGGCGAGCGCCAGCACGGACTCCAGCATCCCGTGCTCGCGAACGGCGAACTGCGTCGTGTGCACGCCGACGGCGATGCCGCCCGCGCCCGCGTCCACGTAGTAGCGCGTGAGCGCGCGCTGATGCCGCTCGTCCAAGGTCCGCGCCGACGTCAGTGCCAGCGGATGCGCCGCGATCACCTGGCCGTCGAGCAGATGAGAGCGGAGAGTCTTCAGATTCATGGCAGTCGACGACTGCATTTCAGAATTTTCCGTCTCGCGCTTCGAAGTGGGTCGGCTTGTCGAGCAGGTGTCCGCCGTTGCGAACCCAGACCGCGGTCCAGGCTATCAGCTGGTCGAGCGGGACGGCCGGCATGCCGAACAGCTGCTCGGAGCGCGCCGCGTTGCTGAGAAGCGACGTCTTCTCCTCGAGACCCGTGAACACCGGCGGCCGGCGAAAGCGCTCGCCGAACTTCTTGGCGAGGTCGCGCACCGAGATCGTCTCGCGGCCAGTGATGTTGAGGATGAATGGCGGCGACGCGGCGTACTCGAGCATGCGGATGGCGCGCGCATTCGCGTCGCCCTGCCAGATCACGTTCACGTGCCCCATGCGGACGTCGATCGGCTTGCTGTGGAAGACCTTGCTCGCGATGTCGGTGAGCACGCCGTAGCGAAGGTCGACCGCGTAGTTGAGCCGCATGATCGCGACGCGCGTGCGGTTCTTCTCGGCATAATACTGGAAGATCCGCTCGCGGCCGAGGCACGAGAACGAGTATTCGCCGACGGGCCCAACGGGATCCGTCTCCACCGAGCCGCGGTCGATCGGCGCGGAGAGGGGATAAACGTTTCCCGTCGAGAAGACGACGATGCGCGACGCCGTGAAGCGCTGCGCGACGATCGCCGGCACGGCGGCGTTCGACGCCCACGTGGCGCTCGGGTTGCCCGTCGTGCCGAACTTGTGGCCCGCGAGGAAGAGCACGTTCGCCGCGTCGGGGAGGTCCTCGACCGAACGCGTGTCGGTGAGGTCGGCCTTCACGGTCTCCACGCCAAACTCGGCGAGCGCATGCTCGGCACCCGGCGCGGAAAAGCGGCTGACCGCGATCACGCGATCCTTGCGGCCGACGGCGTCGAGCGCGCGGCGCGCCATGCGCGCCAGCGACGGACCCATCTTGCCGCCGGCGCCGAGGATGACGATGTCGCCGGTGATGCGGCGCATGGCGTCGACCACGCCGTCGGAGGGATGCGAGAGAAGCTCTTCGAGCTCCGACTCGTTCAGCGGCGCGTGGACGTCGTCCTCGCTCACCGGTCTCGCGGAGGCGTCAGACTTGGGGGAGGTCAAATTCTCGTCGGGCCTCTTCGGCGCCCTTGAATCCAATCTTGCTGTGAGTGCCATCGCAGAACGGCTTCCTGGTTGACGCGCCGCACCGGCAGAGTGAAAAGCGCGGACCCGGGATGGCGATCGCGTTTCCCTCGTGATCCACGAGCGAAACGCTCCCCACCTCGGCTTCCACGCGGTACGGACCGTCTTTCAGAACTTTGATGCTGACCATGTGCGGCTTCCTATGTGATGAGTGTCGGCGAGCCTGGTTGGTAACTCAATACTGCGGTGATCGGTGCTCGGAGGGTGTGCGCCGAAAGGGGGCCCGAACACCGATCACCGATCACCGATCACCGATCACCGAGCGCTGCGCGGCGCCAGCGGCGTAGCGCTTGAGACGCGTCACCATCGCATTCAGTCCGACCTCGCGCGTATGCAATCCCAGGCCGTCCATCATCGTCTGCGCGAAGTCGTCGGGGATCGCGAGGGTGGTGGCGGCGGGTTGGTCGTTCACCGCCGAGAAAAGGATGGCCAGAAAGGCGGCGATCGTCGGCGACTGGCGGGCGTTGAGGTCGGCGTAGAAATGCAGCGTGCCGTCGGCAATCTCGGGAAAGAGATCGACGCGCGTTTGGCACTCCGGCACGGCGAACGCCGACCGATCGACACCGGCATAGCGATCGGGCACCGGCTCGAGCTTCTTCGCGTACGCGACGAGCGACTGCATCTTCTCTTCCCGCGACATCGCCCGAAACCGGGTGAGCACTCGCTCGATCGAAGGCGGAACTGCGGCGGAATCCGGCATCCCGAAAACTAGCGGCGATCGGTGATCAGTGCTCGGCGATCGGTGCGATCAGGGTCGAGCCGTGCGGGCTGTTCCCTCTTCTCATAGGTTGCGGGAGACAACCGAACACCGATCACCGATCACCG
>JBDUCS010000235.1:0-6582 GCA_040003335.1 Gemmatimonadaceae bacterium | reverse complement strand
CAACTCGCTCCCGACGCAGATGATCCTGCGCTACGGGAGCGAGGCGCAAAAAAACATGTTCCTTGCCCCGATGGCGCGCGGCGAATGGCTCGGTGCCTTTGCGCTCTCCGAGCCGGAGTCGGGGAGCGACTCCTCGTCACTCCGCACGCAGGCGGTGCGCGATGACGACGGCTGGCTGTTGAACGGGACGAAGGCATGGGTCACGAGTGGCTCGGACGCCGATGTCGTGCTGGCGATGGTGCGCACCGACACGCCGAGCGAGCGCCGGGGCAGTCGCGGCATCAGCGCGTTCATTGTCACGCCGGACATGCCGGGCTATCACGTCGGCAAGAAGGAAGACAAGATGGGGCTGCGCGCGTCGCCGACGACGCAGCTCCTGTTCGAGAACATGCGCGTCCCGGACGCGAACCTGTTGGGCGACGAGGGGCAGGGGTTCATCTACGCGATGCAATCGCTCGACAACGGGCGCCTCGGCATCGCCGCGCAGTCGATCGGCATCGCGCGCGCCGCGCTCGACCAGTCGGTCGCGTATGCCGCCGAGCGCAAGCAGTTCGGCCAGGCGATCAAGGAGTTCGAGGCGATTCAGTTCAAGCTAGCCGACATGGCGTCGCGGATCGTGTCCGCGCGCGTGTTGATGCACGCCACGGCCGCGGCGAAGGACCGCGGCGAGCCGATCACGCAGTTCAGCGCGATGGCCAAGCTTCTGGCGAGCGAGACCGCCATGTGGGTGACGACGCAGGCCATCCAGATCTTCGGGGGCTACGGTTACGTCACCGATTATCCCGTGGAGCGGCTCTTTCGCGACGCCAAGGTCACGGAGATCTACGAGGGGACGTCGGAAATTCAGCGAATCGTGATAGCGCGCGCCTTGTACGGTGACCGGTGATCGCCGATCACCTGCCACCGCGCGTGAACACGACAACTCAGCACACGAGACGAGAACCAATGGAGATTTTCGAAACACTCGCCACGATGGGGCACGAGCAGGTCGCGCTCTGCAGCGATCCCAGCTCCGGCTATCGCGGCATCATCGCCATCCACAGCACCACGCTCGGTCCCGCGCTCGGCGGCACGCGCTTCTGGAAATACGCGAGCGACGACGAGGCGATCACCGACGCATTGCGGCTGGCGCGCGGGATGACGTACAAGAACGCCGTCGCCGGCCTCAACCTGGGCGGCGGCAAGTCGGTCATCATCGGCGACAACAAGACCAAGAACCGCGAGATGATCTTCCGGGCGCACGGTCGCTTCGTTGAATCGCTTGGCGGCCGTTACGTGACGGCGGAGGATGTCGGCACGGGGACGAACGACATGGACTTCGTCCACATGGAGACGGAGTACGTCGCCGGTCTCGCGGCGCGGTCGGGCGACCCGTCGCCCGTGACGGCCCGCGGCGTCTTCCGGTCCATTCAGGCGTCGGCCAAGTACCGCTGGGGATCCGACGAGCTGTCGGGCAAGACGATCTCGGTGCAGGGTGCCGGCCACGTCGGCTACTATCTCGCGCGCGAGCTGCACGCCGTCGGCGCCAAGGTCATCGTGAGCGACATCGATGCCGAGCGCGTGAAGCGGGTCGTGACGGACTTCGGCGCGACGGCCGTCAAGTCGGATGAGATCTACGGCGTGAACGCCGACGTCTTCGCGCCATGCGCGTTGGGCGCGATTATCAACGACAACACGATTCCCGAGCTCAAGGTCGAGATCGTCGCCGGCGCCGCGAACAATCAGCTCCTCGAACAGCGCCACGGCGACGAGCTCGAGCGCCGCAACATTCTCTATGCGCCGGACTACGTCTCCAACTCCGGCGGTGTCATCAACGTCTACAGCGAGCTCGCCGGTTGGGACGCCGAGCGCTCCTTGCGCAAGGCGGACGAGATCTACGACACGCTGCTCGGCGTGTTCGAGATCGCCAAATCCGACCGCATCCCGACCTACGTTGCCGCGGATCGCCTGGCCGAGCGGCGGTTGAAGGCCGTTGGATCGATGGTGCGGACGTGGCCGCAGTGGCCGAACAAATAGGACCTTCGGCGCTCGAGAACTTCACAACTTCGGCATACGAGAACCGCGCGAGATGTCCGACCTCGATAGGAACCAGCGATGACGACTTGGTATCAGTGGGCGAACCGCCCCCCCGGCGAAGCACTTCGAAATGAAGATCCCGAGATCGCGGCGGCAATCGAAAACGAGGTGCGGCGCCAGCAGGATGGGCTCGAGCTGATCGCGAGCGAGAACTTCGTGTCGCCGGCGGTGCTCGAGGCGATGGGGTCGCCGCTCACCAACAAGTACGCCGAGGGATACCCCGGGAAGCGCTACTACGGCGGGTGTGAGTTCGTCGACGTCGCCGAGAATCTGGCGATCGAGCGCGCGAAGGCGTTGTTCGGCGCCGAGCACGCGAACGTGCAGCCGCACTCGGGCGCGCAGGCGAACATGGCCGTCTACTTCTCGTTCGTCGAGCCGGGCGCGACGGTGCTCGGCATGAACCTGTCGCACGGCGGCCATCTCACCCATGGATCGCCGGTGAATTTTTCCGGACGATTCTACAAGATCGTGCCGTACGGCGTCGATCTGAAAACGGGGCGCATCGACTATGACGCGCTGCGCTCGCTGGCGCGCGAGCACACACCGCAGATGATTGTCGCCGGCGCGAGCGCGTACGCGCGTGTGATCGACTTTCAGGCGTTCGGCGAGATCGCGCGCGAAGTGGGGGCGAAGCTGATGGTCGACATGGCGCACATTGCCGGGCTCGTCGCGGCGGGCTTGCATCCGTCACCGGTGCCGCACGCCGACGCGGTCACCTCCACCACGCACAAGACGCTGCGCGGCCCGCGTGGCGGGCTCATCCTCTGCAAGGCCGAGCACGCCAAGGCGATCGACAAGCAGATTTTTCCGGGGATTCAGGGCGGCCCGCTGATGCACGTGATCGCCGCCAAAGCGGTCGCGTTTCTCGAGGCGGCGAAGCCGGGCTTCGCTGAATATCAGCGGCAGATCGTCGCCAATGCACGCACACTCGCCGCCGAGCTGACGGCGCGCGGATTCAACCTCGTGTCCGGCGGCACCGACACTCATCTCATGCTCGTCGACCTGCGGAACAAGCAAATCACCGGCAAGGCCGCCGAAGCGGCGCTCCAGGCGGCACACATCACGACGAACAAGAACACCGTGCCCGGCGAGACGCAGTCGCCTTTCGTGACGAGCGGCATCCGCATCGGCACGCCGGCCGTCACGACGCGCGGCATGAAGGAGCCGGAGATGAAATTGATCGGCGATCTGATCGACCGCGCGCTCAAGGCGAAGGACGACGAAAAGTCCGTCGCATCGCTTCGCGCCGAAGTGCACACTCTAGCGAACCGCTTCCCGCTCTACCTCGAAAGCTCGAAATGAGTTGTAAATGAGTTGTAATTGTCGATTCGCCCCCCGATATTGGCCGAAGGTACCGCGTAAACAGGCACGACAGCCGCTCGTCCATCGCCCCAAGTCCCTAGTCCCCAGTCCCTAGCCCTTTGTCACAGCTCGCTTTTCGTGATGGCATCATGGACCGCATTCGCGCGCGCGAACCGCGGTTCCACGAGAACGCGTACCTGTTCGTGTTGGCCGCACTGGAGTACTGCCAGGCGCGGCTCCCCGAGCGCCGGCACATCTGCGGCCGCGAGCTCGCCGGCGCCTGCCGCGACCTCGCCCTCGAGCGCTACGGCGTCGTCGCTCGCATGGTGCTCGAGCACTGGGGCGTCCGCTGCACCTCCGACATCGGCGACATCGTCTTCACGCTCGTCGATCTCGGCCTCCTCATCAGCCAACCCAACGACACGCGCGACGAGTTCGCCGACGTCTTCGACTTCGACCGCGCCTTCGACCGCGACTATCCGTGGGGCGTTGCGCCGATGATCTGACGGCAATTCGTCAGTGCCGGAAATTCGAACGCTTCTCCCTCTCAGCGACTGCGGACGCGACGGCGCCTCGATCACCTACAAGGCGTGGGTCTGCAGCAATCCGGACTGCGGCATCAACATCCGCACCGACAACGGCGAGATCAGCTTCGGCCGCGCGATCGGACCGAGCAGCAAGTAACTCGGCTGGCGCGCGATCGCGTACATCGCAAGCCTTGAGTGATCGGGCTCGATCAAGCACACTCCGCAGGGACCCGAGCCTCGAGCCCATGCATCCCACGTCCGTTCGCCGGCCATGAGCGAAATGCCCGCCGTGCCGCGCGTCACCACCGCGGAACAGTCCGCCGCGCGCGACGCTGCGGCGATCGCCGCGGGCACGCCGGCGCGGATGCTCATGCAGCGCGCTTCCGCGGCGGCCGCGAGCCAGATCGCCGAGCGATACGGCGACGCGATGGCGAGCGGCGTGCTCGTGCTCGCCGGACCCGGCAACAACGGCGGCGATGCGTGGGGGGTGGCGCGCCTCCTCGCGGCGCGCGGCGCGCGCGTCTGCGTCCACCAGGCGGGCGAGCCGCGCGGCGACGATGCGCGCGCCGAACGCGATGATGCCCTGCGCGACGGCACCATCGCCGCCGGCATCGAGCGGCCTGGCCTCGTCGTCGATGGACTCCTCGGCACCGGCGCGCGCGGCGAGCCACGCGGCGCGGTAGCCGACGGCATCCGCCGCGCGAACGCGGCGCGCGACCACGGAGCGAGTATCGTCGCGCTCGATGTGCCAAGCGGTATCGACGCGACGACCGGCGAAGCGACGCTGGCTGTGCGCGCGCACTGCACGCTCACCTTCGCCACCGTCAAGCGCGGACTCCTCGTGGCGCGCGGCAACGCCGGGCGCATCGTCGCGCTCGACATCGGCGTGGCGGACGCCGGCCATGGCGCGCCGCGGCTCGCCGACGGTGCATGGGTGCGCGCGCACGTGCCGCCCTTCGCGGCCGATGCGCACAAAGGAACGCGGAAGAAGATCGCCATCGTCGGCGGCCATCTGGGCATGGCGGGCGCGCCGATGCTCGCGGCGCGCGCGGCGATGCGCACGGGCGTCGGCATCGTGCGCATGATCGTCGCGCCCGAGAACGTCGCCGTCGTGCAGACGGCCGTGCCGACGGCGCTCGCCCGCCCCTGGCCGGGAGGCGACGCGCCCAACGAGGAGATCGACGCGCTCTTCGCCGATTGGGCCGACGCCGTCGTCATCGGGCCGGGTATGGGATCGGGCGACGAGATCGAGCGCGCGATACTGCGCATGCTGCGCGCGTGGCGCGGGCCGGTCGTCGTCGATGCCGACGCGCTCAACATCTTCAGCAAGCGCATCCCCAAGCTGCGCGACGTGCTCGCCGGACGGCCGGCGATCATCACGCCGCACGCCGCGGAGATGGCGCGGCTCCTCGGCTGCGAGGTGCGCGACGTGCTCGCGCGCCGGTTCGACATCGGCGCCGAGGTCGCGGCCCAGCTCGGTGCGACCGTGATGCTCAAGGGCGTGCCGACGGTCGTATCCAGTCCCGGTCACGAGACGATCGTCAGCGCCGCCGGAACGCCGGCACTGGCCACCGGCGGGAGCGGCGACATTCTCGCCGGCATCGCCGGCACGCTGCTCGCGCAGATCGGCGATGCGCACGTGGCGGCGGCGTGCGCGGCGTGGGCGCATGGACGCGCCGCGGAGATCGCCGGCGCCGGCCGCACCGTTCGTGGCGTCACGCTCGCCGACGTCGAGGAGGCGCTCGCACTGGTCTGGCGCCGCGAGGCATCCCTTGCGGCGCCGGTTCTCGCCGAGTTGCCGCCGGCGGGCGACGAATCGTGACCATGGCGCGCGCGGCGGCGCTGGCGCTCCTCTGCGCGGCGTGCGCCTCCGGCGGCAACGCCCTCGGTGCACCCGGCTCGCTCGGCTCGCGGCGCGAGGAGCGCGTGCTCGTGTCGAGCTTCGCCAACATCGTCGCCGTCGCCGCGTCGCAGCGGTCGGTGTATGCCGCGACGCCGGACGCGGTCGCGATCTACGACCGGCAGTTTGGCGCGTGGCAGCCGCCGCTGTCGCTGCGCACGCCGTTCGTGAGTGGACAGATCGCGCTGATGGCGGGCGATCCCGTCGAGGACGGCGTGTGGATCGGACTCCCGGGCGCCGTCGTGTTCGTGCGCAACGGATTCGATCTCGAGTCGAGCGCCATCGTACCCGGTCTTCCCGACGACCTGTTGTTCGACCGCCGCAACCCGATCGGCGGCGCCTACGTGCGGAGCTCGGGGCAGTGGTTCCTCGTGTCACGCACCGGCTCCGCCGTGCCGGTCACGACGGCGATGCTCCCGCCGCCCGCGTCGCGCCTGGGCGCCAACGGATTGCGCGACGTCCTCGAGAAATATCCGCAGCTCCGCTCGTTCGCCGCGCTCCTCACGCGCGACGCATCGCTCACGTCGTGGCCGATCTCAAGCGGCGCACTCGTTCCCGACGCCAACGAGGTATGGCTCGGTACCCGCGGCGGCGGGCTGTTCAAGGTCGACCCGCTCTTCAACTCGTCGCTGCACGTACCGTACGGACTGCTCGAGCGGGGCGCCGGCGCCATCGCGCTGGCCGCTGACGGTGTAATCGTCGGCGGACTCGGCAACGATGCGGCGCATGGCGGCCTCACCGTTGCCAGCACCGACCTGCAGCACTTTCGTTGGGTCC
>JBDUCS010000234.1:0-6586 GCA_040003335.1 Gemmatimonadaceae bacterium | reverse complement strand
GATCGAGGCCCGGATACTTCGTCCACAGCGTGCCCAAGTTGCGCCCGCTGAGCACCACGCTCGTCGAGCGGCTGCGCAAAAACTGTTTCGTGAAACGCTCCGGGAGGTTGAACGAAACCGACATCTCGCGGAACCGAATGAAGTCGTTGGGAACAAAGAATCCCCAGACCGTCTTGTGGGTCGAGCTGTTGGCCATCACCGCCGCGGCCTGGTCGGCGAGCGGCGCCTTGGGATCGTTCACCGCGCGGCAATTGCCGCTCGATCCGCACCGCTGGTTCTGATAGCCCCACTGGTTGTAGAAACCGCCGCGGTAGTCGAGGAGCGCGGAGACGCGGATGCGGTTGTTGAACAGGCCGAACGTGTTCGTGAGCCCCGCTTCCCACACCGGCAACGTCGCTCCGCGAAAGGCGTCCGTCGTGCCGACCGTGATTTCGTTCTCCGTCAGAATGCCGTCGCCGTTCAGATCCTTGTATCCGAGGATCGGCTTGTCCCACAAGCCGAAGAGCGGGTACCCGACCACGTTGCGTGCGCCGGGTGGCGTGGCGAGCGCCACGCTGCCCGCGTCGACCAGCTTGTTGTTGATGTGGGACCCGTTCAATCGCACATCCCACGAGAGCATGCGCGCCGTGAGCAACTGCGCGTCGACGGCCAGCTCGACGCCGCGGTTGCGTACCTGCGCCAGGTTCACCCATTGCGACGGTGCCGCCGAGCCGATGCTCGTGCCGAACGACGGCGGTAGCGGGTTCAGGAAGAGCGCGTCCTTGCTCTTCTTGTTGAAGTACGTCGCCTCGATCGCCAGGCGGTCCCTGAAAAAGCCGAGGTCGGTGCCGAACTCGAGCTCGGTCGTCACCTCGGGACGCAGTCCGGAGTTGCCGATGGACGCGATGCGCTCGCCCGGTACTTCGGCGCCGCCCAGCGGATACGTCGTCGCGCCGAAGAACTGGAGCGCCGCAATCGTGCTCGGCTGCACGCCGGCTTTCCCCCACGCCGCGCGCAAGCGCGCGCGATTGAGCTTGGGAACGCGCGGGAACCAGTTTTCTTCGGAGATCACGTATGACGCCGATGCCCGCGGGTACACCGTTCTGCCGACGGAACGGCCGAACGCGCTGTTCTGGTCCGTGCGCACGCCGCCGGTGAGGAAGAGGCGATCGTGCCAGCTCAACGCCTCGTCCACGAACGCCCCGTACTGCGCGTTCTCCGTCGTGAACTCCCACGACAAACGCTGCCGCGCCGAATTCGGCGACGAGACGCCCGGCGGGAGACCGTAGCCCTCGCCGTCTTCCTGATACAGCTCATCCTTGAACCATTGCCCGCCGACGGTCGTCTTGGAGCTCCACGCGGAAGTGAGCGCCTTGCTCGCCGTCGCGCCGAGGTCCACCGAGTACCGAAGGTTGTTCGAGCGGCTGAGGTCCTTGCCGCCTTCCTGTCCGACCGGCCCCCACGCCACGCCCACGCGCGTTCCTTCCGCGTTCAGCTGCTGGCGGTAGTTGTACTGGTTGGTTTGATCGATGCCGGTGACGGCGCGGAGCTGGAGCCAATCGATCGGCGTCCAATTCAGCGCGGCGCTCCCGGTGAAGCGCGCGTCGGCTGTTTTCTGCTCGATCGAGAAAATGTCGCCGACGAATTCGCGTTGGGTTCCGTTGGTCGCCGTCTTGAAGCCGGCCGCCGTCATGTATTGGAAGGTCATGCCGGCGAAGAATCCGCCGTCGAACGGCGTGTAGAGGGTGCGGTCGGAGTACGCCGTCGAGACATCGAGTGTGGCGTTCTTCGCGAGGTTGAGCGAGAAGTTCGCGCGTACGCTCGTCTGCTTGAGCTGGTTCGGATGGATCTGCTGGCCACGCGGCGACACGCCACGCTCGGTCGTGAGGCGGGCAATCTCGAAGCCAGGCATCTGATACGGACCCGTTTCGTTTTCCTGTGTCAAGCTGAGGAAATAGCGCAGCAAGTCGGAGCCGCCAGAGACCTGCACGCCCGCGAGGTAGCGCGGCTGCGACTTGTACGGCTTGGCTTCGGCCGCCAGGTACGGATTGAAGTTGGTGAGGCTGTCCACCATGCACTGGCGCAGCGAGGACGCGACGATCTTGCATTGAACGACGCCGCCGGTCGGCACGCCGCCGGAGCTCAGATTGTGGCCCCAGCTGCGCCAGTTCGGCTCGAAGCTCGAGGGCTGCGTCACCCGACCAGTCTCAAAGAAGGCATTCCATTCCGCCTTCCCCTGGTGGCCGCGCTTCGTCTTGACGACCAGCACGCCATTGGCGGCCGCCGTCCCATATAGGGCCGCCGCTGACGGGCCCTTGATGATGTCGATCGATTCGACTTCCTCGGGGTTGAGCTCGCTCAACCGGTTGATGCGCTGCGTGGTCGTGTTGCCGAGGCCGCCGGGCAGCGTATTGTTGTCGTATCGGACGCCGTCGATGATCACGAGCGGCTCGTTGGAGAGCGAGAGAGAGCTCGTGCCGCGAATGCGGATGAACGACGACGCGCCGGTTTGGCCAGACGCCTGGATGATCTGCAAGCCCGACGTGCGTCCCTCCAACATCTCGTTGACGCTGGTGACCGGGGCGAGCTGCGCGAGCGAGTCCGCCTTGATCGTGGCCACGACGTTGCCGAACGAGCGCCGCGACTGCTCGCCGGTGGCCGTCGTCACCACTTCTTCCAGGAGCGCCGTCGCGCGATCGAGCGCGAAATCGGCCCGGACGTCACCGCCATCGGAGACCGTGACGGTTTTCGTCTGCGGCTGGTAGCCGATGCGAATCGTGCGCAGGGTGACCGTTCCCGCCGGCACGTTACGGATCGAGAAATTGCCGCCATTGTCGGTCAGCGCGCCGAAGCGCGTACCGTTGATCACCACCTGCGCGGAGGTGACCGCTTCGCCGGTCGACTTGTCGGTGATCTTGCCTGAGATCGTGCCGGCGAAGACCGCCGAGTGCGGCACGGTAGTCGAGGGGCGCGGTGTCGCCGCGTGCGCGACGAGCGGCGTTGGAACGACGATCATCCCGAGAAACGAGATGAGCACTGTCCGACCAGCATACGGGTGCATCGATCCCTCCAGACGGAAACGGGAAGCAGTGCTAGCACAACGTCGAAGCCGGGCTGGGCCTTCCGCCGGATAGACACGAATTCATCATATCCCGCATGACGAGCACGGCTCAGCGTGAGGCTGTCGACGCGTATGGCAAGACACTAGTTGCGCTAGCGGCCGCGCGTCAAGATCGTATGAATGAAGGGAGCGCCGGCGCCGAACGGTCCGCGTCGCTCGTCGTCGCCCGTGGCGAATGAGCTTCATCGCTAATTCGAGAGCGAGACGACGACGCTCTCGGAGACGCGACGCGGGGCGAGCCGCGCTGTGCGGCCCAGATGCCGCGCTACTCTTGTGGCGGTTTCCAAGCATTCTTACACTAGCCGCGAATGCCGCCCTCGGATTCGCGGACTGTCCGACTCACGGGACGACTCTCCGCTCGGCGTACGACCCGATCTCGTGGCAATGGCGCACCTTCGCGCCGGTTCTGGAGGAGCTCGATGCAACGGCTGTCTCGCGTAGCCGCGCTTGCGATCGGCGTGCTGCCCCTCGCGCCGCTCGGCGCCCAAGCCGACCAGACGATCGTGCTGCGCGGCGGAACGGTGCACACGGCGGCCGGCGCTCCGATCGCCAACGGCATCGTGGTGATGCAGCGCGGACGCATCGTCGCGGTCGGCGCGAACGTGCCCGTGCCGGCCGGCGCGACGGTCATCGATGCGACGGGGAAGGATGTCATCCCCGGACTGATCGATAACCACTCGCACATCGGCGCCGACCCAGAGGACTTGAACGAGAACGCCGTGTCGTACGCGCCGCAGAATCGCATGGTCGACGTTTTGCGCGCCGACGATCCATCGTGGGCGGCGGCGGTGAGCGGCGGCGTGACGACCGTCGTGACCGGCCCGGGAAGCGGTGAAGTGACCAGCGGTGAGGCGGCGGTGGTGAAGACGTTCGGCGCGGACATGGCGTCGCGTATTCTCCTGGCGAACGGCGGACTCAAGGTCGCGATGGGGCGCAAGGGCAATCTCAACCGGCCCCCGAACACCAGCATGGCCGTGACCGCCGGGCTGCGCGCGCTGTTCGTACGGGCACGCGAGTACGATGGGTCGCTCAAGCGTTGGGAATTGAACGGCAAGCAAGGCGCGCCGCCCGCCCGCGATCTCGGCCTCGAGAACGTCGCCCGCGTGCTGCGTCACGAGGACTACATACGCGCACACGTGCACAGTGCCGCCGACATTCTCGCGATTCTCCATCTGAAGGACGAATTCGGCTTTGACCTCGCACTGCACCACGCGACCGAGGCCTACAAGGTGGCGGATGAGATCGCCAAGCGCAGAGTCTCCGTCGTCGGCATGCCGCTGTTCGTCCGTATCGGGATGAAGGAAGAGGTGATGCGGAGCGCGTACACCCTCTGGAAAGCCGGCGTGCTGTTCGCGTTCCACACTGACGATCCCGTGATCGCGACGAAGTGGTTCCGCTACTGTGCCGCGCTCGGCATGCGCTACGGCCTCCCCGAGGAAGAGGCGCTCAAGGGCGCGACGATCAACGCAGCGACGATCGCGCGCGTCGCCGACCGGGTCGGAAGCATCGAGCCCGGGAAGGATGCCGACGTCGTGGTGCTCAACGGCCCGTGGTACGAGCCGCGGACACGCGTCGATCGCGTCTACGTCGGCGGCCGCCTGGCGTACGACCGGTCGCAGGATCCCCAGGAGCGGCCATGAGGTGCATGGGCACGGCCCTCCGGTGCGCGGCGGCCCTTGTCGGCGCGCTCACCCACCTCGCGGGCGGCGCAGGCGCGCAGACCACCGTCGCGCTGCGTGGCGGCACCATCCTGCCCATTAGCGGACCGGCGATCGCGAACGGCACGATCGTGATGCGTGACGGGAAGATCGTCGCCGTCGGCGCCGGCATCGCGATCCCGTCGGGCGCAACGATCATCGACGTCACAGGAAAGTTCGTCATGCCTGGACTCGTCGATGCGGCGACGTACTACGGCATCGACGCGCAGGACCTGAACGAGACGGCCGAGCCGATCACGCCCGAGCTCCGCGTCATCAACGACTACGATCCGACCGGTGAGGGATTCGCCGGCGGCGCTGGCGCTGGCCGCGCGCGCGAGCTCCTCACCGGCGGCGTGACGACGCAGCACATCGGCGCCGGCGATGCGACGATCGTCGGCGGCCAGGGCGCGGTCGTGAAGACCGCGGCATCCTCGATCGCCGCGCTCATCGTTCGCGAGCCGGCATCGCTCGGTGTCAACATTGGCATCGGACCGACCAAGACGTTCCGTGCCAAGCAGCGCTCGCCGGTCACGCACTCCGGCTTGATCGCGCTACTACGGCAGGCCTTTGTGCGCGCCCAGGAGTACGACCGCTCGCTGAAGGCGTTCGAGACGCGGCCCGACGCCGATCGCGCGAAGGCATCGCCGCCGGCGCGCAACCTGGGCAACGACGCGCTCGCGCGCGTGCTGCACCGCGAGATGCCGGTGCGCGTGCAGGCCAACACCGTGACCGACATCCGCGGAGCGATCGCGCTCAGCGAGGAGTTCGGCTTCGAGTTGATCATCGACGGCGGCGCCCAGGCGTACCAGGTGAAGGAGCTGCTCGCGTCGAAGAAGATTCCGGTGATCCTCGGACCGGTGACGCATCCGTACATCTCGGGCGAGGAGATACCGGACCGGCGCGAGTACCCGGCGCCGGATGAGCGCAACGCCGCGCGGCTCGCCGCGGCTGGAGTCCCATTCGCCATCGCCAGCTATTCGCACGGACTCGGCGCGATTGCGTCCGGCGTGACGGGCAAGTGGCTCCTGATCGATGCCGCGATCGCCGCTGGCTATGGTCTCTCCGACGACGCGGTGCTGCGCGCCGTGACGCTTGCTCCTGCGCAGATCCTGGGCGTCGCCGATCGCGTCGGAAGCCTCGAGCCTGGGAAGGATGCCGATGTGATCGTGATCGACGGGCCCGTGCTCAGCATCAAGAGCTGGGTCGAACGGGTCTACGTCGGCGGCGAGTTGGTCTACAGCCGAGGTCCGGCGGTCGGCGGATCGAAGGACGCTCCCGCTCACTGATGAACGCGCTGCGGGAGATAAGGTGCGGGCGCGCACGCACGGGAAACATTCCGTGCGTGCGCGTCTCACATCCTAGAGCACGGGCGTCTTCGCGTCGCGGTGCAGCGTATAGCGATTGATCCAGTCGAACTCGCGCTGAACCTTGTCCATCTGGTGATAGTACTCGCCCAGTCCGTGTCCCTCGCGCGGATAGAAGACGAGCTCCACCGTCTTGCCGCGGTCCTTGAGCGCGCGGAAGTATTCCATCGACTGGCCGATCGGAACGCGCTCGTCGCTCCCGCCCTGCAGGATGAGGAGCGGCGTCGTGACGTTGTCGACGAAGGTGATCGCCGACCGCGCGCGATAGAAATCGAGCGTCGCTTTCGTAGGCATTCCGCTGAAGAACGTGCCGATGTAGCCCGGGATGTCCGTCGTCCCGTACATGCTCTGCAAGTCCGACAAGCCCGCGCCCATGCGGGCCGCCTTGAACCGGCTCGTCTGGCTCACGACCCACGCCGTCA
>JBDUCS010000233.1:0-6647 GCA_040003335.1 Gemmatimonadaceae bacterium | reverse complement strand
CCGGAGGGTTCGGACCGCTAGGGGCGTTCGCCGGCCCGTCGTGGCGAGGCGGGGCGGGGGGCGGCGCGCCGGTCGCGCGTGCGGCGGCGGTCGGTCTCGTAGAGGGCGAGGCATACGAGCCCCGTCGCGAGCGGAAGGATGTAGTAGACGACGCGGTACGCCACGAGCGAGGCGACCACTGCCGCCGCCGGCGCCCACGGCGCAAGAAGCGCGACCGCAATGGCGTCAAAGACGCCGAGTCCGCCGGGCACGTGGCTGATGAGGCTCGCAGTCATCCCGAGGAGGAAGATGCCGATGAAGCTGAGAAACGGGACGTGCGACTCGGGCGGAAGAAAGACGTAGAGCACACTGCCCATCAAGATCCAGTCGACCGACGACAGGCCGACCTGCGTGAGCGCGACACCGAGCGATGGTGGCTCGAACGCGCGGCCGCGTACGACGATCGGCGCGCGCCGCACGGCCGCGAGCGCGAGGTACGCGGCGACGATCGCCAGGCAGGCCCAGCCGATCGGCCGGAGCGACGGCACGTGCAAGTGAAGCATCGCGGGCGTGGCCCGCGGATCGGTCGCCAGCACCACGCCGCCGACCGTGAGCACGCCGAGCCAGAGCGTGATGCCCGTAAAGGCGACCGACTGCGCGATCTGCCGCCCGTCGAGTCCCCACGCCGAGTACATGCGGTAGCGCACGGCACCGCCCAGGATGACGGTGAAGCCCAGACTCTGGCTCAGCGCGTTGGCGATGAAGGAGGTGAGGACTGTGCGCCGCAGCGTGATGCGGGTGCCCTCGTGCGAGAAGGCCAGCACGTCGTACGCGACGAGCGCAGCGTAGCCGGCCGCGGCGAAGAGGAGCGAGAGCGCGATGCGCGAGGGCGCGACGTGGCGGAACGCCTCGAGCACGTCGCTGAGGGACACCGCCGCCAGGAGATGGCGGAGCGCGTTGAGCGCGATGGCGAGAATCGCGATCGAGGCGAGTGGCGCGAAGTAGCGAAGCCAGCGGCGCGGGGCGCTCATGCCGAGAAGTTATACGCCGCCGAGCGACCACGCGGCGCGATCACCCGCGCGCGCGATCAGTAGGCAAAATTATAGATCTCCAGATGCACGCGCAGCTGCCCGGCCGGGTCGCGCTTCCAGATCATCACGAAGTCGACGGCGGACTTGTGCCATTGGCCGTCGCCGTTCACCTGCGCCAGCGTCGAGCGCCCGATCTCCCACGCCGATTCCCGCGTGCCGCCGACCTCCTGGACCTCGAGCTTCCAGTCCTTGGCGCCCTTGATTCCCGTGTAGTACTCGTCGATCGCGGCGCGACCCTTCACGCGAATCTGCGGGCCGCGGATCTGGCCGTCGTCCTCGTACACACGGGCGACGCCGAGGAGGTCGCCGCGGCGCAGACCATCGGTCATCACCGCGTTGCGCGCTTCGATCTCCTTGCGGAGGTCACCGAGCGCATCGACCGATTGCGCCTGCTGAGGCTGTTGCTGTTGCGGCGTGAACAGCCGCTTAAGCCGGGGCACACCCGGACCGAGCGTGACGAGAGCGCCAATGACGAGCGCGGCGCTCTTGAGAACAATGGCGCGCAACACGAGCTCCGAGAGCGGGACGTTCGAAAGAAGTCTCCCGGGTGCGGGGCTAGCAACCGATCGCCTGTCAGAGAAGAGCGAGGAAGGAACAGCGGATTCTTGTCCCCGCTAGTCGATCTTCCGCAACTCGATCCCACCATTGCCCGAGGACAATCGGACACGCCGGCCGCCGCCGGCGATCGTGCCGCGCAGGTGACGCAGGTTGACCGGGCCGGAGAGGGTGATTGGGAAATCGCTGCGGACGGCGCCGCCGCCCTGCGATGCGTCGATCTCGCCGGCGAAGTCCTTCGGGAGCTCGAGGATCACCGAGCCGTTGCCGGTGCGGAACTCCATGTCGCCATCACCCTTCAGTGCGTCCATCCGCACGCGAATCGTGCCGTTGCCCGACGACGCGTTGACGGGGCCGCTCGCCGTCGACACGCGCACGTCGCCGTTGCCGGAGCGCGCCGAGACTTGCCCGGTGACGCGATCGACTGCCACGTCGCCGTTGCCGCTGCGGGCGACGACGTCGCCAGCGACGTCGCTCACCCGCACACGGCCGTTCCCGCTCGACGCTTCTACCGCGGCCGACGCTTTCTCCACCGACACCGCGCCGTTGCCGGTGCGCGCCAGCAGCGCGACGCCCTTCGGGAGCGTGACCGTGAAGCGCACGCTCACGCGCTCGTCGTCGTCCGAGTTGTAGTTGTGGCGATCGTTTCCGTCGCACGGACTGTCGCCGCGCCAGACCGTGCAGATGGAGGTCGTCTTCCCTTCGACGCGGACGTCGAACGCGATGTCGCGCGGATTCGCGCGCCCGTTCCAGCGCTTCTCGGCGCGTACCTCCGCGGTCGCCCCGGACGCTTCGCGGACCTCGATCTCGCCGGCGATGTTGCGCAGCGAAAGCGTCGTGCCGGGCGCCATCGCGCCGGACCAGACGAAGGTGGAGTCATCGCGACCACGCTCCTGCGCGGCGAGGGAGCCGGCGGCGAGGAGCAGGGCGAGCGGGGCAAGCATCAGCGAGCGCATGGGCGATCTCCGGAGGGGCGGCGTGGTACGTGGTACGTGTCTGGCTGGTCTGACAGTGCGCGCGTGCGAACGGTTTGAACGCTGCGCCGCCGGGTAGCCGTAGTGTGGCGCCACGCCGGAGGACATCTTTCCCGGGACCCCGAGCAACCGGAGCAGGCATGAGACGCATTGCACTACTCGCCGCGGCGGCCGCGCTCGCCGCGGTGATTCCCGCCCGAGCGCGCGCACAATTCATCTTCGGCGCATCCGGCGGGCCGGCCTTCCCGCTCGGTTCGTTCTCCGACGCGTACAGCGTCGGCTATCAGGGGACGGTGTCGCTCGCCGTCGGGCTGCCGGGCATCCCGATCGGATTTCGCGCCGAGGGCTCGTACGATCATTTTTCGGCCAATCGCACGCTGACCGGCGCCACGACGACGACGGCCATTCGCATCTTCTCGGGGACCGGCAACATCGTCTACGGCCTTACGGTGCCGATCATCGTGACCCCGTATCTGATCGGCGGCGCGGGGGCGTACAACGTCGCCTGCACGGAGAGCGGCTGCACGAGCGCGACGCGATTCGGCTTCAACGGTGGAGTCGGCGTAAAGTTCGGCTTGGCTGGCTTGAGCGTCTCGGCCGAAGCGCGCGCGCACCGCATCTCGTCGGGCGGGGGGTCGGCGGCCATCACGTACGTGCCGGTGACGGTGGGGATAACGTTCTAAAGCCCGTGAACTACAAACTTCGAACTCTCGAACTCTCGAACTCCAAACTGAGCTCACCGGAGAATCGATGATCGACCGCGAGGCGCTGTTGGGGACGGTGGAGCACCGAGACGGCATCAGCGTCGTTCGCGGCAGCGGCAACAACCGCGACTGGAACGGCATCCACTACAAGACGGGGATGTCCGCCAAGAACGTCGGCTCGAAGGAGCTGTCGATGAACGTGGCGACGATTCCGCCGGGTGGAGTGGCGCGGGCCCACATCCACGTCGGCTTCGAGGTGATGCTCTATATCCTCGCCGGGCGTGTGCGGCACGAGTACGGCGAGGGGCTCACGACCGTGGTGGAGAATGTCGCCGGCGATTTCATCTACATCGAGCCGGGCGTTCCGCACGAGGTGTTCAACGCGAGCGACACGGAGCCCGTCGTCGCCGTCGTCGCGCGGTCGGACGCGAGCGAATGGGAGAATATCGTTTCCTATGTTCGGCCGGGCCCCGTGTAAACGCTCGACCGCCGCCGTTCTACGCTGGCGTCGTATTGTCCCCGTCGACGGCGGCTACCGTCGCAACGACGTCGGCCGGCGTGACAGCGTCTGGCGACGGATGAGCGGCGGCTGACGACTGCGCCTCGAACTTCCGTCTCGCCCGTCCTCGCAGCGTGCCTTGCATCATCTGCAGCGGTGCGATCAGGAAATAGGCGAACATCGCCAGCGGTGATTGGAACACGAGCGCGATGACGATCGCCAGCAGGCCGACGCCGGTGTGCAGCGCGTGCTCGAGAAAGCTGTATTGTGTCTCGATCATCTCCACGCCGCTGAGATCGAGCATCGCGCGCCGCCGCCACGCGTGCCAGTACATCAGCGCGAAGATGCCGAAGATCGCCGCGTACCCGGCGCTGTAGATCGACGCGACCTGCAGAAACTGCTCGCCGCCGGCGAGCATCGGCACCGTCCGGCCGTCAGCGAGATGCGTATTGGGCAACCCTCGCGCGCGGATGGCCTCGGCGGTGAACGCGGTAAAGAACTTGAGCGGATAGACGAAGAAGAGGATGACGAGGAGCAATGCCATCGTCAGCACCGTCGTCACCGCGTCGTCGAGCGCGTAGCGGCGGAACCACGTGTACTGCGCGTGCCAGATGAGCACGAGGAGCGCGAACGTGACGACGAAGGCGGGGAACCCCTGCATCGTCACCAGGAGCTCGTCGAACGTCTTCGGCGCCTCGAGCGACACGACGAGCAGCGTCACGGCGAACGCGAAGACGGCGTCGCTGAAGCCCTCCAGCCGCGACGGCTCGCGGCTTCGCCAGCGGAAGCCGCCGTCGCGCGTCGGATGCGAAGTGAAGATGTGCTCGCGGATCATCTGGACGCTCCCCGACCGTGACGCTACCGTTGTGGCGCAGCCGGTGCGCCCGCTGCAACGAGTGCCTAACGAGTTCACCCGCACGCCGCGCGAGAGAGAGCCAACCGTGACCCGAGGGGCCGACTACGGACTCGATGCGCCGGGCATCGTTCGCACCTTCGTGCTCGGCGGCGCCGCCATCGTCCTCGCTGGGTTGGCCGCTAGCCATCTCGGCGCGCCCCCCCATCGCCTTGCCGGACTCGGGACCGCCATGCTCTGGATGGGCGGGTCGTTCCTGCTCTCGGGCGCAATGATGGTCGTCAGTAGCCGCGTGGGCAAGCTGCGCGCGCGCGACCGACTCCTCGACCGGATCGCGCTCGATCCGACCGCGTCGGTGCTCGACATCGGTTGCGGGCGCGGGCTCATGCTGATCGGCGCCGCCAAGCGTGTGCCGCGCGGGCGCGCCACCGGCGTCGACCTCTGGTCGCAGAAGGACCAGGGTAGCAACAGCCGCGACGCGACGCTGGCCAACGCCGCCGCCGAGGGCGTCGCGGACCGGGTGGACGTTCGCAATGGTGACATGCGCGACCTGCCGTTCCCCGACGCATCGTTCGATGCGGTCGTGTCGAGCCTCGCGATCCACAACGTGGAGAGTCGCGCCGATCGGCGGCGCGCGATCGACGAGATCGCGCGCGTCGTCCGTCCCGGCGGCGCGATCGCGATCATGGACATCGCTCACGTCGGCGAATACGCGGACGACCTCCGCGCCGCCGGCGCGCGCGACGTCCGGACCCTCGGCGTCACGCCCTTCATCTTTCCGCCGACTCGCGTTCTCGTCGCGATTCGTTGACTGCACTCGTGCCACTCCTCGCTACGAGATGATAGTTTTCCAGCGTGCAGGAGTAGCTCAACTCCAGAGCGCGATGCTTCCAGTGTCGAGATGCAGGTGCAAATCCTGCCTCCTGCTCCCCCAGTGCGCCCGCCTTCCGGATCGTTGACGTCCGGGAGGCGTTTCGTTCGTAGGGAACGGTGGGACGCGGCCCGCTACTCCGCGCACCGCACCGTTCACCGAGGTAGCAGATGCCCATCGTGACCGCTCCGTCGCTCTCGTCGAGATCTGCCCAGTCGTATTGGGCGGCCGCGCGATCGCCGCGCTATAGTCTCGTCTTTGCGCTCCCCCTCCTCGTGCTCTACGAGGTGCTCGCCGCGATGCGGCCCGGCCGCGGCCCGCTCGGCGACGTGCGCAACGGCGCCGACGTGATGCTCCGATCGATCTTCTCGCTCGTCGCCGGCGCGTACGGCTCGATGGTGTTCCTCGGCGTCGTGATCGTCATCAGCCTTCTGCTCATTCGCCGCGATGTGCGCGCGAACGGCGGGGTACGGACGGCCGTTTTCCTGGGCATGTCGGCCGAATCGGTCGGCTACGCGCTCGCGTTCGGGCTGGTCGTCGGCACGCTGACGGCGCGGCTCCTGGGATCGGTGCACGCGCTGGCAATCGCCGGCGATGCGCAGCAGCTCGACGGGACGACCAAGTTCGTCGTCTCGCTCGGCGCCGGACTGTACGAGGAGCTCCTGTTTCGCGTGCTCCTCGTCTCGGCACTCTCGTGGATCGCGCGTGCCGTCTTCGGGTGGAAGCGCCTGTCCGCCGGTATCTTTGCGACGCTCGTCGGGGCCGTGCTCTTCTCGGCGGCCCACTACGTCGGCCCGCTCGGCGACAGGCTCGGACTGCAGTCGTTCGTCTTCCGCGCCATCGGCGGCGTCGCGTTCAGCGCGCTCTACCTCACGCGCGGCTTCGGCATCACGGCCTGGACGCACGCTTTGTATGATGTGCTTCTCTTGTCGAGCTCATGAAAGACTCACACAATCCTCAGCCCCGAGCCCCTACCCCCTCAGATGACCACCAAGCTGACGTCCTTAGTGCGCCGTGAGATCATCATGGACGGCGCGCCGTTCGTCGTTGCGATCTCGACGGACGGCATCAAGCTGACGGAAAAGGGAAAGCGCAAAGGGCGCGAGATGACGTGGAAGGAG
>JBDUCS010000232.1:0-6651 GCA_040003335.1 Gemmatimonadaceae bacterium | reverse complement strand
CCTGCGCCACGACCAAGGCGTTCAACGCGGCGCCCGCGAACGTCGCGCGCATCGCGCGGCCGAGCGCGCGCGCGCCGACGGCGCGCAGCATGATCCACCACCGAACACCCTTCGCGGCGAGCGAGGCCACGCTGCAGAGCGCGCCCAGTGCGCACGGCATCACGTCGGCGCGGCGAGCCGTGGCCCACGCGACGCGCCAGTCGACATGCCGCGCGGCGAGGAGGAGCAATAGCGCGACCGCCACCACGCCGAGCGCCGCGAGCGCGCGCCGTAACGCGCGCGACGCCGTCATTGCGCCGCCGCGCCCGCCACCGTGCGCCGCTTCGCGCGTGGCGCGCGGCGGGCGACCGGCGCGCGCGCGACCAGCGTGAGGAACTGCGGTGTGATGAACAGTGAGAACGCGCTCGAGACGTGCACGAGACAGTTCGCTTCGGCCACGGCGGCGAGCTTGCGCGGCGTGAAGCGGTGCACATGCAGCTCGCGCGCCTTGAGTGGATTTCCGAATCCGAGCCACGCGCCCGGCATTGCGTACAAGCCGCGAATCGGCTCGGCCGGATACACCAACAGCGCCCGGCCGCCCGGCGCGAGCACCCGGTGAATCTCGCGCATCGCCAAGTCGGCGCGCTCGATGTGCTCGATCGCGTGGAACGAGTAGACCTTGTCGAACTGCTCGTCCTCGAATTGAAGATCGATCGCGTCCATCACGCGCAGCGCCGGCGCGACGGCGTGCACGATGCACTGCGGATTGATGTCGATGCCGCAGGTGTGCGGCGCGAGAAGTTGGATGCGGCGCGTTAGAAATCCGCGGCCGCACCCCACCTCGAGCACACGGTCATCGGCCTGCGGATCGAGGTACCTGATGACACGGGCAACGTGCCGGTCGGTCTCGATCGGCGTGTTGAGGAGCGCATACTTCTCGGAGTCGTAACGGAGCATGGGGGAACCTCGCGGTTGAACGTTCTCCGCAAGGTTCCGCTCATGCGTCCCCCAAGCGTGTACCGGAGCGTGCCTACCGCAGGCGGGCCTTCTCCAGTCGCACGCCGGTCGTGCCGTCGCGCACGGCGAGAAACACGATGCCGCCGCGGCCGAAGCCGGCGATCGTCCGTCCCGGTGGTAGCACCACGCGATCGATCAGCTGGCCCTTGCCGTCGATCACGTCGTACACCGGTCCCCCGATCGCGACCTGCGTCGTGCGAATCCACAAATTGCCATCCGCGTCGCCGCGCGCCGAGCCGCCGCTGAGCAGGAAGGCGGGCCGGTAATCCGGCAGCTCGCTCGGCGACACGAAGTTGAGTGGAGGGAGCTGGAGGGTTTGGTTGCCGGGACCCCCGGGTCCGCCGGGCGGCCCAGCGCCCGCGCGCGGCGGGCCGCCGATGTCTTCCGTGCGAATCGTGAACGTCGCGCCCCCGCCGCTCGGGCTACCGCCCGCGCCGCCCGGTACGGTCGTGGTCACGTTGCCGGCGCCGTTGGCGACCACCGTCCGCATCATGAGCGCGCGCTGCGCGTCCATCACTTTGCGTGAGGAGTCGATGATCGCCTCCTTATCCGCGTCACTGAGCTTCTGCCATTCGAAAGGAATCGTCGGACCCTTCGTGACCGCGCCGTCGGGCGAGAGCCAGTCCACGCGGTACTCCCGGCCGCGTACGATCGCCACGCGGCCATCGGACAGCAGCGCCCAGTCATCGTTGATCGGAAGCGGGTTCACAATCGTCGTGATGCTGACGCGTCCCTCGCTCTGCGCGACGTTCATCTTCGGCGCCGTCACCTTGATGTAGGCAAGCGTGTCGGCGCGGCGCGCGTCGAGATCGAAGCGAATGATCGGCGCCGAGTCGACAGGCGTGGGCGGAACAAAGCTCCCGTCCGGCGAGCGGCCCGGTCTTGGGCGAATCATCGTGCGATAGACGAGCCGGCCCTGCGCGTCGAATCCTGGCCAACCGAACGGTCCGCCGATGAGGAACGTCGCGTCCTGCGACTTCGGCACCGACATGACGCGGCCGACCTTGCCCGCCGGATCGATCACCAGCATCGACAACGACGACGGATCGACGAACAGCGTCGAATCGCCGCGGTAGGCGATCAGTCCGCCGACGCGGGCGCTGTACGCCATGGCCGTCGCGCTCGTCGAGTCGGCGACGAGCGTCGCGTTGGCGAGCGTCGAGTCGAACAACACGACGCGCCGGCCGGTGATGTCGTTCACCACCACATTGCCGTTGGACAGCGCGCGCACCGCGGCGACGCTCCCGAATTGCGGCGTCGATGCACGCACGATCTGCCCGAGCGCGCGCACGGGCGGAAGCGTCGACGGCGGGGCGCCGGGCGCACTCTGCGCGCCGGCGACCGAAGCGCAGAGCGCGAGAGCGGTGGAGCAGATTATGGTCGTGAGCATGGTGGTCCGAGAGAGAGGGTGGAGTTGCCGGGCGAAAACGTAATGCGTGAAGTCGTAAGTGCCGGTCGAGGTCTGTCGCAGAGCGTACGCCTTCACGCCTTACGTTTTCATGAGGAGCTCACCGCACGATGATGGTCTGCGTCCCCCCTCCGCCGGCCCCGAATCCGCCCTGCGGACCGGCGGGGAAGAATCCCGAATTGCCGGATGTGCCGGAGCGGATCGATGCGAGATACTGCGTGTCGAGGTACGCGAGCAGAAAGTCGGGGAGCTTGCGGCGCTGGTCCGGCGACAGCAGGCCGCGGATCGTCGGCACGAGCGTGATCAGCAAGTCCACCGACGCCTCGCGCGCATGCTTGTAGCGCGAATACGCCTCCCCCTGGTCGTAGTGGTCCGGCAAGTCGGCGAGAAACTTTGCCACCGGCGACCAGATCGAGTCGAGCCGGATCGTGTACCACCGGTTGATCGTCGCCAGGCTATCGGCCTGCTTGCCCGTGAGCTGCAGTGTGTCGGCCTGCCGTAAAACCGCCGCCATCGCGTTCGGGATGCCCGCGCTGCCGTACATCAGCTTGAGAAAATTCTCCGGCGTCTTCGTGCCCGGCGTCTTGCGGCCGCGGTCGAGCTGCTGCGTCAATGCCTGCCGCTCGCGCGACGGACCGACGTCGATCCGCATCATCGCCGTCAGCGTCACGGGCGTGCGCACCGCGTTGAGCGCGGGGCTCGTCGCGCCGAACCGCTGGTTCACCTCGTACTTGTAGCGCTGCGCCAGCGGATCGAAGCCGCGCACGTACAACAGGGACTGGTCGGGCAACGCAGGCTGGCCCCAGCCGCGGAGCCCGCCTTGTCCATGCAACACGAGGTCGGCCGCGCCGAGTGGGTTGGAGACGGCGAACGACAGCGTCGCACGCTGCGGCAGCCGTACCTTGAGTGGATTGAACGAAAAGCTCATCGACGCGTTCGACGTCCACGGCCCTTCGCAGCTGTTCCGCGCGGCGAGCGTCGAGAGCTGCGCGCCGAGACAGTCGCGCGCGACGCCCGAGCCGTTCGCCAGGAGCGACCGCATCGATGCCGCGAGTGCGGGATCCGACGCCGTCGCCGGATCGAAGACGAACGCGCGATCGTTGGAGTAGCCGTCGCCGTTCACGTCGCCGGCGATCGCCGGCGTGAACGGCGTGCCCGAGCGGAACTGCCCGTACCAGCTCACGCGCACCCAGTCGAAGACGTTGTAGCCGAGCGAGTACGTGATCTGGTGCCGCGCATCGAACGGCGAGCGGGACCACTCGACGTCGAGCGGATTCGCGACGGTGCTCGAGAAGCCGCGCGTGCGTTCGCGCACGTTCGCATAGACGTAGGCGAGGCTCCAGTTGTAGTTCGTGTTGAAGGCGAGTGGGGAGATACGGATGCTCGCCTGCCGGCTCTCCGACCGCATGTCGGACCGCAACTGGTTCACGTGCGAGAAGAGAGGCGACACGCGTCCGTCGGACGAGGCGATGGTTCCCGTCGCCGGCACGATGCTTGTCGGCTGCACGAACACCGGGCGGTTCCCTTCGTCGGCGAGCCTGAAGCGTGCCGTCGCGTCGAAGTTGATGTCGACCGAGCTCGGCTGGTTCATGTTGAGCGAGAAGACCCCTTCCACCGTCGCGTTGAGGCGATTGCCGAGCACCGCGCCGCTCCACTGCAGGTTCGACCGCAGGCTGCGGGGCGCGACGTAGCTCTTGTCGAACATCGTCACGTTGGGCGCGGAGTTGGCGAAGACGGAGCCGGTGCTCCCGTCGGCGCAGCGGGTTGGAATCTGTGACGGATCGAGCCGGTACGCCGCCCAGTCGGGAATCGGCACGGCGCCGCCGATGCAGACGAGCTGCTGCACGGCGCCCGGCAGTCCCGTGTTGTCGATCGCCGAGCCGATCAGGATGGCCGCGGGAACGTTCTGAAACATCCCGACGCCGCCGCGCACGACGGCCCGCGGGCCGCGAACGGCGCCCTCGAATCCGGCGATCTGCGCCGCCGTGCCGTAGCTCCACGAAAAGCCGACGCGCGGGCTCACGTACACGCGGTTCGGCACCTCGTCGTTCCGCACGCTGAAACGCCCGGCGATGTCCGCGTTCGGCGACGGCGACGCGCCAAAGCGGTTGCCGTCCACCCGTACCCCGTATTGGAACTGCACGTTGCTGCTCCGGCGGTAGGCGTCGCCGAGCGACAGCGCGCCGACCACGTCGCTGCCGTTGCGTACGCGCGGCGCCAGCTGACGCGAGAAGATCGACGGCACGTTGGAGTCGAGCGCCGCGAGCGAGTTGTACGCGAAGCTCCCGAGCAGATTCGTCGTCTGGTCCTGGGCGTAGCCATCGCGCCGCAGTTCGCTCGTCAGCTTCACGCGATGCTTGTTGTTGGTGCTGAACCAGGACAGCGCGTTCGTCGCGCCGACGGTGTTCGTCGATTGGCTCACGCCGATCGCGGCGCTCCCGCCGAACGCGACGTTCCGTACCACGTCGCCCGTCTCCGGAAAGGTCGACGTCACACGCACCGATCCGCTCGGCTCGGCGAGATACGGATCGCCGAACGCGCGGCCCGCCGAGACGCCGAGCTGCGTTTCACTCAGGATGCCGATGCCGAAATAGGCGTTGTGGCTCGCCTGTAGTGTCGTCTGCCAATTCGTGCGGTCGCCACTGTGCGCGGGGAGCTCGGCCTGGAGCGACGACGCCGGCGTCTGCTTGGACCAATTGCCGCTCATCGTCACGTTGACGGCCTGGCCCGTGGTCGATGTCGGCGGCGCGAAGTCGAACGTGCCGAACAGCGAGCCCTGGTCGCTCACCCGTTGGGAAGGCAGCCGGCCGATGACGAGCGGCACCTGCGACCGGTTCAGAAGTGAAAGCAGACGCGCCACGGAATCGACGGCGAGCCCCGTGGTCTCGAGGCCGATCGGATCGGTATTGAGCAGCGTGTGCAGGTCGTTGCCGCGCCGGCCGAGCTGATAGGCGAAATTGTAGAACGCCTTGTCGAACGAGATCGGCCCCGATACGCGGCCGCCCAACGAGAGGTTGCGGTATTCCTGCCCGAGCGCGCGGCCGCGCGTGTCAGTCCATTGCAGCTGTGGCGCGTCGAGATTCAGGCTGCCCCACCGGCTGATGAAGTTCGAGCCCGGCTGCGGCCGGATGTTGAACTGCCCCCCACTGAATCCGCCGCGCGACACGTCGTACGGATTGGTCACGAGCGAGCTGTTCACGCCCGCATCGCGCGGAATGTTCGACGACCCATAGTTCATTCCATTCAGCGTCGTCGCACTCTGGTCTGGCGTAAGACCGAGCACCGAGAAGCCGCTCGGATCGCCGTCGGCACCGGGGACCAGCGTGACGCCGGGGATCGACGCGGCCATCGCCGCTAAATCACCCTGCTGGTCCGCCGGCACCGCCGCGGGATTCACCGCGCGCTCCGTGCCGCTGATGTCGGGCGCGGCGTCGTTGCGCCTTGGCTTCTCGCGCTGACCGGTGACAGTCACCGGATCGAGCCGCACCCCGCCACGCTGCATCGTCGCGTCGGCGATCAGAATCTCCTGGTCTGCCGTGCGCTTCACCTCGAAGCGCCGCGGCGCGAAGCCGATGATCGCAAGGGAGACGAAGTAATCACCTTCACCGCCGGGGAACGTGACCGTGAAGCGGCCGTTCTTGTCGGTGCGCGAGCCGCGATTGACGTTGCCCGACACCGACGTGACGGTCACCTGCACGCTCTCCAGCGGCACACTGTCGGGGCCGACGATGCGGCCGCGGATGACGTCGACCGATTGCGCGAAGAGCGGGCGGGTACCGGGCGATACGAGGCCGAGCACGAGAACGGCGAACGCGACGAGAGCGCGGCGAATGGTCACGAGCACTGGGGTCGAGGGAAGGCGAGCGCGGCGGGCGTCAGCAGGTTGGACCCCAGTTTCGGGCGAAGGGTTTTCGACGACGACTAGGGTAGCCGCATCGTGAAGGAGCCAGAAGTAGGAATCGGCAGCCGGACAAGGCGATCGGCCCGCGAAGTCCAGGCTTGACGAGGGCGCCCGGGACGATGACCATGGGGGGCTGGCCCTCCTGTTCGCCGTTTCCCCCACCGGAGTCCGCCGTGCTCAATCTCCTCTTGGCCGCCGCGCTCGGCATTGCCGCCGCGCGCGCCGACACGACACCGCCAGGCGAGTCGCTCCAGGGCGGCCGCATGCGGACGTATTTCATCGCCGCCGACGAAGTGATCTGGGACTACGCGCCGAGCGGCATCAACCAGATCTCGGGCAAGCCGTT
>JBDUCS010000231.1:0-6655 GCA_040003335.1 Gemmatimonadaceae bacterium | reverse complement strand
GGCACCGAGGAGTCGCCGGGCGAAGCGTTTCTCGCCGAGGGGCGGCGCTTCAAGATGGTGCGCGGCATGGGCAGCCTCTCCGCGATGCAGGACGGCAGCGCGGATCGCTACTTCCAGGAAGGCGAGATGTCGCCGCGCAAGCTCGTGCCCGAGGGCATCGAGGGGCGCGTGCCGTACAAGGGACCGGTGAGCGACGTGCTCTTCCAGATGGTCGGCGGACTGCGCAGCGGTATGGGCTACGTCGGCTGCGGTACCATCGACGCAATGCGCACCGACACAGAGTTCGTCCGGATCACCGCCGCCGGCCTGCGCGAGTCGCACCCGCACGACGTGCAGATCACGCGCGAGGCGCCGAACTACTCGCTGTAAGCGATCCGCGATCCGCAATTCGCGCCATCCTTGACATTGGGTCAGGTGGCACGGACTTTTTGCCCCTGCTAGTGTCCCGCCTCGAAGGTGCCGCTCCCCGCGGCGTAGGTCCGTAGCGAAGACTCCACGGAGATATTGCATGGGCTTGTTCACGACGAAGAGTATCAACGCGCTCCAGGCCGAGGCGTCGCAGGAGGGAGCGGGCACGCTCAAGCGCGCGCTCGGCGCGACGAACCTCACGATGCTCGGCATCGGCGCCATCATCGGCGCCGGTATCTTCGTGCTCACGGGCACGTCGGCGGCGAACTACGCCGGACCGGCTATCGTCTGGTCGTTCGTGCTCGCGGGTGTCGCCTGTCTCTTCGCGGGCCTGTGCTACGCCGAGTTCGCGTCGATGATTCCCATCGCGGGGAGCGCGTACACGTATGGCTACGCGACACTCGGCGAATTCTTCGCCTGGATCATCGGGTGGGACCTGATCCTCGAGTATCTCCTCGGCGCGTCGACGGTCGCCGTCGGTTGGTCCGGCTACTTCGTGCACTTCCTCGACAAGATCGGCATGCACTTGGGTCCCGCGTTCACGAGCGCGCCGCTCAGATTCGTGAACGGCCACTTCGAGGGCGTACCCGGCGCGGTCGTCAATCTTCCGGCGATGGTCCTCATCGGGTTGATGACGACGCTGCTCGTGGTCGGAATCAAGGAGTCGGCCCGATTCAACAACGTCATCGTGATCACAAAGGTTGCGATCGTGCTGTTGGTGATCGGTTTCGGCTTCATGTTCGTGCACGCCGAGAACTGGCACCCCTTCATTCCGCCGAATGAAGGACCGGGACGCTTCGGCTTCAGCGGCATCGTGCGCGGTGCCGGCGTGATCTTCTTCGCCTACATCGGATTCGACGCTGTCTCGACCGCGGCGCAGGAGGCGAAGAATCCCCAACGAGACATGCCGATCGGTATCCTGGCATCGCTCGGCGTCTGCACGCTGCTCTACATTCTGATGTCGCTCGTCATGACGGGACTGGTGCCGTACAAGCAGCTCAACGCCGCGAACCCGGTGCAGGTCGCGCTCGACGCGGCGGGCCCCGGCCTCGCGTGGCTCAACTTCTTGACGAGCATCGGCGCGATTCTCGGTCTTGCCTCGGTCGTGCTCGTGATGCTCATGGGCCAGCCGCGCATCTTCTTCTCGATGAGTAAAGACGGATTGCTGCCCGCCGTGTTCAGCAAGGTGCATCCGCGCTTCCAAACGCCCTACGTGACGACGATTCTGACCGGCGTCGTCGCGGCGATACCCGCCGCGCTCCTGCCGATCGACGAGCTCGGCGAGCTCGTGTCGATCGGAACGCTGCTGGCGTTCGTGATCGTGTGTCTCGGCATTCTCGTGCTGCGATACAAGCGGCCGGAGCTGGTGCGCCCCTTCCGCACGCCCCTCGTTCCGGTGGTGCCGATTCTCGGCGCGGGCATCTGCTTGTACCTGATGGCAGCCCTTCCCGGCGCGACGTGGAAGCGGCTCATCATTTGGATGGCGATCGGCTTGGTGATTTACTTCGCCTACGGTCGCTCGCACTCCCGCGTGCAGCGTGGAGAGAACGCGGGGCGCTAAACCGCCTGTCGCTCCGCTGACTATCTTTCGATGCGGCGCCCGCACTGTGCGGGCGCCGCGTTGCGTTGCGGGCGACGCATTCCCCACGGACTCACGAATGCCGACACTGATCGCTGACCTCCTCGCAGTTTCCGACACGCGTCGTGTCGCGATCGAGCGCATCGGTGAGCTGCTGATCTCCGGCCGTACGGCGGTCCTCTCGACGCATATCAACGCCGACGGCGACGGGTGCGGATCGGAGACCGCACTGGCGCGCTTGCTCGCGCAGCGCGGCATCCACGCGCGAATCGTCAACCCCACGCCATGGCCGGAGATGTTCGACTTCCTGCTCGGCACTGACGTCGAGGACGCGAGCCCCAAGGGCGCGCGGACGTTGCGGTACGCAGAGCTGCTGCTCGTGCTCGACATCAGTGACGTCAAACGGCTGGGCACACTGGCCGATGCGGTACGGGCGCTGCGGGTGCCGAAGGCCGTGATCGATCATCATGTGCCCGGCGAGGAGCCAGGCGCCGAGCTCGTGCTCGCCGACACGTCGGCGTGCGCGACCGGCGAGCTGATCTTCGATTTCGCCTGCGTGCTCGGCCTCGACATCACGCCGGAGATCGCGCGGTCGATCTACGTTGCGCTACTCACGGACACAGGGGGCTTTCGCTTTAGCAACACCTCGCCCCGCTGCCACGCGATCGCCGGCCAACTCCTGGCGCGCGGCGTCGATCCCGAAGAGATGTATCGCCGCATCTACGCATCGCAGTCGCTAGGCCGAATGCACCTGCTGCGCGACGCGCTGGCGACGCTCGACGGCGATCCGGCGATCGGCTTGAGCTGGATCTCGCTCCCGGCCGGCGTGATGGAGCAGTACGGCGTTCGCGCCGAGGAGCTCGATGGAATTGCCGAGCACGCTCGCTCGATCGCCGGAACGCGGATGGCGCTCTTTTTCCGCGACCTCGGGCACGACGCGGTGAAGGTGAGCTTCCGCAGCACCGGCGACGTGGACGTGAACCGTTTCGCGCGCGAGTTCGGCGGTGGCGGGCACGCAAAGGCGTCAGGCGCGATGATCACCGGCGGACTCGACGACGTGCGAGCGCGCGTGCTGGGCGCGGCTCGCGCGTTCCTGAAGCACGCATAGCCATCGGGGTCGCGCGTCGGGGGCCGCACCCTACACCCGACACTGCACACCCGCTATTTTTTGAGCATGGTCTTCAACCGCTTCTTGCGCCGCGCCGATCCGTCGATCGAGCACCGGATCCGGCACGCGCTGAACGAGATTCCCGGAGTGCTGCGGAGCGAATCGCTCATCGTCGAGCTCGTGGAATTCTCGGCCGAGAGCGGGCTCGCCGTCATCCGCTGCCACGGCGACTGCCCGGATTGCGACATGACCGCCGCGATGTTCATCCAGGGGATCGAGGCGCATCTGAAGATGCATGTTCCGGAGGTCCGCGTGGTGCGCGCAACGCTCGGCCAGGTGCGCTCGTGACAACGCCGCACGAGACGTTGCAGGGCCGCATCGAGATCGCGCTCGGATGCGTGATCAATCCGCGCATGGGACTCGACGTGGTCAGCGCGGGCATGATCCGCGATGTCGGCACCACGGTCGACGGCAAGGTGAGGTTCTCGATCCTTCTCGCGGCCCAGGACCCCGCGTCGCTCGTGCGCGAAGTGCGCCAGGCGGTCGCCGCGGTTGCCGGCGTGACCGACGTCCGCGTCGACGTAAGAAACCCAGCGGAGATACAGAGCTCGGCGCCCGGCAAGCCACAGTCGCGCGCGCTGCCGGTGATGGATCAGGCGCCACAGTCGGCAAAGGCGGCGGTGCCGGCGCCGACGCCCGTGTCGTATCCGCATCTCGGGCGCATCATCGCGATCTCGAGCGGGAAAGGCGGCGTCGGCAAGTCGACCGTTGCGACGAATCTCGCTGTCGCGCTGGCGCAGGGTGGCGCACGCGTCGGGTTGATGGATGCCGACATCTACGGCCCGAACGTGCCACGGATGATGGGCGTGCAGGCGGCGCCGAAGGTGGAGAACGAGCGAATCATCCCGCTCTTGGCGCACGGTGTGAAGCTGATGAGCATCGGTTTTCTCGTCGAGCGCGACCAGCCGGCGATCTGGCGCGGGCCGATCATCATGAAGGTGATCACGCAGTTCCTGCGTGACGTGGCGTGGGGCGAGCTCGACTATTTCATCGTCGACATGCCGCCTGGAACCGGCGATGCGCAGCTCTCGCTCGTGCAGGCGACGCACATCCACGGGGCGGTGATTGTCACTACACCGCAAGAAGTATCCGTCGGCGATGCGCTGCGCGGCGCGAAGATGTTCCAGCGCGTCGGCGTACCGGTGCTCGGCATCATTGAGAACATGAGCTTCTTCGCCTGTCCGCACTGCGGCGAGCCGACGCCGATCTTCGGAACCGGCGGCGGCAAGCGACTGGCCGACGAGCTCGGCCTTCCGCTTCTCGGCGAGGTTCCGCTCTACCCGCAGGTATACGTCTCCGGTGATATCGGGACGCCGATCATCGTCTCCGAGCCCGGGTCGGGCGCGTCCAAGGCGCTCGCGCAGTGCGCGAGCCGGATCGCCGAGGCAATCGGAGCGTTGGCGCCCGCATGACGGAACCGTTCGTCCAAGCCACGATCGACGATGCGCGGCCGCCCGACACGACTCCGGCGGCCGCGCTGCCTATCGACGCTCGCGACGGCGTCACCGGTGTCTCCGCCGCGACCGCCGAGCACCGCGCTCAGATCGTCAGTGGCTCCGTGGCGGGCGCGATCGCCAAGCTCGCCGCGCCCGCGGTGGCGTCGATGCTCTTGATGACGGTCTTTTTCACCGCCGACTCGTACTGGGTCGGCACCCGCATCGGTCCGCGCGGGCTGGCTGCCGTCTCGACATCGGTCTTCTGGATCTGGATGTTCATCTCCGTTGCCGAGCTGGTGAGCGTCGGGCTGACGGCCGTCGCGGCGCGGCGCTACGGCGAGCGCGATCTCGCCCGCGCGGCGAGCGCGGCCGGCTCCGCGCTCTGGCTCGCGCTCTCGTTAGGCGTCGTCGTTGCCGGCCTCGGATGGCTCGGACTCGATCACATGTTCGACCTGATGCACACCTCGCCCGACGTGACCGCGCTCGGCAAGCAATATCTCGGTGCGTATCTCGTCGGCACGCCGCTCATCTTTGGGTTCTTCGCCGTCGACGCGGCGTTCCGTGCGTCGGGCGATACGCGGACGCCGTTCGTGCTGCTGCTCGTCTCGGTCGGCGCGGCGCTGGTGCTGGATCCGGCGCTCATTCTGGGCATCGGACCGGCGCCGCGGATGGGCATCGCCGGCGCGGCCGCGGCGACGATCGCCACGCGCGGTGCGGCGTTCGTCGTCGGCTTGACGATTCTCGTTCGGCGGCGGATGGTCGCGCTGCGCCGGATCTCGTGGCCGGCCATCCGTTCGATCGTTCGCGTCGGACTGCCGACGGCGGGAACGGGCGTGCTGTTCAGCGTGATCTACATTCTGCTGACGCGCACGACGACCCGCTTCGGCACGCCAGCGCTGGCGGCGTTGGGCATCGGCCATCGCGTCGAGAGCTGGACATACATGGTCGGCGTGGGGCTCGCGGCGGCGGCGGCGGCGATTGTCGGCCAGAATCTCGGCGCTGGATCGTCGGTGCGTGCGGCGCGTGCGGGGTGGCTCGCGATCGGCTACGCCTCCGCTGTCGGCGCGCTGGGGCTGGTCGCGATGTTTTTCTTCTCGCTCCCGCTGGCGTCGCTGTTCACGTCGGATCCCGCGACGGCCGAGGAGGGGGCCCGCTACCTGCGGATCGTCGCGATCTCGACCCCGTTCGTCGGCGCGGAAATCGTGGGTGAGGGCGCGCTCGGAGGGGCGGGCCACACGCTGCCCCCCATGCTCAGCTCCACGCTCCTGACCGCGGTGCGGATTCCGATCGCCGCATGGGCCGCGCCGCGCTTCGGCACGGCCGGCATCTGGTGGACGATCTCGCTCACGGCGATCGCGCGTGGCTCCGCGATGATGCTGCTGTGGCGCGCGGGGGGTTGGAAGCACCGTCGATTGTAGGGGAGTGGCGACGCGCCGATCCGATGGGCGGCGCGATGGACAGGTGCTGGTGAGGGGCGGCGTTCGACGTATCTTCGACTTCGGGGGGGGGCCGGCCTCCGACGACGACTCCGACGCACGCGCGATGACCCGACCGATCACTCTGCTCACCGACTTCGGCACCGCCGACGGATACGTCGGCGAGATGAAGGGCGTGCTCACTTCACTCGCGCCCGAGTCGCCGATCATCGACATCGCGCACGACATCGCACCGCAGGACGTGGACGGCGCACGGCTCGCGGTCGCGCGAGTCTGGCGGCGGTTTCCCGAGGGGACCGTTCACCTGGTTGTCGTCGATCCGGGCGTCGGCAGCGGTCGCGCGGCCCTGGCGATCGCGAGCGACGGGCGATTCCTGGTCGGTCCGGACAATGGAGTGCTGTCACCGTCGCTGTTGCTCGCCGGCGCGCGCGCCGTGTCGCTGCCGATTCCTCCGTCGGCATCGCCGACCTTTCACGGGCGCGATGTCTTCTCGCCGGCCGCGGCGGCACTGGCGACCGGCGTCGCGCTCGACGACCTCGGGCGCGTTCACGAGGAGCCGATCATTCGCCGCACACCAGAGGTGACGCGGCGCGCCGACGGGGTGCTCGTCGGACAAGTGATCAGCGTT
>JBDUCS010000230.1:0-6681 GCA_040003335.1 Gemmatimonadaceae bacterium | reverse complement strand
GCGGCGACGCAATGGCGTCGAGGCGCCAGTGCTCGCGAGCGAGACTCGCGGCGCGATGAACATCGAAGCTTGGAGCGTGATCGAGCGTCATGCGCGATATGATACGCGCCGCCGCTGGTGAACGGAAACCGTTTTCCGCATCTTCCCGGCGTCCTCATCCACATACGCGGAGCTTCGATGCACTCGTGGCATTCAGTTCTCGCCATCGCCATTGCGATGCCGCTCGCGTCGCACGCCGTGGCCGCGCAGACGCCCGCACTCTCGATGGCCGGCCGCTCGCCGGTGTACGCGCCACGCGGCGTGATCGCGACCAGCCAGCCGCTGGCGACCGCCGCCGGTCTCGCGGTGCTCGAGCGCGGTGGCAACGCGGTCGATGCCGCGGTGACGGCCGCCGCCGTGCTCTCCGTGGTCGAGCCGATGATGACGGGCATCGGCGGCGACATGTTCTGTCTCGAGTGGAGCGCGAAGGAGCACCGCTTGCTCGCGCTCAACGGCAGCGGACGCGCCGGCTCGCTGATGACGGCCGGCGAGCTGCACCGCCGAGGCCACACACGCATGCCGGCGCGCGGCGCCGAGACGATTACCGTACCCGGCGCCCTGGCCGGATGGGACGCGTTGCTCAAGCGCTCAGGCACCTTCACACTCGCCCAGGCGCTCGAGCCGGCGATTCGGTTGGCCGAGGAGGGATTTCCGGTGTCGCCCATCATTCAGCAGGACTGGGCGGCGCAGGCCGCCCTGCTCGCCAAGGACGACGGCGCGCGCTCCACCTTTCTCGTCGACGGGCAGCGAGCGCCGCGGACCGGCGAATGGTTCCG
Source organism: Gemmatimonadaceae bacterium (assembly GCA_040003335.1). GTDB lineage: Bacteria > Gemmatimonadota > Gemmatimonadetes > Gemmatimonadales > Gemmatimonadaceae > JALZAE01. The sequence continues at coordinate 5,866 of JBDUCS010000230.1, read as the reverse complement.
CAATCCGGATTACGCGCGCACGCTCAAGCTGATCGCGACGGACGGGCCCGGCGTGCTCTACGGCGGCGCACTCGGCCTCCAACTCGTCGCACGCGTGCACGAGCTCGGCGGCTTTCTCACGATCGATGACCTGCGCAATCACACTGTGGAGTGGGTGACGCCCATCTCGGCGACGTTCCGCGGGTACCGCGTCTGGGAGCTTCCGCCCAACGGCCAGGGCGTCGCCGTGCTCGAGATGCTCAAGATCCTCGAGCCGTACGATCTCAAGGCGATGGGCCAGGGCTCGGCGACCTCGTTGCACCATCTCATCGAGGCGAAGAAGCTCGCGTACGCCGACCTGCGCCAGTTCGTCGGCGACGCGATTCCCGCGCGGACGGCGGCGCACCTGCTGTCGGCATCGTTCATCGCGCAACGCCGCGCGCAGCTGGATTCGAAGCGCGCCGCCACGCGCACCGATCCGGGTTCGGCGCTCACGGCGAGCGAGACGATCTATCTCAGCGTCGCCGACGCGCAGGGAAACATGGTGTCGTTCATCAACAGTCTGTTCGACGAGTTCGGGTCGGGCGTGGTCGTGCCAGGTACCGGCTTCGCGCTCCACGACCGCGGCCAGGCGTTCACCCTCGAGGCCGGCATGCCGAACACCGTCGCGCCGGGCAAGCGGCCGTTTCACACGCTCATTCCCGGATTCGTGACGAAGCCGAAGCCTGGCGCGGAGAGCGACGCGCTACAGGATGAGCCGTGGATGAGCTTCGGCCTGATGGGTGGCTCGATGCAGGCGCAAGGGCACGTCCAGTTCTTGCTGAATGTGCTCGTCTTCGGCAACGACGTGCAGCAGGCGATTGACGCGCCGCGCTTTCGCCACAGCGAGGGAACGCGCGTATGGCTCGAGCCGCCGATCGGCGCCGACGTGCGCGCCGCGCTCGCCGCGCTCGGCCACGCGCCGAGCGATGCACCGCAGATTCACGCTTTCGGCGGCGCGCAGGCGATCGTGCGGTTACAGAGGGGGTGGATGGCGGGATCGGATCCGCGCAAGGACGGAATGGCCGCGGGGCATTGAACGAACCACGTAAAGGAGGAGGCGATGAAGCTCGGGGATGGCGCGGCGACGGCGACCGTTGGCGTGCGCGACCGCGACGCGGCGCGGAAGTTTTACGAGGGGACGCTCGGTCTCACCCTCTCGAAGAGTGACGATCCCGAGACGCTCGTCTTCAACACCGGCGGCTCGACCCTGCTCGTCTATCGGTCGCAGTACGCCGGCACCAACGAGGCGACGGCGGTCACGTGGCTCGTCGGTGACGCGGTCGATGAAGTGGTGCGCGCGCTCAAGGCGAAGGGGGTGACCTTCGAGCACTACGACATGCCGGAGACCAAGCGCGAGGGCGACATCCACATCGCGGGCGGCAGGCGCGTCGCGTGGTTCAAGGACCCCGACGGCAACATCCACAGCATCGTGAACGGCTAGCGTGAACGCGAGCGGCCGCAGATCGGGGTCCGCATCATCGTCCTCGAGATCGGAGAGCGTTACAACACACCGTAACGAGGCGAAGAACAGCGCGCGAGCACAAAGGGGTCAATTGGTCCGGCGGCGGGACGAGTTCGCCAGCAACGACGCTTAAGTGAGACCGTCGCCCAGACCCACGCGCTCGACCATCGGCCAATAGCGTGCATCGGTTCTGATCGGGTCGAGCCGGGGATGCACGCGAAGGAGAATCAATCCCGAGGCCTTCTCGCCGATCGCGGTCTCCAGCCAGTCGTACGCATCGTCGACGTCGCCGAGGGATGCGTGGAGCGCGGCGATGCCCCACGCCGAGACGACGCGCGTCGCGCGCGCCGCCGTCAGCTCACCCAGGATCCGGCGCGCTTCCGTCTCGTTGCCGCTCGCCGCTTCGAGATGGCCCAATCCGAACGTGGCGCCCGCCGCCGCTCCCGCGAGCCGGCGTCCCGTCTCGTACTCGGCGCGTGCCTCATCGAATCGGCCGAGCGCCTCGAGCGCGCGCGCCCTGTCCGTATGCGCGCCGTCGAATCGGGGGTCGAGCTCGATCGACATCAGATAGAGGAACGCCGACTTCTCGTAGTCGCGCGCGAAGTAGTACGCATCGCCGAGACCGGTGTGAAACAGGGAGGAGAGCGGGTCGAGGCTCACGGACTTCTGAACGGCGACGAGCGCTTCGGCGTGCCGCTCGAACGACACGAGCGCTCGCGCCAGGACATTGTGCGCCATAGCGTGACCGGGATTCAGCTCGAGCGCCTGCTCGAGCTCGCGAATTCCCTCGCGCAGCTTTCCGGAGTGCGTGAGGATGATGCCGAGCGATGCATGCGCGTCGGCGAGCGACGGGTCGAGCTCCAGCGCGCGGTACGCCGCCGACGACGCCTCCGCCACCGCCTCCGCCGGCGGCGCCATGCCCCGAATCGCGCGAAGGATCTGGGTGTCGGCGAGCGCCGACCAGGCGAGGGCAAAGTGTGGATCGATCTCCAGCGCGCGCTGGGCGTGGCGATATCCGAGGTCGAGCGCCTCCCGCGTTCCGGCGAGCGTCGAATGGCGGCTCTTGAGGAACTCGAGATGCGCCGCGGCGTTCACCGCGGGACGGCTGGCCAGCTGGGACGTTTCGGTGGGCGAGAGCTGGACCGCGATTTCGCGCGCCACGGTCTGCGCGAGCTCCGTCTGCAGCCCGAGCACATCCTCGAGACCGCGATCGTAGCGATCGGCCCAGAGCGTTTCGTCGGCGCGGGCGGAGATGAGCTGGACGCTCACGCGCACGCGGTTCCCGATCAGCAAGGCCGAGCCTTCCAGCACCGCATCGACGTTGAGCTCACGAGCGATCTCGGGCAGGGAGAGGTCGGAGCCCTTGTACTTCATCGCCGACGTCCGCGAGATGACGCGGAGCGCTTTGATGCGCGACAGATCGGCGATGATCGCTTCCGTCATGCCATCGACGAAATATTCCTGCGCCGGATCGCCGGCGACGTTGCGAAGCGGCAGCACCGCGATCGCGCGGACGCTCGGCGGTGCGACGCCGGCACGCGCCGCCGACGCGCCGCCACTCCGAATCTCGCGCAGCGCTTCGCCGACGACGGCGGCCGATGCCGGCCGCTTGGCGGGATCTTTGCGCAGGCAGTCGGAGAGGAGCGCGTCGAGCGCGGCCGGCACGTCGTGGCGCAGCGAGCGCGCGGCGGGTGCGGCCGTGTTGATGATCGCGAACATCAGCGCTTCGGGCCGCCCCTTCTCGAGCGGACGCCGTCCGGTCGCCATCTCGAAGAGCATCACGCCGAGCGCGTAGACATCCGTGCGCGCATCGTCGGCTTCGCCGAGGAGCTGCTCGGGCGCCATGTACGGCAGGGATCCGACGATCATTCCCGTCTGCGTCAGGTGACCGCCGCCCTGGACGTTCGACAGGAGGCGCGCCAGGCCGAAGTCGAGGATCTTCGGCTGCCCCTCGGAGGTGAGCGCCACGTTCGCCGGCTTGAGGTCGCGATGCAGAAAGCCGGCCCGGTGGGCATTGTCGAGCGCCGCGCAGAGGGCGATCCCGAGGTCGAGCACGTCGGGGATCGCCATCGGTCCGGCGGCGAGGCGTGCCTCGAGCGTGCCGCCGGGCACGTACTCCATGACGAGGAAGTCACAGCCGTCACGCGCATCGAAGTCGAAGATCGTGGCGACGCCGGCGTGGGAGAGCCGCGAGAGGACAAGCGCCTCGCGCCGGAATCGCTCGCGCGTCGTCGCGTCGTCGAGCGCGCCGCGGAGCAGCATCTTGATCGCGACGTGGCGATCGAGATTTGCGTCGTGGGCCTTCCAGACCTCACCCATACCGCCCTTGCCGATGCAATCGACGAGTCGGTAGCGACCGAGGACGGTGCCGGCGACGAGATTTTCGCGATCGGGAGTGGGAGGATGGTGGCTCACGGGGCGAAGCTATCGCGGGGGCGCGACGGTCGCCAACGGCGCCCACTCGCGGTCGGCGGCGCCGCGATGACGTGTAGCAGATAGCGTGCGGATGCGATGGCGACCGTGGGCGTACGCGACCGCGACGCGGCGAAGAAGTTCTACGAGCAGACGCTTGGCTTGACGCTCGCCAAGAGCGACGATCCCGAAACACTGATGTTCAAAGCCGGCGGCTCGACGCTCCTCGTCTACAAGTCGCAGTTCGCCGGCACGAACCAAGCGACGGCGGTGACGTGGCTCTTGGGGAACGAGGTCGACGAGGTCGTGCGCGCGCTCGCGGCGAAGGGCGTCACCTTCGAGCACTACGACATGCCGGACACCAAGCCCGAGGGTGATGTTCACGTCACCGGCAGCATGCGCGTCGCGTGGCTCAAGGATCCGGACGGCAACATTCACAGCCTGGTGAATCGGTAGCGCCGGCAGGCGTCGTTACATCAACGGCGTCGATCCGAGTCCGATCGCCGTCGCCGCCTCGCGCTCCTTCTTGTCCAGGCCAAGGCCCTTTGCCAATCCTGTTAATCCTGTAAATCCTGTGCATCCTGTCGAAAGCTTTTGACAGGATTTACAGGATTACACGATTCACGGGACCCCTTTCTCGAATCGGAACCTGTCGCCCGAACCGTGCCCGGATGGCCGCGGGACGAATCTCGATCCGAGACGAGCTGCGCCAACCGGTCTCGATAGCCGCGGCTCATGGCGATCGCCGTGCCGTCGCGCAACGTGATCTGAAACGAGCGATCGCCCTGACGGCCGATCGCTCGCACGCGCGCCACGTTCACGATCGCCGACCGGTGCACGCGCGCGAACCGGGATGGCTCGAGCCGCCGCTCCATGCCGCCGATCGTGTGGCGGACGAGGTGGCCGCGGCCACCGACGTACACGCGCACGTAGTCGCCGTCGGCCTCGATCCAGTCGATCTCGTCGTGATCCACGAGGAGCACGCGCGCGCCGTCGCGCAGCACAATGCGCCGCGGAAGCGTGCCGCGCGAGACGAGCGTCCGCACGCGCTCGGCGGCGCGGGCGAAGCGCGCGGGATCGATCGGCTTGAGCAAGTAGTCCACGGCATGCGCATCGAAAGCCTGTAGCGCGTGGCGGTCGTACGCCGTCACGAAGATGGTCACCGGCATCTGCTCGATTCCCACGGCGTCGATCACCGCGAAGCCATCGACGCCGGGCATCTGTACATCGAGGAAGACCGCCTGTGGCGCCAACCGCTGGATGTCGGCGATCGCCTCGCGTCCGTTCGCCGATTCACCGATGACGTCGAAGCCGCCGGCGGCCTCGAGGTGAAGACGCACGCCGCGCCGGGCGAGCGGCTCGTCATCGACGATCAGCACGCGAATGCGATCACTCATGGTACGGCAGCTCGATGCGCACGCGCAGGCCGCGAAGCGGGCTCTGCTCGAGCGCGAACTGCTGATGGGCGCCATACCGATGCGCCAGACGCTCGCGCGTGTTCGCGACGCCGATGCCCGTGCCGTTCGGCCGCGCGGCGGCAAGCCCCGCACCGTCGTCGTCGACGCTGAGGCACAGCCGGCCGTCGACTCGCGTCGCCGTGACAACGATGCGGCCACCCTCCTCACGCGGCGCGATTGCGTGGCGCACCGCGTTCTCGACGATCGGTTGCAGCAGGAGCGATGGCACCCGGCCGTTCATCGCTCCCGCGCCCACGGCGACCTCGACCTGCAGACGATGGCCGAGCCGCACCTGCTCGATGTCGAGATAGCGGCGCACGAGGTCGAGCTCGACGCGCGCCGGCACCTCGTCGCCGTCCGGCCGTTCGAGCGTGCTCCGCAACAGGTCGGCGAGCCGGGCGATCATCGACGCTGCCTCGGTCGCACGGCCATCGACGACGAGCGTCGAGATGGCGTTGAGGGCGTTGAAGAGAAAGTGCGGGTTGAGTTGAACGCGTAGCGCATCGAGCCGCGC
>JBDUCS010000229.1:0-6713 GCA_040003335.1 Gemmatimonadaceae bacterium | reverse complement strand
CCCCTCCATGTCGCGCACCGTGAACACGCCGCCGCCGGCGATCTCGCGATCGCCGGGCCGGGGCAGTCGGCCGAGCGCGCCGAAGACATAGCCGCCGACCGTCGTGTAGTCGGTGTCGGGCACCGCGAGCCCGTAGTGCTCGTTGAGCTCGCCGATGTTGGTCTCGCCCGGCACGATGATCTCGCCGCCGCGCGCCGTCCCGATCGCCGGCTCGCGCTCGTCGTACTCGTCGAGAATCTCGCCGACGATCTCCTCGAGGAGATCCTCCATCGTCACGATGCCGGCGGTGCCGCCGTATTCGTCGAGGACGACCGCGATGTGCTCCTTCAGCCGCTTGAAATCGGCGAGCACCTCTTCGACTTCCCGCGTGCCGGGCACCATGTGCACGCGGCGCATCACGTTGGCGAGCGAGAATTCCATCGGCGTGCGTCGGAGGAGGGGGAGCAGATCCTTCGCCAGCACGACGCCGACGATGTCGTCGATCGTCCCCTCATAGATCGGGTAGCGCGAGAAGCCGGTCTCCTCGATCGTGCTCAGCGCCTCCTCCAGCGTCGAGTCCTTTGCCAGCGCGACGATCTCGGTGCGCGGCGTCATCACCTCGCGTGCGTTTTTCTCGGAGAACTCGAAGACGCCTTCGAGCAGGTCGGCGTCGGCGGTCTCCAGCGCGCCGCTCTCTTCGCTTCGCTCGACCAGCAGCCGGAGCTCGTCGGACGACGGGACGCTGGAATCGTCGGGGCTCGCGTTCTCGCGCGCGACGCGCGTCACCAGATAGGCCGACCAATCGAGGAAGGACGTGAACGGCGCCGTCAACCACGCGAAGGCGAGGAGCGGCGGCGTGAGGAAGCGCGCGGCCGATTCCGGGCGCGCCATCACAGTGTGGCGCGGCGCCAGCTCGCCGAACACGGCGTGGAGATAGACGATCAGCGCGATGGCGGCAGCGATGGTCAGCACGCTGGCGAGCCCGCCCCGCATCGCATACGCCTCGTTCAGCCAGTCGGCGAGCAACCAACCGAGCCCGAGCGTGGCGAGCGTTATGCCGAGTTGGGCCGCCGACACCATGCGTTGCGGGTTGGCCACGGCGCGCAGTGCGATCGCGGCCAGACGGTCGCCAGTTCGAGCGCGCGCCTCCAGCCGTGGACGTCGTGCCCGAACGGCGGCGATCTGCGCGCCGACGAAAAACGCGTTGAGCAAGACGAGAATCAGGATGGCGAGCAGCCGGGCGAACACGCCTGCAAGTTACCTGATCCCGGGTGCCGAAGGCCAGGTGCCGGTGGCGGACCGGTTAGCTCCGGAGAGCGGCACCGTCCGCTGTAAACTGTAGATTGAGAACGACGAACTCCGACAACGTCTCGTGCCCTCACATAACCACAGCCACGGCCACAGCCACGGCCACAGCCAGTCCGAGCCGCCGAACCGCGATAGCCTCCGCCGGCTCTGGTGGGCGCTCGCCATCACGCTCGGCATCCTCGTCGCCGAGCTCCTCGGCGGCCTGCTCGCCAACTCCTTGGCGCTCCTCGCCGACGCCGGCCACGTTCTCACCGATGCCGCCGCGCTCGGCCTGTCGCTCTTCGTCATCTGGTTCAGCGCGCGCCCCTCCACACCGACCAAGACGTTCGGGTATCTCCGCTGGGAGATCCTCGCCGCGTTCTTGAACGGGGCGACGCTGCTCCTCATCTCCGTCGCGATCATTTGGGAGGCGTTCGCGCGCTTGCGCGCACCGCAGCCCGTCGAGAGCGGCCAGATGCTGCTCTTCGCCGGGGCCGGCGCCATCGCCAATGTCTTCGCGGCGTGGATCCTTCATCCGGCGAGCGACTCGAGCCTCAACATTCGCGGCGCGTACCTCCACGTTCTCGGCGACTTGCTCGGATCGGCGGGCACCGTCGTCGCGGCGCTCATCGTCCGCTTCACCGGATGGGTCGGCGCCGATCCGATCGCGTCGGTTGTCGTCACGCTTCTCGTCGTACGCAGCGCCTGGAATCTCGTTCGCGAGTCCATCGACGTGCTGCTCGAGGCGACGCCGGCGCACATCTCCCTCGATGCCGTGCGCGCGCAGCTCGAGGCGATTCCCGGCATCGAATCCGTCCACGACCTCCACGTCTGGACCGTCACCTCGAGGGTGATCGCCATGAGCGCGCACGCCGTCGTGCGCGCGCCGGAGCGCCACCAGCATGTCCTCGAGCACATCCACGATGCGATGCGCCTATTCGGCATCGAGCATATCACCGTGCAGCTGGAGCGCGAGGAGCTTCACGAGCCGCTGCATGCGTGAAGGGTTCACGATCCGACTTTAGGCAGGCGCCGGCGTTCCGATACTACAGGGGACCCCCACGCGGACCTAGTGTGCTGTATCGGATCGAGAAAGAGCGGCTCTCCGTCTCGCTCACCCTCGCGGGTGGCGTGCGCGTCGACGGACACATCTTCGTACAGCCGCAAGCGTACGGTTACAGCGGCCACGAGCACGCGATCGACATCTTCAACGGCACCGAGCCGTTCGTGCCCGTGCAGACCGAGCACGGCGTCATCTTCATCGCCAAGGATCGCGTCGTCGAAGTCGACGGGATCGAGCCGGAGGACGCGGCGATCGATGAGATGCGGCGCGCCAGTTCCCGTTCGGCGTCGCTCGAAGTCACGCTCGCCGGCGGTGAGACGCGCGCCGGTACCGTGCTCCTCGAGATGCCATCGGACCGGCCGCGCCTGCTCGACTTTCTGAACCGCCTGGAAGATCGATTTCTGGCGATCACCTCCGATGACGGTGTCCGCCTCATCAACACGCGCATGATCGAGCGCGTTCGCCCTCTCGACTGACATGGCCTACATCGATCGTTTTCTCGAGCTCCTCGCCACGAACGGCGGCAGCGCTCTGCTCCTGGTCGGCGACGACGTCGCGCGCATGGAGCTCGGCGGGACCCCGCGAGCTATCACCAACAAGCCCTTCTCCGCGGCCCAGCTTCTCTCGCTCCTCCGCGAGATCGCGCCGATGGACGCGGTGCGCGACCTCGACGGCGGCGCCGGCGCCACGTTCCGCTACGCGTCGCCGAGCGGCGACTTCCGTGCGCACGCGGTGCGCGATGGCGAGAAGCTGCGCGTTGAGGTGACGCCCGTCGGCACGGCGTTGACGAGTCCCCTCGCCGAGGCGGCCGTCGCACCGCCGGCGACCGGCACCAACGGCCAGAGTGACGCGCTCGTCGCGCGCGCAGATGGCACCAACGGCCATGGCAATGGCAATGGGCACACGTCGCACGCACCAGTCGGCGATTCGGCTGCCCGCGCCGAGATGGAGCGTCTACTCCGCCTCCTCTCCGATCGCGGCGCGTCCGATTTGCATCTGCGCGTCGGCGAGCCGCCGGTGCTGCGCGTGCACGGCGACATCATCCGCCTCGACGAAGAGCGGCCGGTCGGCAACGACGCGCTCGAGGCGATGATCACGTCGATCATGCCGCAGCGGAACCTCGACGAGTATCGCGAGCTCAACGACACGGACTTCGCGCACGAGATCGCCGGCCTCGCGCGATTCCGCTGCAACGCGATGCGCGAGCTGCGCGGCGCCGGCGCCGTCTTCCGCGTCGTGTCGAGCAAGATGGTCACGGCCGACGAGCTCGGCCTCTCGGCCGAGGTGCAGCGGCTCTGCCATCTGTCGAAGGGACTCGTGCTCGTCACCGGCCCCACCGGATCGGGCAAGTCGACGACGCTCTGCGCGCTGATCGACCTGATCAATCGCACGCGCTCGGATCACGTGATCACGATCGAGGATCCGATCGAGTTCGTGCACGCGAACAAGAAGTGCATCATCACGCAGCGTCAGGTTGGATCGCACACCTCGTCGTTCCGCCACGCGCTGCGCGCCGCGCTGCGCGAAGATCCGGATATCATCCTCGTCGGCGAGCTGCGGGATCTGGAGACGATGTCGATCGCGATCGAGACGGCGGAGACGGGCCACCTGGTTTTCGGCACCCTGCACACCAGCACCGCGCCGAGCACGATCGACCGCGTGATCGATCAGTTTCCGACCGACCGGCAGGAGCAGGTCCGCGTCATGCTCAGCGAGTCGCTCAAGGGGGTCGTGTCGCAGACGCTGTGCAAGCGCGCCTCGGGCGGCCGGGTCGCCGCGCGCGAGATTCTCCTCACCACTCCCGCCGTCTCGAACCTGATCCGCGAAGGGAAGACGTATCAGATCCCGTCGATCATCCAGACGTCGAAGCGGCTCGGCATGGTCACGCTCAACGACGCGCTGCTCGACCTCGTCGATACGCGCATCGTCGAGCCGAAGGAGGCATACATGAAGGCGATCGACAAGCAGGCCTTGATCACCGCCTTCAAGACGCGCGGCCACGACACGAGCTTAATCGATCCCGCCGAGGCAGGCCCGACGGCGAAGCCCGAGCCGGCTGGCGGAAAGAGCGGCCTGCGACCCGCCGGCGCCCGGTGACTAGTGTCGCCCGCGCGGCATCGGGTGTGTAAGACCTGACGATCGGTCACCGATGATCAGAGTGACGATCACCGCACACCGATCACTGATCCCGATTCTGCCGCTGCTGGAGTTTTGCCTGCGCCACGTAATAGCTGCGTGAATGTCGGAGATTGCCGCCGGACGAGCCAAAGGTGTGCTCGATCTGGGCGAGCTGTTTGTCGATCATCGACGAGCGCGTGGCGTCGGCATCGTCGGAGGGGGGAGGGCTGCCGGGGTCGCCGCTCAGTGCGTCGATCGAGGGCGGTTCGGCCGGGGACTCGTTGGGGTCTGGGTGCTCGCCGCGTGTTGCTTCGTAGGCGTCGCGCCCGCTGTACCCGTATCCGCCGAAGACCTCGCCCCCGCGCATGTAGTCGTTGCCGTAGCCACGACCAATCGGGTATCCGGCGGACTGCTGATCATCGTGTTGCTGATCCATGCAATTCCTCCATCGGTATCGATGTCCCTTTATACCATCCGCGTCCCGATAACGCCACAGGTGAGGCGGGCAGTAGAGTGGCGGGCGTCGCGAGGGTATATTATAAGGCTATGCAGATTCGTAACATTGCGATCATCGCTCACGTCGATCACGGCAAGACGACGCTCGTCGACAAGATGCTCCGCCAGGGCGGTGCCTTCCGCGAAAATCAGATCGTTCAGGAGCGCGTGATGGACTCCAACCCGCTCGAGCGCGAGCGGGGCATCACCATCCTGTCCAAGAACACGTCCGTCCACTGGAAGGACGTCAAGATCAACATCGTCGACACGCCGGGCCACTCCGATTTCGGCGGTGAGGTCGAGCGCATCCTTCGCATGGTCGACGGCGTGCTCCTCGTCGTCGACGCCTTCGACGGCCCGATGCCGCAGACCCGTTTCGTGCTGCGCAAGGCGCTGGCGCTCGGCCGCACGCCCATCGTCGTCATCAACAAGATCGACCGTCCGGGCGCCGATCCGATGCGCGTCCACGACGAGGTGCTCGGTCTGTTCATGGAGCTCGAGGCCGACGAGTCGCAGCTCGACTCGGCGGTGGTCTACGCGTCGGCGCGCAACGGGATCGCGACGATGGACATGAAGGTCGAGGGGGTCGATCTCGCGCCCTTGTTCGACGCGATCATCGAGCACGTGCCGCCGCCGGTCGGTGAGGCGTCGGGACCATTCCAGATGCTCATCTCGACGATCGACCACTCGCCGTACCTCGGCCGCATCGGGATAGGCCGCATTGAGCGGGGCACCGTGCGCGTCGGCGATTCCGTCGTGCTGCTGCCGCTCGAGCCGACGCGCCCCGCGCAGCGTTCGCGCGTCACGCAGCTGATGGCGTACGAGGGGCTCGAGCGCACCGAGGTCAGCGAGGCGTCCGCGGGCGAGATCGTCGCGCTGGCCGGATTGGAGGGTGTCGAGATCGGACTGACGGTCACCGACACCGAGCATCCAGAGCGGCTCGCCGGCATCGCCGTCGAGGAGCCGACGATCTCGGTCGACTTTATCGTCAACAACTCGCCGTTCGCCGGCCGCGAGGGCAAGTTCGTCACCTCGCGGCAGGTGCGCGAGCGCTTGTACGCCGAGCTCGAGCGCAACGTCGCGCTGCGCGTCGAGGATACCGATGCGACGGACACCTGGAACGTCAGCGGTCGCGGCGAGTTGCATCTCTCGATCCTGATGGAGACGATGCGCCGGGAAGGGTTCGAGTTCCAGGTGTCGCGCCCGCGCGTGATCACGCGCACCGGCGCCAACGGCGAGCGGCTGGAGCCATACGAAGAGCTGTCGATCGACGTGCCCGAGGAATTTCTCGGCGCGGTGATCGAAAAGCTCGGACCGCGCCGCGCCGAGATGCTGGAGATGAAGAATCCGGGGCAGGGAATGGTCCGGCTCTTGTATCGTATTCCCGCGCGCGGGTTGTTCGGCTATCGCAGCGAGTTCCTCACCGACACGCGGGGCACCGGCATCATCCATCACCGGTTTTTGGACTACGGGCCGTGGGCCGGCCCGCTGGCCGGCCGCAAGCGCGGCGTGATGGTGTCGATGGAGGCGGGGGTAGCGGTCGCGTTCGGGTTGTACAACTTGTCGGAGCGGGCGACGCTGTTCGTGGCGCCGACCACACCCGTCTATGAGGGGATGATCGTTGGCGAGAGCGCGCGGCCGGGCGACATGGACGTCAACCCGACGAAGGAAAAGAAGCTGACGAACATGCGCACCACGTCGAGCGACGAGAACATCCAGCTCGAGCCGCCGCGGGAGTTGACACTGGAAGGGGCGCTGGAGTACATCGAGG
>JBDUCS010000228.1:0-6729 GCA_040003335.1 Gemmatimonadaceae bacterium | reverse complement strand
CCGACGAAGATGATGCCGCCCCAGTCGCCCGGCTTGCGCGAGCCCGCGGCGTTGGCCGACGTGAAGACGATTGGCTCGGCGGCGGTACCAATGGCGCTGATCTTCGCGCCGCGCAGAATCCACAGCGAGCTGCCGGGCGTGTTCAGGTCGCCGACGATCTTGGTGCCGGCGGCGATGGTGAGCGTCGCGCCCGAGCGAATCTTCACGTAGCCGCTGAGCGTGTAGTTGGTGTCCTTCGACAACGTGCGGTTGGCAAGGACGTCGCAGGACATGACGGCCTCGACTTTGGCGGGCGCGGCCACGTTTGGCGTCGCGATCACGAACTCGTTCGTGGCGTTGCTGGGGTTGGTGCCGGCCGCGGCGAGCGCCGTCACGCGATAGCGGTAGGAGGTGTTGACCGTGAGTCCGACGTCATCGAAGCACGGCGACGCGAGCGCGCCGAGCGTTCCCACCTGCGCGAAGGTACCTCCGCTCGCGCCCGTGGCGCGCTCGACCTTGTAGCCGGTGGCACTCGCGACCGCGTTGAAGCGGACGTTGGCCGAGGTAGCGCCGCGCGGGGCCGCCTGGAAGTTGCTCGGGGTGTCGAGCGTGGGGTTGGGCGGGGGCGGAGTAACAACGCTGTCGCTCTTGCACGCGGCGAGCGAGCCGAGAAGGATCAGGCCGGCGAGCGGACGCAGCGCGACGACGGAACGATTTCCGACGATCATGAGAAACCCTCGATCGAGTGATGGAACGAACGCGGACACGACTGCTGATCGTGTTTCCATCGCGGAAGAAAGCAGTGGGTCATGGCGCTGACGCGTCGAAGACGTCACGGCTCGGTCACATCGAGCGAGGAACGAGATCCCGCCCCTACGGCTTCCACGACACGCCGAGCGAGAGCACGCGGCCGGTGGTGTAGCGCAGCCGGTCGACGGTTCCCTGGCGCACGATCACCGGCGCGTCGAGCAGATTCTTTCCGTCGATCTTCGCCGAGAATGCGCGGAACAGCGGGAGCTGCAGCGTGACGTCCATCGAGCTGCGCGCAAGCTCGTAGCTGTCGGGACGCGGGTTCGTGCCGGCGGCCCACACGCGCCTGCCGACGACGTTGTAGAGCACTGTCGCCGTCGCGCGACCCTCGGCCGCGGCGTACGCGAGTCCGCCATTCACCACGTAGGGAGCCTGCCCCACCATCGGCCGCTCGCGATTCTGCGACGCCGATCCCGGCGTGAGCCGGATCTGGCTCTGCATCACGGTGGCGTTTCCGAAAACGGACAGCGGTGACAGCGATCGTGCGAATGAGCCGAGCCCTTTGCGAACCTCTAGCTCGACGCCGTAGTTGTTCGCGCCGCGGGCGTTCTGGTACGTGCGCTTCTCGGCCCCCGATGTCGACAGCTCGACGGTCTCGATCGGGTCGATGAAATCCTTAGCGAAGGCGCCCAGACTGAGCACTTCCCCGGCGGCGGGATACCACTCCCACTTCACGTCGTAGTTCCGAATGAGCGCGCGCCGCACGCTGTCGTTGCCCACCGTGCGGACCTCGCCGATGATGGCCGGCGTCGTCTCCGTCGGGACGAGCTCGCGATACTCCGGTCGGGACACCGTCCGTGATGCCGAGATCCGCAGCGTCTGCGCCTCGGTGAGGCGAACGTTGACGATCAGCGACGGCAGCACGTCGGTGTTGTTCCGCCTCGCGCGAACGCGCCCCACCGTCGGATCGACGCTCTCGGTGTTGACATCGAGCTTCCATCGCTCGACGCGTGCGCCACCGATGATGCGCAACCGGCCGAACAGTCGCGGGAGCTCGGCCATCGCATAGCTGCCAGCGATGCTCTCATCGGCCGTATAGCGGCCGCCCGTGGATTGATCGATGATCCGGAAGTACGGATCGCTCGCTCGCGCAAACCGGCCGTCGAAGATCTGCTCCGGCGCGAGCTCGCGCTGCGCGTGGGTCAGCGCGTTCGACAGAATGTCGTAGGGCAGCGCGCTCGCGTCGCGGCGTGTCGTGCGGTAGGCGCCGCCGGCCTTGACGCTCCACTCGTTCTCGCCGCTGGCGAGAGAGAGCTTGTAGTTGGCGTCGCCGGCGAGCGCGTTCTCGGTGAGGTCGCTGAACGAGCGGCGCGCCGCGTCGGGACGCGACGACAGCCACGCGTATGGCAACAGCTCGCCGCTCGGCAGTGCTTCGCGAGTGTAGACGATGTCCGACCGGTCGGGCTCGCTGCGTGTGACGCCGCTCGACGTGAACGATCCGTCGAGCTGGTGCCGGGTGCCGATGGCGTGATCGAGGCGAAGCTGGCTGGAGCGCACGCTGCGCTCGATGTAGCTCAACGTCATGCGGCGGGCGGGGCCGAGGTCGTCCGTGTTGAGCACACCTTCATCGCGCTGCGCTTCGTTGTCCGCGCTGCGGTTATAGCTGTTGTTCAGCGCGATTTTCGTGTGATCGCCAAACCAGCTGCTCAGGTTGACGAGCCCGCCGAACAGGACGCCGCTCCGGCCGGAGGAGCCGGTGAACGCGTCGAACGGCACGCTCGAGTTGCTCGACGTGATGTAGTTCGACTTGGCGCGGTGCTCGCCGGCGCGCACCTCCTGCGTGTTCGCGTACGACAGCGAGCCGACGTAGCCGATTCGCTGCGGTCCCATCTCTCCTTCACCGCCGATCGTCGCCGAACCCGAGAGGTTGGGGATGCTCGATCCCGGGATGGGCGTCCACGCGTTGCGGAACGAGCCGACGATGCGGTTGATGTCGGCTTGGGTCGCCGAGGCGGGAATGCTTCCGTTGCCCAGTGCGCTCGGAATGGAGCGTCCTCCGCCGGCGAGCGCGAGCCATTCAGTGCCCAGCCTGGGCGCGGCCGGAACGGTCCCGCCGGTGGCGGCAGCGTTGTAGCCGATCGTGGTGGAATACGCGAGCACGCGCCCCGCCGGGAACTCGCGCGTCCTGAGGTCGACCTGCGCGCCGCTGAAATCGCCTGGCAGGTCGGGGGTGAAGGTTTTCGCGGTCGTCACCGACTCGAGCAAGCTCGACGGAAAGAGGTCGAGCGGCACGACCTTGCGCTCCGGCTCCGGGCTCGGGATGCGCACGCCGTTGAGCGTCGTGGTGGTGTAGCGCTCGCCGAGCCCGCGCACGAACACGTACTTGCCGTCCTGCACGGTGACGCCGCTTACGCGCTGCATCGCCTGGGCGGCGTCGGAGTCGGGACTGCGCTCTATCTGAGCGGCGGTGATCGCCGTGACGATACCGGGCGCGCGCCGCTGCTGGTCGAGCGCCGCGCCCACGGCGCCGCGCTCGGCGGCCGCCGTCACGACCAACGCTTGGAGCTGGGCGGCCGCCTGGGTGAGGGCGATGTTCTGCTCGAGTGTCTGTCCACCGACGAGCATGATCCCGGTGACGGTTTTTGGCTGGTAGCCGATGCGCCGCACCTGGATCGTCACGGTGCCCGCGGGAATCTCGGGCAGAAAGAAGCGCCCATCGGCGCGCGTGGCCGCGCCCGTTCCGCGACCGACGATCTGCACGCCCGCGTCGCCAATCGCGTCGCCGCTCTTCGCATCGATGACGCGGCCGGTGATGCGCCCGGAGGGAACGGTTGCCGCCTGGGCGGCGGCCGCCCGGGGCGCCGTATTCGCGGCGGCGGCCAGAGATACTATGACGAGGAATCGCGCGAGCGAACGTGGCATCGAATCACCGGGGAAATGGTCGACCGTCGCGCGCACGCAGCGCGCGCTGAGCATCCGCTAACGATGACTGCGCTTCATCTCATCCCGGAATCGGCTGTGCAACGGAGACGTCACGGAAGCCGGCGCCCGGCGGATCGTGTCAGCGCATGGTTTCGCGACGGGGACGCGTCTGCGGCGCGGGGCGCACACGGTAGCCAAAACCACGGACGGTCTCGATCAGCTCGCCGGCCGGTCCGAGCTTCGCGCGGAGCCGCTGCATGTGCATGTCGACCGTGCGTGTCTGCACGCCGGGCGCGGCGTCCCACACCGTCTGCAGCAGGTGCGAACGCCCTTGCACGCGTCCCTGACGCTCGGCGAGCGCGAGCAGCAGCTTGTACTCCGTCGCCGTCAGCTCCACGACACGGCCGTCGACCGTCACGACGAGGGAGCCGCGATCGATGCGGATCGGGCCGACATCGAGGAGATCGGCGCGCGCCGCCAGAGCCGGTGCCGTACGGCGCAGGATGGCGCTGACGCGAAGCACGAGCTCCGGCGGATGAAACGGCTTGGTGAGATAGTCATCGGCGCCAAGCGCGAGTCCCCGCACGCGCTCGGCGTCGCTCGAGCGGGCGGTGAGGAGGAGCACGGCGATGTCGCGCGTCGCCTCCGACGCGCGGAGCTGCGCGAGCACATCGAAGCCCGACATCTCGGGGAGCATCAAGTCGAGCACGATCAGCGCCGGATGGTCTTCGGTCGCGGCGCTGAGCGCCTCGCGTCCCGTCACCGCCGTGGTAATGCGGTACCCGGCCTTCGCGAGGTGATACGTCACGAGGGCGACGATGTCCGGCTCGTCGTCTACGACGAGAATCCGCTGGTCCGCGGGCGGGGCGGGCGTGATCGAATCTGCCGATGCGCCCGGGCGCTTCTCGGGTCGGCCGCTGTTCGGCATGGTCGTCGTCCGATTGACGGGAGAGGTCTCGATACGAAGTTCCGGAAGCGGTCGGAGCACGGAATCGGTCACGGTTGCGCCGCCGTTGGGACGGACGTTGCTCGCGCAGCGTCAGTGTCGCATCACGCGCAGACAACGACCCTGTAACGGCTGCCGGCGGGTCCACGGCAACGAGCGTGTAACGATCTTCCCCAAAGCGTCGATCGGCCCTTTGTTGCCATTGAGCCAGCGCCCGGCGCGGCGTAGGCTACGAGACAGTCATCGGCAAGGGTGCTATGTCTCGAACGATTCGATTCAGCGACAGCGCGGGTTTTTCGTGGAGCATCTGCGAGGTGCCGGCGCGGCGAGAGCATGACCGAACGAGCGCGGCGCCGTCGACTCGCGAGCGCGCCAAGCGCGGGCTCTATTTCTTCTCGCGCTACGCCACCAAACGACTCGCGGAGTATCCCGCCGAATGGACGCGCTTGCCGCCCGCGGATCTCATGCGTCTATGCCAGCGAGCGGAGTCGCTGCGCGATGTGACACTAATCACGACGGGTGAGCACGCCGTCGGGATCGAGAGAGCGGTCGAGCCGGCGCGAGTCGCGGTCCGGCCACGCGGCGATCGACCGGTCGCGCGCGCCCGGGACGACGAGATGCCGCGGGAGTCGCCGCCGGCGTAGCAGCGGTCGCGCACGATCGGCGAACGCCGCCGGCGCACGTCGCGCCGGCGGCGTTTCATCTTTGTGACCTCGGCGTCACGGTGTGGTTATGGCCGGCGACCTTCGTAGAGGGCGACTCTTGCGATGAGCCGCCAATGTCCGCCGCCTTGCGCGTTTTGTACTGCACCGACACGTACGAGCCGCAGGTAAACGGCGTCTCGGTAGTCACGGCGCTGTCGGCGCACGGCTTGCGCTCGCGCGGATGGGAGTGCGCCGTTGTCGCGCCGCGATATCCAAAAGCGCGCACGCGAGTCGACGTCGCGGCGGTGCCCAGCGACCCACTCGTGACGCGCACCTCGGTCGCCAGCGCGCCGCTGCCGTTCTATCCCGAGGTGCGGCTCGCCGCGCCGTCGTTTCTCGCCGTGCGGCGCGCCGTCCGCGACTTCCGGCCGGACCTCGTGCACTGCCAGACCGAGTTTGTGATCGGCCGCATGGGGCAAATCGCCGCTCAGCACGCGGGCATCCCGCTCGTCTCGTCGTATCACACCGATTTCGCGAAATACACCAAAGCGTACGGCGCGGGCTTTTTGCGACGCGGCGTGAGCGCATACCTCGGCCGATTCCACCGGCGGAGCCGCCGCGTGTACACGCCATCCGCGCCGGCGCGTGCCGACCTGATGCGCTCGGGACTCGACAACGTCGAAGTATGGGGCCGTGGTGTCGAGACCGACACCTTTCATCCATCGCGGCGCAGCCGGGTCGCGCGCGCCGCGCGCGGCTTCGGCGGCGCGTTTGGCTTTCTGTACGTCGGCCGGCTCGCGGCGGAGAAGGGAGTCGATGTCATCCTGGACGCCTATCGGCTGGCGACGAGGCTCGTTCCAAGCGGCGCGATCAAGCTCGTCATCGCCGGTGCGGGGCCGAGCGAGGAGGCGCTGCGACGCTCGGCGCCGGCCGATGTCGCGTTCCTCGGTTACCTCGACCGGCAGACCGCGCTCCCGCAGCTGTTCGCGAGCGCCGATGCATTCGTGTTCGCGTCGCTCACCGAGACGCTGGGACTCGTGGTGCTCGAGGCGATGGCGAGCGGCCTTCCCGTCATCGCGACACCGGCCGGCGGCGTCGCCGACCATCTGCGCGACGGCGTGAACGGACTGGCGTATCCGGCGAGGAACGCCGAGGCCCTGGCGCACGCGATGGTCGCGCTCGCGCTCGACCGCGGCCGCGCGGCCGCGCTCGGTGCGGCCGCGCGGCAGACCGCCGAGCTGCTCGACTGGGAGCGCGAGATCGACCGGCTGGATGTGAGCTATCGCGAAGTGTGCGCGCAGCTCAGTCCGTGCGTCCACGGCGAGAAGATCGCGCCGGACGCGCCGCCGCTGCACGCTGCAATTGGCTGAGCGAGGCTCAGGGGCGCAGGAGCTTCTCCCGATGAAATGTGATCACGTCATCACCACGAGAGCACGGCCTGCGCGGTGAGCACGGCGATGGCTTGCCCCGCGGCCACGTCGCCCGGAT
>JBDUCS010000227.1:0-6750 GCA_040003335.1 Gemmatimonadaceae bacterium | reverse complement strand
AGGATGCGGCCTGGTGATCGTGCCGAGCGCGAGCCCATCACCCGCAAGCACCGCGGCGCGCAGTGCGTCGCGCGACCGTTCGAGCGCGCTCCACGCCGCGTCGGCGTCGAGCCCCGCGCGCGGGTGCAACACTTCCGGCGCGACGACGACGTTCTCGCGGTCGAGGAGATAGCGCATGTCGAGCGTCGGCACGACGGGCGACGTCTCCGGGTCAGCGGCGAGCCCGTTCGCGCGCGCCTCAGCGAGGAGCATCGCGAAGAGATGCGCGACGCGCGACTCGACGACCGCGAGATGCTCGAGCACCTCGGCCACCGACCACCGTTCCGGCGCCGGCCGGTGCTGGCGGCGATCGCGTGGTACGCCGTCCACAGCCGCGCGCAGGACGGTGCGCTCGGCCGTGATGTAGTCCAGGACTTCCTGAATGCGAGGATGCATCAACCGGATCAGGGACGCGGTGAGCGCATCAACGCTTCGATCTCGTCGATCTCGCGCGCCGCCGGCGTGATGCGCTCCACGCCGCGCTCGGTCGCCATGAAGTCGTCCTCGATCCGCACGCCGATGCCGTCGTACTTCGCCATCACCGCGCGCGCCTTGGCGATGAACGCGCGGTTCTTTGGCGTGTCGGCGAGGAGCGACAGGCGCGACGCATCGATGTAGATGCCGGGCTCGATCGTGAATGCGTCGCCGGGCCTGATCACGCGCTCGGTCGCCGACGCCACCGAAAACTGCGCGGGGTCGTGCACGTCGAGGCCGATGCCGTGACCGATGCCGTGAAAGTAAAAAAAGTAGCTCTGCCGGCAGGGTGCCGGATTGCGCGCGCAGCGGTCGGCCCACGGCGGATCGAACGTTGCGTCGGCCGACTCGATCAGGCCGAGCCGCGCCAGTCCGCGGGCGATCGTCGCCGATGCGCTGTCCTCCATTCCACGGCTCGCCGCGCCGAGCGTCGCCGCACGCTCGGCGGCCGCCTGCGCGTCGCGCACCAGCTGGTAAATGTCGCGCTGCGAGGGCGAGAAGGTGCCGCTCACCGGCACGGTGCGCGTGAGGTCCGCGCTATAGCCCTGGTACGCCGCGCCGACATCCATCAACACGAGCTTGCCCGCCTCGAGCGGCGCGTCGGCCGCGCGATGGTGAGCCGTTGTGGAGTTGATGCCGGCGCTGACGTTGGTGGCGAAGCCCGTGTGCGTGTCGCCGCCGCGCGTGCGGAATCCGCTCTCGATCGCCGCCTGCACGTCGTACTCGTGTTGGCCCGGCTTGATGCCGTGAATCGCTTCGTTCACGCTCTGCGCCGTGATCTCCGCCGAGCGCCTGACGAGCAGCTGCTCGGCCGCGCTTTTTCGCGCGCGCAGCGCGAGGAGTTCCGGGTCCGCCGTGCGAATGACGGGCGCGGGCGTGCGGCGATTGAGCGCGGCCGCGAACACGGAGCCGCGCGTGAGTGTGTCGTTCACACCACCGTATGAGCGCGTGTCGCGGACGATGTAGAGCGGCCGGCCCGCCGCGATCAGCGAGTCGACCGTCGCGGCCAGCTGCGGCAGCGGCCTGAGCGCGAGTCCCGTGCGCGCGGTGACCGACGCCGCTCCCTCGAGCTCGCCGTTGAACAGCACCTCGCTCGGTGAGCGGCTCTGGCGAAAGAGCGTGCCCTCGACGCGTCCGTTCTGCCTGACGACGACGAGCACTGCGTTGGGCTCGGAGAGTCCCGTGAGGTAGCGGAAATTCGGTGACTGATAGAACGCGGGAAATCCGATCTCATCGCGCTCACCGAACGCGACGATCGCCGCATCGGCGGGCAGCCGCGCCGCGAGCGAATCGCGTCGCGCGCGGAACTCGGCGTCGGACACTTGGGCGCCCGCTCCGGATGCGAGCGCGGCGAGGACGAGGAGAGCGAGGAGGCGGCGCATGTTCCGGTGTCGGTTTCGGGTGTCGGTCGCTCATCTTAGCGCCCGTCGACCAGCGGCGCCGAACCCGCCGGCACCTTGGGCCAGCGGCGTGCGCCGCTAGTGCGGGGTAATCTCGTTGCCGGCACGAGCCGGCGAGCCCGCCGAGAGCGCCGGCGGCATCCGCTCCGACAGAAGCTTGGTGAGGAATCGCTGCCCTTCGCCGACGCGCTCCATCTCGATCGCGATCGATTCGACCGCCTGCTCCATGCGCGCCATGCGATCGTCGAGCTCCGGCGATGGCCCGGCGCGCGCGGTGAGCGACGCCATCTTCTCGGTGTGCTTGAAGTACATCCGCAGCACGATCACCGCCGAGGGTATGAGGAAGACGACGGGGACGACGATCACTTCCGGCATCATGGCGGCGGGACCTCGAGAGGCGTGAGTCGTTGGCGAATCGTATCGAAGATTGCTCACGACGCGGGCCGGCGAAAGATCATCCGGTCGTCGGGTGCGAGCCGAGCATCACGGCAGGCACGACTCAGCGGTACGAGAGGTCATCCATCACCTCGGCGAAGCGCGACCACGACAGCCGCTTGCGGCGTTGCCGCCGGCCGCCCCGCCAGTACACGCCGCCGCGGCCGAGCTCGAGCTCGCCGATCTTTTCACCCTCGGCGTAGATGTACAGCTCGAGACTGCTCCCGGCTTTGGTCAATTCCGGCACGTTGAGGTTCGCGTAGACGGCGTGCTTGCGCACGCGCACCGGAGCTCGCTTCGCCATGGCATCCGCTCCTTTTCAGAGGGTGGTCATCGTAGCCGCCCGAGGGTGGTGGCGGGTACTCCGTCATGCCAGCGATTTGCGAAACTGCACGACGCGGTCGACCTCGGCGTAGCCGTTCCGCACGTGCGCCTCGTGGCTCACGGTGTTGTCGAGCAGCGCATCGGAGGCCATCTCGCGATAGCCTTGGGCACGCGCCCACGCTTCGGCCGCGGCGAGCAGCGCGCGCCCATGGCCGCCGCGCCGCACGTCGGCGTCGACGTACCACGCCTCGATGTAGCCGACGGGACTCGTATCGCATCCATCGGCGTACGCGCGTGTCCCTACCTCGACGAATCCGCATGGCGAGCCGTCGTCGCGCTCGGCGATGAAGACGGCGGCATCGCTGCGGGCGATGAGGTCGCGCATGAAGCGCTCCTCCGCGGCAGCATCGTCGTGTGGAAAGAGGGCACCGCTCATCCGTCCCCACTCGGGCCAGTCGCTGGGTTGGTACGGTCGGACCGTCACGCGAACCTCCATGGACTCTCCACTACCATGATTGCCCGCCCAGCGACGCTGCGCTACTCTAGCAAGGGCGCTCGCTCGTCGAGGCATTCTTCGCATCGCCGGTGGTCATGATGGGTTCATCGAGTATCGAAACGACGGAGGCGCGGGACGCGACGATCACGCGCGACGCGCCGCCCATCGGACGTGTGCGATGCGAGTACCGTCCCGGCAAAGGGCGCGGCGTGGTGGCGACCTCGGCGTTTCGAGCCGGCGTCGAGGTGGAGCGGTCGCCGGTGATCATCGTTCCCCACACCGACCTGATCGACCGCGCACCCGATCTCACCGTCTTCGACCAGTACCTGTTGTATTGGAGCGACGATCCCGGCGAAGAGAATGCAATGGGGTGCGGGCTGCTGATGATCTACAACCACTCGCGGCAGCCGAACATCGAGCTGTGTACAGGACCCGATCGCGAGACGATGTCGGTCGTCACGCTGCGCGATGTCGCGGCGGGTGAGGAGCTCTGCTACGACTACGACATCGACCTGTGGTTCGCGCCGGTGGAATCGCGCGACTCGGGCGCCGGCAGTCACTGAGCGGCGCGACGCTGCTCTTCATTCGCGTCCACTTCCATGCGACACCTTACCGCGCGTCACTCCCTCGCTCTCCTCGCCATCGCGTCGCTGTTCGCCGTGCGCGCGCGCGCACAGAGCGCGCCGGGCAACGCGGCCGAGCAGCTCTCGGCGGCGGTTCGCCTGTTCGAGACGGGTCATCTCGCCGAAGCGGAGACGCAACTCGTCGCGCTCGTGCGCTCCTCGCCGACGGCGGAGAGCCAGTACTACCTCGGTCGCGTGTATTTCGCCGAGGACTCGGTCGACGGCGCGATCAAGGCGTTCGACTCGGCGACGCACCTCGATGCCTCTTCGTCGGTGGCGCACGACTGGCTCGCGCGCGCGTACACCGTGCAGCTGCTGGGCAGCAACAAGTTCCGTCAGTTCATTCTCGCCCGCCGCATCCGCGACGAGCTCCAGAAAAGCGTCGCGCTCGATCCGGCCAACGCGCTGGCGCGCTACGACCTCGCGCGATTCTACGTACGCGCGCCAGGCATGGTCGGCGGCGATGTGAGGAAGGCAAAGGCGGAAGCCGACGAGCTTGCGCGCCGCGGATCGCTCTACGCGCACTTCGCGGCGACCGACATCGCCGAGCACGACCGCGACTCGACGCGGGCGGTGGCCGAGCTCGACGCGGCGATGCGCGAGCAGCCCGACAGCGCGAGCGTATACATCAACGCCGCCGCGTACTACCGCCGCGTGCAGAAATGGGACGACGCCTGGCGCGTGGTCGAGGCGTACGCGGCCCGGCACGCCGACGACGCGGAATTGGATTTCGAGGTCGGCGCGACCGCGGCTCGCGCGGGGCAGCAGTCGGAGCGTGGCGTGCAGGCGCTCACGGCGTATCTCTCGCGTCCATGGCGGGCCGGCATGCCGACGCTCGCGTCGGCGCACCTGCACTTGGGATTGATCTACGAGCACCGTGGCGAGCGTGACGCGGCGCGGCGGGAGTTCGAGGCGGCGGTTCGGATGCAGCCGCGGAACGACGATGCGCACGCGGGACTCGATCGCGTGAAGTGATGCAGGTTCCGGTGCGAGGGTCCGGCTCAGGCGGCCGCACCGCGCCCTTGCAACTGTCGCACTCCCCGCCGGCCCGTCGCCGCGCCATTGTAGGTGACGAACGCTGTCGATGTTCTCCTCACTCCGGACCGCCGCATGACCCGCCGATTCGCCGTCGCCCTACTCGCGCTCGCCGTCACGTCGCTTCACGCCCAGGCCGGCAAGCTCACCGTGCAACGCGTCTTTTCCCAGGAGTTTGCTGCGCGCGGCGTCGGCCAGATGCGGTGGCTCGACGGCGGTACCGCATTCACGATGGTCGAGCCGTCGAGCGACGGCAAAGGCAGCGAGATCGTCCGCCACGAAACGGCGACCAACGCGCGCACCGTGCTCGTCTCGGCGAAGCAGCTCACGCCGGCCGGCGCCGGCGAGCCGCTCGACTTCGACGACTACGCCTGGTCGAGCGACGACAAGAAGGTGCTCCTCTTCACCAACACGCGCCGCGTCTGGCGGCAGAACACGCGCGGCGATTACTGGGTGCTCGACCGCGCCACGAGCACGCTCACCAAGCTCGGTGGCGGCGCGGCCGAGGCGGCGCTGATGTTCGCCAAGTTCTCGCCCGACGGACGGCGCGTCGGCTACGTGCGCGAGAACGACCTGTACGTGGAGACGCTCGCCGGCGGCGCGGTGACGCGGCTGACGACTAACGGATCGCGCACGAGCATCAACGGCACGTCGGATTGGGTCTACGAGGAAGAGCTCGACATCCGTGACGGGTGGCAGTGGAGCCCCGACGGATCGCGCATGGCGTTCTGGCACTTCGACGCGACGCCCGTCCGCGATTTTCTATTGATCAACGACACCGACTCGCTCTATCCGTTCGTTACCCACATCCCGTATCCGAAGGCCGGCACTACCAACTCGCGCGTCACCATCGGCGTCGTCGCGCCCACCGGCGGCCCGGTGACCTGGATGGACGTCGTCGGCGATTCCGTTCAGAGCTACATCGCCCGCATGGAGTGGGTCGACTCGGCGTCGGTGCTCGTGCAGCACTTGAACCGCAAGCAGAACGCGAACGAGCTGTGGGTCGGCGACGCGCGCACGGGGCGCGGCCGCGTGATCCATACCGACCGCGACAGCGCGTGGGTCGACATCGATGACCTGCGCTGGATCGACAAAGGGCGCACGGCGCTGTTCAAGAGCGAGAGCGACGGTTGGCGTCACGTCTACCGCATCGGCCGCGACGGCACCGGGCTCAAGCGCATCACCGACGGCGCGTTCGACGTGCTCGACTTGGCTGGCGTCGATGAGCGCGCGGGCGTTCTCTACTTCTACGCATCGCCGACCGACGCGACGCAGCGCTATCTCTACCGCGCTCCGCTCGCCGGCGGGCGCCCCCCCGAGCGCGTCACACCGGCGGCGCAGCCGGGGACGCACTACTACGACATCTCGCCGGACGGCCGCTGGGCGGTGCACTACCGGTCGCGCTTCGACGTGCCGACGGCGACCGACCTCATCCAACTCCCGTCGCATAAGGTCGTGCGCGTGCTGGAGGACAACGCCGAGCTCGCGCGGCGCGTCGCGTCGGCGGTCACGCGCCCGGTCGAGTTCGTGCGTGTCACGACGCCCGCCGGCGTCTCGATCGACGGCTACGTGATGCGACCCGCGTCGTTCGACTCGACGAAGACGTATCCGGTACTGGTGAACGTCTACGGCGAGCCGGCGGCGCAGACCGTCGTCGACCGCTGGGGCGGAGGCCAGGCGCTCTTCCACCACATGATCGCCGACGACGGCTACATCGTCGTCTCGTTCGACAACCGCGGCACGCCGGCGCCGAAGGGGCGCGCCTGGCGCAAGAGCATCTACGGCTCGGTCGGCCTGCTCTCGGCGGCGGACCAGGCGGCGGCGCTGCGCTCGCTCGCGGCGCAGCGCCACTACATCGACACGACGCGCGTCGCCGTGTGGGGATGGAGCGGCGGCGGGACCAACACGCTCAACGCGATGTTCC
>JBDUCS010000226.1:0-6753 GCA_040003335.1 Gemmatimonadaceae bacterium | reverse complement strand
GAGCCATTCGCCGCGCGCCATCGGGGCAAGGAACATGTTTTTTTGCGCCTCGCTGCCGTAGCGCAGGATCATCTGCGTCGGGAGCGAGTTGTGCACGCTCATCGCGACGGCGGTCGATGCATCGACCGCGGCGATCTCCTCGAGCGCCAGGAGATACGTGCGCGTGTCGAGCGCGAGGCCGCCGTACTGCTCGGGAATCATCATCCCGAGAAAGCCCATCTCGCCCATCTTGGCGATCACGCCGCGGTCGAAGATGGCGTCGCGATCCCACCGCGCGGTGTGCGGTGCGATCTCGCCCGCCGCGAAATCGCGCGCCAGTCGCTGAATCTCGCGCTGCTCTTCGCTCAGGTCGAGCAGAAGATCGTCACGCATAGATGAAAAACCCGCGCCCGCTCTTGCGGCCCAGCCATCCGGCGGCGACGTACTTCCTGAGGAGCGGGCATGGCCGGTACTTCGGGTCGCCGAGTCCTTTCTGCAATACCTCGAGAATCGAAACGCAGGTATCGAGGCCGATGAGGTCGGCGAGCGCGAGGGGTCCCATCGGATGATTCATCCCGAGCTTCATCACGGTGTCGATCGCCTCGGGCGTGCCGACGCCCTCCATCACGCAGTAGACCGCTTCGTTGATCATCGGCATCAACACGCGGTTGGCGACGAAGCCTGGATAGTCGTTCACCTCCACCGGCGTCTTGCCGAGCGCGGCCGACATTTCCACGACGGTGCGCGTCGTCTCGTCGCTCGTCGCCAAGCCGCGGATGATCTCGACGAGCTTCATCACCGGCACGGGATTCATGAAGTGCATCCCGATCACCTTGTCCGGCCGCTTGGTGCGCGCGGCGATCTCGGTGATCGAGATGCTGCTCGTGTTGCTGGCGAGAATCGCGTTCGGGGGCGCGAGCCGGTCGAGGTCCGCGAAGATCTTGAACTTGAGCTCGGCGTTCTCCGTCGCCGCCTCGACGACGAGCGACGCCTCGCTCGCCGCATCGAGGGCGGTGGACTCGCCCAGGCGGCCGAGCGCCGCGTCGCGCGCCGCGGCGTCGAGCGTCGCCTTCTGCACCTGCCGCTCCATGTTCTTCTCGATCGTCGCGCGCGCCTTGCCGAGCGCGTCCTGCGACACGTCGATCAGGGTGACGGGATATCCGGACTGCGCGAAGACGTGCGCGATCCCGTTCCCCATTTGCCCCGCGCCGATCACGGCGACTGTTCCGGTCATCCTAGTCACATACCTCGGCAAGATTCCGTGTTTCGGTGAACTGACACTTCCACTTCACAACTGCCAAACTGCGAATCCAGTTCACCGAACGGGGCTGTCGGGACTGGTCGGTATCGACGTTGGCCGATTCCGCCGCCTCAACAGGAGTACGGTAAACAGCAACATCGCTCCCCCTGCGAACGCCCCGCCTTCCGGGCCCCACGCGCCGCCCGTAGCCCAGTCGGGACCCGTCTCGATCGTCTCGTACGACGGCGGAACGTTCATGAAACCGCTTACAGCGGTGTGCATGAAGGCGGCCATGACGAAATTCCACGCGAAGTGCGCCATCCACGCGCAGTAGAGGCTCCGCGTTACGACGAGCACGGCGCCGAGAAAGATGCCCGCGAGCATCACGAGCGCGATCGGCTCCGCAGTGACGTTCGGGTTTGTGGTGTGCAGCAGGCCGAACACGACGCTCGTGATACCGAGCGCCCATTTCCAGCCGAGCGTTTCGCTCAGCACGGCGAACGGATAGCCGCGCACGAGCAGCTCCTCGAATAGCGCGGCCGGCAACAGAAATAGCGCCATCTCGAGACCGAAGCGCAGAGCGCCGAGCCCGGGCGGCTCGGGCACGACCGTCAACCAGTGCATGGCGTAGAGCAGCAGCGACGGCAGGGCGATGCCGAGCGCGCCGATGACGAGTCCCTTGGCGAGGAGCAGTGGGCGCGCCGCACCCGCGTCGAGCCCGACGAACGACCACGGACGGCGTTCGACCAGCCGCATCATGACGAATTGCGCGGCGACCACGGCGCCGAGCGTGACCCAGGCGAGCACGTCCTGCCGCATCGCGTCGGCTGCCGCCACGCGGCGCAGCACGCCAACCACGAAGAACGTGACGGCGACGAAGAGGGCAACGAAGAGGATGAGTCGCCACGACGCGCGAATGCGGCCGCCCGGCGCATACCAGATCGCGCGTACGGTCACTCAGCTTCGCGCGCCCGCAAGGCCGAAGGGCGGCGCGGCGCAAGCAGCCCGGCGACGACCGCCTTCAGCGCATCGATGGCGACGAAGGGATAGAGGCCAAGCGCCAGCGCGCGCGAGAGATCGCCGGTGAGCACCGCGAGCTGCGCGACGCCTCCCGCGAAGATCACCGCCATCCCCGCGGCGGCGGCGAGTGTGCGGCCGCTCCAGGTCGTCGTGCGCACGCCGATCGCGCCGGCGACGAACGCGGCGACCGGATACATCAGCAGGTAGCCGCCGGTGGGGCCGAGGAGCCGCAGAAATCCAGGCGCGAGGCCGGGAGTCGGCGCAAAGACGGGCGCGCCGAGCGCACCAGCGGTGAGAAAAAGGAGCATGCTTGCCGCGCCCGCACGTGGTCCGAGCCATAGGCCCGCGAGCACGACGAGCATGGGCTGGAGCGTGAGCGGCACCGCCGTTCCGGGAATGGGCATCGCGATATTCGAGGCGGCCGCGAGCGCGGCCGCGAAGCCCGCCACGCCGGCCACGGTGAGGCGCCAATCGCGCGCCGGTGCGAGCGCGTCGCTGATCGCGTGTGGCATTAGCTGACGCGCTCCACGCTGAGCGCTACGGCGTCGCCGCCGCCGAGACAGAGTGTCGCGAGCCCCGTGCTCGCGCCGCGGTCCTGCATCGCGTACAGGAGTGTGGTCAGCACGCGCGCGCCGCTGGCGCCGATCGGGTGGCCGAGGGCGATCGCGCCCCCGTTCACGTTCACGCGATCCCACGCCCACTCGAGTCCTTGCCCGTCGGCGAGCGCCTGCGACGCGAACGCTTCGTTCGCTTCGATGAGGTCGTAGTCGCCGATCGTCGTGCCGGCCTTCTTCATCAGATTCTGGACGGCCTGAATCGGCGCGAAGAAGAGCTCCTTGGGACTTACGGCGCCGGTCGCGTACGACGTGATGCGGCCGAGGATCGTCATTCCGTGCGCGCGCGCGTACTCCTCGCTCACGACCACGAGCGCCGAGGCGCCGTCGTTC
Organism: Gemmatimonadaceae bacterium; assembly: GCA_040003335.1. Lineage (GTDB taxonomy): Bacteria > Gemmatimonadota > Gemmatimonadetes > Gemmatimonadales > Gemmatimonadaceae > JALZAE01. The sequence goes on along the minus strand of JBDUCS010000226.1, from coordinate 3,567 downwards.
ATGCCGGACGCGTTGCCGGCGGTGACGGTGAGCTGGTCGGGCGTCACGTCTTTGCCGGCATCCTTCGCGAACGCGGGTTTGAGCTTGCCTAACGAGTCCGCCGATGTGTCGCGGCGCGGTCCTTCGTCGGTGTCGACGACCGTCGGCCCCTTCTTTCCCGGAATTTTGACGGGCACGATCTCGTTCTTGAACTTGCCTCCGTCGATGGCCGCGACGGCCTTCTTGTGCGACGACACCGCGAACTCATCCTGCATCGCCCGCGTGACACCGGCCTTGCGCGCCGTGTACTCGGCGTGGCCGCCCATGTGGACGTCGCAGAACGAACACCAGAGACCGTCCTTGATCAGGCCGTCGACCAGCGTCTGGTCGCCGAACTTCACGCCGCCGCGGTGCCCATACAGATAGTAGGGCGCGTTGGACATCGACTCCTGTCCGCCGGCAACGATCGCGCGGGCGTCGCCCGCCTTGATCGCCTGCGCGGCGAGCATCACGGCTTTTAGTCCGGAGCCGCAGACCTTGTTGATCGTGAGCGCGGAGATGGTCTGCGGAAGGCCGCTTCTGAGGAGCGCCTGCCGCGCCGGCGCCTGCCCGACGCCGCCCTGCACCACGTTCCCCATGATGACTTCTTGGACGTCGTCGCCCGCGATGCCGGCACGCTTCACGGCTTCACGGATGGCGATCGCGCCGAGCTCGGGCGCAGCAAGGGACGAGAGCGCGCCGAGGTATTTGCCGATCGGAGTGCGGGCTGCGGCGACGATTACCGGAGTTCTGGAGAGGTCAGGCATCCGCGAAAAATACCAGGGGCAAGGGGCGAGGGGCTAGGGACAGAGGCCAGCGCTCGCGCGCGCGAAGCGCGTGCGCCGCCAGGGTGGGTCGCTTTCGCTGCCCACTCCCGAACTCCCCGCCAAGTCAGATTTACCTCGCCGCGCGACCCGCGGCCCTGTCGCTCATCAACCCTCGAGCGCGGTCATCACGCTCAGCGCCGTCTTCTCATACGCGGCGATCCGGAGCGCGTTCGCCCGCTCGATCGGGTTGAGCGACGCGTCCCTATAGTGTGGGTCGGGCTTGTACCAGGCGAGGCTCTTGAAGTAGCTCTGCAGCCACTTGTTCGCGAAGATCTTGCCGTGCCGCGCGTAGATCTCGTAGCGCAGCTTGCGCGCGTCCTCGAGATAGAGATTGGAGAGCGCGAGCGTGTCGACCGGCTCGAGCGCGAGCTTCTCGTGGATCGCAGTTTCGGCGCGAACGATCGTCGCGACGTTCTTCTGCTCCGTCGGCGACAGCATCGACTCCTTGAACGTCGCATCCTCGATGTAGTCGCCGTCCTCGGCGTAGAACGTCTTGTTGATCCACGGCGTCTTGAAGGCATAGCCGTGCAGCGCGTAGACCTCGTTGCGCAACAGGCGCAGCTCGTAGAGGCTGAGGCCGTGGAGCATGCTGTCGGTGAGCGGCTTGGCCTGCCAGTACTTCATGTCGCCCGGCGACAGCGCAACATCGCGCGCCGATTTCTGCGCGCTGTCGATCGTCGCCATGTTCGCGCGCTCGATCGGCGAGAGCATCTTCGGCGAGTACAGCGGATCGACCGCGTACCAGTAGCGGTCGTCGAAATACTCCTGGATCCACGGCTGATCGTCGAACCGCTTCCCGTGCTCGGCTTCCACTTCCGCCCTGAGAATTCGCCACTCGGCGCCAGTGTGCTGCCCGAGCATCGCGACGGTCAGCGGCTTCGTCTGGTAGAAGCGCATGTCGCCCAGCTGCACGTGGTCGTGGGCGCGCGCTTCGGCCTCGCGCACGACGTCGAGGCTCTTTCGCTCGACGTCGTTCAGCATCGCGTTGGCGAACTTCGCGTTTTTCCTGTACCACGGCCGTGTCTCCAGATACTGCTGGATCGCCACTTCCTTGAAGACGCGTCCGTGCCGGCCGAAGATGAGGCCGCGGACGTCACCGAGCTCGAACTCGTCGAGCGGCTTGAGCTGCGCCGCGCTGATCGGCTGCTTGGTGAAATCTGTTTTCTCGAACGGCGCCAGCTTACTCGCGCCGCCGGCCTGGGCAGCGGCGCCGCGCGTCACGAGCGCCATCGCGACGAGCGTCGCGAGCATTCGACCCTGCATTAGCCCTCCGTCGGCGTGGCGCTACGCTAGTGCTTGGCGCGCGCGAACGCCACCGCGCCATCGGCGATCGCTGTCGCCAATCGCTGCTGTCCCGCAGGGGATGCAGCGAATGCCGCGTCGCGCGCGTCGGTCAGCACGACCATCTCCACGGTCACCACTGGAACATCGGAGAAGATCGATCCGGTGAGCGCCCCCTGCTTCGACCCGACGAGCGTCTTCGAGTCACCGCGGATGCCACCGTCGAACAGCACGTCGGACAGCGACGCGCGCATCGCCGAGTCGACGGCGGTGGCGGCGCGCCTGCTCCGCGCCCTGATGTCGGCGCTCGGGCCGGTGCGCCCCTCTTTCGTCGCGGCGCGATCCGGATAGTACACCGCGAAGCCGTGGCCCGAACCGGCGTCGCAGTGCAGCCGCACCTGGAGCACGGCCCGTGCGCGGTTGGCGACCTCCGCCCGCTCGCGATTGCGCACCAGCTCGCGTTCGGCGTGCTTGGTGATGCACGTGGCGACGCCGCGCGATTCGAGCTCGCGCACGAGCAGCTGGGCGACGAGCCACGCCACGTGCACCTCGGTCGTCCCGTGCTGCACGACGTCGCCCGCGCTCACTTCCGAGGGATGGCCGGGATCGACGCAGATGACCGGGGCCGTTTGCGCGCGCAGCGAGGGGCTCAGAATACAGAGTGCACCGACGAGCCACGCGATCCGCGATCGGCGCTCGGCGCTCCTCATTCGGCGCGAGGCATCGCGCGCGTGGTGATCTCGGCGCGCAGCCGCGCGAGGAGATCATCGACAGGCAGCACGTCCTGTTTCTTCCCCGCCCCGCGCATGCGCAGCGCGACGGAGTCGGACTCCGCCTCACGTTTTCCGATCACGGCCATGTACGGCACCTTCAACACTTCGCCGTCGCGAATGCGGTAGTTGAGCGTCTCGTTCCGCGCGTCGAGGTGCGCGCGGACCCCGAGCGCGGTGAGCCGATCGGTCACGGCACGCGCGACATCCTCGAAGTCCTTCGCGATCGGGAGAATGCGGATCTGCTCGGGCGCGAGCCACAGCGGGAACGCCCCGGCGTAGTGCTCGATCAGTCCGCCGACGAAGCGCTCCATGCTCCCGACGAGCACGCGATGCAGCATCACCGGGCGATGCCGCGTGTTGTCTTCGCCGATGTACTCGAGCTGAAACCGCTCGGGCAGATTGAAGTCGAGCTGCACCGTCGGTCCCTGCCAGCTGCGGCCGATCGCATCGATGAGCTTGAAATCGAGCTTGGGCCCGTAGAACGCGCCGCCGCCCGCGTCGATCGTGAACGCCTGCCCGCGCTTCTCGAGCGTGTCGCCGAGCACACGCTCCGCTCGCTCCCACACCTCCGGCGAGCCGAGCGCGTTGTCGGGGCGCGTCGACAGCTCGATCGTGTACGGATAGCCGAAGGTTCTGAGCATCTCGTCGACCAGATCCAACAGCCGCTC
>JBDUCS010000225.1:0-6808 GCA_040003335.1 Gemmatimonadaceae bacterium | reverse complement strand
TGCTCGGCCTGCATCGACCGGGGGAGGCAATGGTCGTACTCGAGGACGCGACACGCCGAGACCCGGCATCATCGGAGCTGCGCGCCACCTACATCGAGGCGCTGTCGGAGGCGCGTGGCCCCGCGGCGGTGATCGCCGACCTCGAGCGAACGGGGGCGAGCGATCCGCTGAAGAGCGTGCGCCCTCTCATTCTCGCTCGTGCGTGGAGCGCGCTCGGGCGACGTGACTCGGCGCTCGCGGCATATCGCGCCGGCGTCGCCGACGCGCCGGCCGATGCGGCGCTCCGCTTCATCTACGCGAGCGTTCTTCTCGACGCCGGACAGCCGGCAAACGCGTCGCGCGAGCTCGCGGCCGCCGGGCGCGCCGGCCGCCTTCAGGTCGCGCGGCAGGCGCTGCTGGCCGCACGGATCGCCTTGGCGTTGGGCGACAGCGCGGCCGCGCGCACCGCGATCGTGTCCGCGCGAGCCGCGGCGCCGGCGGACACGACCATCGCGCAGTTGGCGCGGACGATCGGCGCGCACCCGTAGCGCGATGCCTCGCCAGCCGGGGCCGCGGCGAATAACTTCCCGCGGCGACGCAGCTGAACTCACCGTTCCGGGAAGGAAAAGCATGGACGATCTCGACCGCCTCTTCCGCCGCTTGGTGCAGAACATCCGCAACGGCTATCCCGAGTATCTCACGCGGCCCTTCGAGATCTCGGAGTTAGTCCAGAATCTCGTGCCGTACCGGCACAACCGCCGCGAGCTGGAGATGGACGCGAACGGCGATTATGAAATGGCCCTCTGCCGTCTGTTGTCGGGCGAGCGCGGCTACGCGAGCGCCGACGCCGCGGTGATGGAAGGGATTCGTCGCGAGATCGACACGCCGAACCCGAACACGGCCATCTTCCGGGAGTATGCCGCGTCGCGCGTGACGCTCGTGCCCGACGCGTTGCGCCGCTTCGACGCGTTGGCGACCGGCACAGCGGCGACGGTCGGCGGAACGCAGCCCGCCCACGCCACGCCGATCGTGAATCCATTTCCCGCCTCGAGCGCGCCGTCGCGCACCGTTCCCGCCCAGCCGGCGATGGCTCCGCCGCTGCCGCCGCAACCTCCCGCACCGAGAAGCCTCGTGTCCCTCCCGACCCCGCCGACATCCTCGGCGCAGCCCGATCGCCAAAGCCAACCGGCCGCCGCGCAACCGCGTCAGAGCACGGCGGCCGGCTCGGGCGGTTGCCGCTACTGTGGCGGCGCGCTCCCGCAGGGCCGACGCGTCGTGTTCTGCCCGCACTGCGGACAGAATCTGACGATTCAGCGATGCCCGGCATGCGCGAGCGAGCTCGAGCTCGGTTGGAAGTACTGCATCACCTGCGGGCGCGGCGCCTCGGCCCCATGACGTGGATCGTGGATCGTGGCTTGTGGATGGTGGGACCAACTGCGGAGTCTGGGATCGCGGCTCGCGAACTGAACAGCGCAGTCTCCAGAAACCGCGGTAGCCCGCGATCCACGGTCGACCATCCACAATCTGCATTCGGACGGACCATTGCCTAAGGTCGCGGTGCTAGCGGGCGACGGCATCGGACCCGAGGTCGTCGGCGAAGCACTGAAGACGCTCGCCGCCGTCGAGAGCGTGTTCAAGACCGGTATCGCAGTCGACCAGCTGCCGTACGGCGCCAATCACTATCTCGCCACCGGCGTCACGCTCCCACCGGGCGAGATGCAGCGGCTCGGCAGCGCGTACGACGCGATCTTCGTGGGTGCGCTCGGCGATCCCCGTGTGCCGGGCAACGAGCACGCGCGCGACATCCTCCTCGGGATGCGCTTTCAGCTCGACCTGTTCGTCAACGAGCGGCCGGCGCGGCTGTTCGACGACCGCCTCACGCCGCTCAAGGGAAAGACGACCCGCGACTTTGACCTGATGATCTTTCGCGAGAACACCGAGGGCCTCTATGTCTCCGTCGGCGGCATGTTCAAGCAGGGGACGCCGGACGAGATCGCGATCGCCGAGGAGCTCAACACGCGGAAGGGCGTGGAGCGGATCATCCGGCACGCGTTCCAATGGGCGCGTGGCAACGGCAAGACGCGCGTCACGATGGCGGACAAGGCGAACGCAATTGCCGCGCACGGTCTCTGGCGGCGCGTCTTCGACGAAGTCGGCCGAGAGTACCCGGACATCACCCGCGACACGCGATTCATCGACGCGATGGCGATGGATCTGATTCGCACGCCGGAGTCATTCCAGGTGATCGTCACCGGCAATCTGTTCGGTGACATCCTGTCCGATCTCGCGTCGATGCTCGTCGGCGGGCTGGGTATCGCGCCGAGCGCGAACCGGCATCCGGGGAAAATCGCGATGTTCGAGCCGGTGCACGGGAGCGCGCCGCCCCTCGTCGGCAAGGACGCCGCCAACCCGATGGCGGCGATCCTCACCCTCGCGATGCTGCTCGAGACGCTGGGCGCCGCCGACGCCGCGGCCGCGGTCGAGCGCGCGGTGCGCGACGCGATCGCCGCCGGCGTAACCACGGCGGATCTCGGCGGGTCTCACGGAATGCGCGCCGTCGGCGACTATATCGCCGACAGAGTCGAGGCGCGCTGATCCAGGCAGGGTGATCGGGAGGGTGACCGGCGGGTTGTCAGAGTTTTCCGAACACCGAACACCGATCGCTGGCCACCGGAGTTGAATCGCCCTGGACCATCCGGCATCTTTTCGGAGACCCGGGGCGGCCATTCGCGCCGGTGTCCTCTCTCTGATCGGGTCTCGGCACCGTGAACACTCAAGGCTCCACTCGCGATATCGTCTTTCTCTCCGCGGTACGCACGGCGTTCGGCACGTTCGGCGGTACGCTCAAGGACTTTAGCGCCGTCGACATTACCGTTTTCGCGGCGAAATCGGCGCTGGACCGGGCCGGCGTCGAGCCGGGCCAAGTACAGCACTCGATCTTCGGCAACGTGCTGCAGTCGACGCCTGACACGATCTACTTCGCGCGCCACGTCGCGCTCAAGACCGGCTGTCCGATCGAGACGCCGGGGCTCACGCTCAATCGCCTGTGCGGCTCGGGCTTCCAAGCGGTCGTCAGCGGCGCGCAGGACATTTTGCTCGGCGAGAGCGAGGTGTGCCTCGTCGGTGGCGGCGAGTCGATGTCGCAGGCGCCGCACCAAGCGCGCGGGCTCCGCTGGGGCGTGCCGCTCGGCAAGAGCCCGCCGCTCGAGGATTCCCTGTGGGAATCGCTCAAGGATCCGGTCGCCGGATGCTCGATGGCCGAGACGGCGGAGAACCTCGCCGAGCAGTACGAGCTCGATCGCGCATCGGTCGACGCTTACGCGCTGCGGTCGCAGCAGCTGGCGCGCGATGCCTGGGCGGCCGACGTCTTCAAGGATGAAGTCATCGGCATCCCGGTGAAGAACGCCAAGACGAAGCAGATGGAAGAGTTCCGCCGCGACGAGCACATGCGTCCCGACACCTCGGCTGAAGGGCTCGCCAAGCTCAGGCCTGTTTTCCGGGAGAGCGGCGTCGTGACCGCCGGCAATGCGTCGGGCATCGGCGACGGCGCGGGCGCGATGGTGATCACGAGCGCCGAGTGGGCGCAAAAGAACGGCCGCAAGCCGATCGCGCGGCTCGTGTCGTGGGGCGTCGCCGGTGTCGATCCAAAGATCATGGGCATCGGCCCCGTACCGGCGTCGAAGATCGCGCTCGCCAAGGCGAAGATGACGCTGGCGCAGATGGAGCTGATCGAGGTGAACGAGGCGTTCGCGCCGCAGGTCTGCGCGGTGGAGAAGGAGCTCGGCATCGATCGGGAGTTGTTCAACGTCCACGGCGGCGCGATCGCGATCAGCCATCCGTTGGCGGCGAGCGGGGCGCGAATCACCGCGCACCTGATTCATGCGTTGCGGGCGAGCGGAAAGCGGTACGGGTTGGGGAGCGCGTGCATCGGCGGCGGTCAGGGAATCAGCGTCATCATCGAGGCACTATGAAGACCGATCGTGGATTGTGGATGGCGGATCGTGTGCTCGCGTCTTTTTGCTGCCGCGCGCTTGCGCTCGCTGCTCTCACGCTCTCGGGCGCGGCGTGCTCGACGGGCGGAGTGACGGGAGTCGGGCCGGCGACGGGGGCGGTGCCAGTGCCGGCGCTCGGCGGGTGGACGGTGCAACGGCGCGAGCACGCCGATGCGTGGCTGCACGCGTTCGCGATCACGGACATCGACACGACCATCGTGCCGTACTTTCGCCGCGGCTACCGGGCGCAGATGCAGGGGCTGAAGGCGCGCGGCAACGTGCTGTCGCAGCTCGACGTCAATCGCGACCGGTTGCTCCAGGGGCTGCGCTCCAATCCCAACTACACGAGCGCGCAGTTCTTCCCGCTCTATTTCGAGAATTGGACGCAATTCAACCAGGCGATCGACGTTTTTCTGCAGGCGAACGGCAATCCGCGCTCGGCGGGCGACCAGCAGACGGCGCAGATGTTGGCACTGTTCGCCGGCGTGTTCCAGACGTCGGCCGACCGTGACTGGCTGCAGCTCTTCGTCAACGGCGTGCGGGATGAGTACACGAAGTTCTATGACGGCTATTGGCAGACGCAGCAGCGCGAGCGCGCGAGCGTCACCACGCGCGTCGGCACCCTCTGGAACGACACGTACTACCCGAAGTTCCGCCGTTACCTCAACAGCACGCAGCTCGGCGTCGGCCAGTTCGTGCTGTCGCTCCCACTCGACGGTGAAGGACGGACGATTACGGGAAGCCGGCAGACGAACACGATCGCCGTCGAGTTTCCCGACCGCGAGTCGGACGCGCTGAACGCGATCTACGTCTTCGCGCACGAGGCGAGCTCGCCGGTCGTCAATCCGGCGATCGCCGACAACGTGACGCCGGCGCAGAAGCGCGACCATCTCGACGACGCGTTCACGAGCGCCGGCGCGGTGCAAGGCGGCGCGATGTTGATCAAGAGAGTCGCGCCGGAGCTGCTCGACGGCTACGTGCGCTTCTACCTCGCGTCGGCGAACCGCACGGCCAGTGCCGGTACCGATCCGATGGCGCAGCTCCAGGCGGTATTCCCGCTCCCCCAAGGAATCCGCGATGCGATCGGCAAGCAGCTCGACAACGTCCTCGGCGGCATCTGAGGACGGCGCCCGTTCGCGTCCCGCCATGACCGACGACCGCGCCGACTCCGTTCCGGCGGTGCCATCGCCATCGCTCGACCGGGCGGCGCTCGAGCGCGTGCTGGCGCGGGCAACCGAGTTGCAGACGCGCGCGTCCGATCCGGGCGAGCAGCTGACGGAGACGCAGATTTTGGCGCTGGGCAACGAGGTTGGCCTCGCGCCCGAGCACGTGCGCCAGGCGCTTGCCGAGGAGCGCACGCGGGTCGACGTGCCCGAGGAGCCCGGATTCACAGGACGACTCTTCGGCCCGCACGCCGCGAGCGCGGTGCGGTCCGTGCCGGGAACGCCCGAGCGCGTGCTCGGTGCGCTCGACGACTGGATGCAGCGGCAGGAGTGCCTGCAGGTGAAGCGCCGCTTTCCCGACCGCATCATCTGGGAATCGCGCAACGACATCGTGACGAACATTCGGCGCGGGCTGAACGTCGGCGGCCGCGGGTATCACCTGAGCCGCGCCAACGAGGTCGCGGCGACCGTGGTCGCGCTCGATTCGAACAGTGTGATGGTGCGCCTCGACGCCGACCTCTCGCACACGCGACGCGCGCGCGTCCGCGCGAGCGCCGGCGTCGCCACGCTCGGCGCCGCGTCGTCGACCGGCTTCGCGGCGATGATGTCGCTGGCGGTGGTACACACGGCGATCGCGACGGCGGCGGCCGCGGCGTTCGCGCTCGTCCCCGTCGGCGTCGGCGTCGCCGGCGCCTATGCGATTGCCCGCGCGCAGCACGGCCACGTCGGCCGCTTGCGGCTCGCGCTCGAGCAAGTGCTGGATCGGCTCGAGCACGGCGAAATCAAAAAGTCGAACGGCCTGTTGGATGCGATCAATACATTGAGGGTGCTGAAGTAGACAGGTCAGCAGTTTGCGCGTTGCAGTCCCGGGACCTCAAACGGATTTTCCACACTAAACTTCAGTGCAGATGACCGACATACGGAAAGTAGGTGTCCTCGGCGGCGGCCTCATGGGGAGCGGCATCGCGCAGGTCGCGGCGGCGGCAGGATTCTCCACCGTCGTGCGAGAGGTATCCGATGCCGTGGCGCAGCGCGCGCGCGGCGGGATCGAGAAGATGCTCAACAAGGGCATCGAGCGCGGGAAGGTGACCGCCGAGCAGCGCGACGCGACAATGGGGAACCTGTCGGTCACGACCGACGTCGCCGACATGAAGGACTGCGACATCATCATCGAGGCGATCGTCGAAGATCTCGAGCTCAAGAACGCGCTGTGGAAGCAGCTCGATGCGCTATGCCCGCCACACACGATCTTCGCGTCGAACACGTCCAGCCTCACGATCGCCGCGATGGCCGCTGCCACGGCGCGCGCCGACCGCATGGTGGGACTGCATTTCTTCAATCCCGTCCCGCTGATGAAGCTCGTCGAAGTCGTGCGCACGGTGACGACGAGCGACGAAACGTTCCAGCGCGCGTTCGACTTCGCAAAGAAGCTCGGCAAAGAGCCGATCGCGGCGAAGGACAACTCCGGCTTCGTCGTGAACCTGCTCCTCGTCCCCTACCTCATCGACGCGATCAATGCTCTCGAGCACGGCGTGGCGAGCGTGACGGACATCGACAAGGGGATGCAGCTCGGCACCGGTTATCCGATGGGCCCGTTCGCGCTCCTCGATTTCGTCGGTCTCGACACGACGTACAAGATCGCCGAGATCATGTTCGACGAGTATCGCGAGAAGC
>JBDUCS010000017.1:0-22855 GCA_040003335.1 Gemmatimonadaceae bacterium | reverse complement strand
ACGACTCACGACTCACGACTGCCAATCAAAACTCGCCCACCAGTGCGATCTCGACTTGCAAATGTTGATTGAATCTCTCCTCGACCGCGCGTTGCGCGTGAACGATCAGCGCGCGGACATCGGCAGCCGTCGCACGGCCCAAATTGACAATGATGTTCGCGTGCAAGTGAGAAATTTGCGCGTCGCCGATCTGGAAGCCCTTCAACCCGCACTGGTCGACGAGCCGGCCGGCGCCCACGCCCTCGATCTTCTGAAAGATGGATCCGGCGCTCGGATGCCACTCGAGCCACGGATGCCGTGAGCCGCGCCAGCTCAAGTTCTCCTGCATCACGCGCTGCATCGTCGCCGGATCGCTGCGCTCGAGCGCGAAGGTGACGGCGAGTGCGACGTCGGCGCGGTGATGAAAGACGGAGTCGTCGTAGCCGAACTTCACGTAGTGCGCGTCGACGGTGCGCCGGTCGCCCTCCTCGCTCAAGATGTCGCACGACTCGAACACCTCGGCGATGAACATGGTGCGGGCGCGGTCGGGCGCCGGCGAGAGAAAGTGCAGGTTCTGCCACACCGCGCCGCCGACGGTACTCGGGATGCCGACGTAGTGCTCGAGACCCGACCATCCGCGGTGCGTCGCCTCCTGGATCACGTCGCGCATCACCGCGCCGCTCTCGACCCACACGTGGCCGTCGTCCATCCACCGCGAGTGCTCGGCGCGATTCCGAATGACGATACCGCGAAAGCCCCGGTCGCCGACCAGGATGTTGGCGCCGAGCCCGAGCACGAAGTACGGGACGCCAGCCTCGCGCGCCGCGCTCACGGCACCGGCGAGCTCGTCGGCGGACGTGGCCTCGTACAGGAGATCGGCCGGCCCTCCGATCTTGAACGTCGTGAGCGGCGCAAGCGGCACGTGCCGGCGCGCGCGGCCGCCGAGCCGTGCCGCGAGCGCGTCGAGCGCGCCGGCGGATGCGCCGGCGGGCGCCGGAGTGGGAGTCGTCGTCATCGCCTGAAAGAAGTCACTCGGTGCGCTTCACGACAACACCGCGGCCGGCGCGTTGCGCGAGCACGCGCCGCACGCCATCGAGCGAGACGCCGAGCGCGCGCAACGCGACGACGACGTGGTAGACGAGATCGGCCGCTTCCTCCGTCGCGCGAGGCGCATCACCATCGGTGAGCGCGATCACCAACTCGGCGGACTCCTCGCCGATCTTTTTCAGGCGGAGGTTGCGATCGTGGAGCAACCGCTGCGTGTAGCTCGGGTGTGCCGTGTTCGCGTCACCGAGCGCGGCACGCGCGCCGACGGTGGCGTCGAGCGCCGACAGGGCATCGCTCGTCTCCCACGCCTCGCCGAAACAGGTCGCGGCGCCGGTGTGGCACGCCGGGCCGGCGGGCGTCACGCGCGCCAGTACCGCGTCGCCGTCGCAGTCAGCGGTGAGCGAAACGACGCGTTGCACGTTGCCGCTCGTCGCCCCCTTGTGCCACAACCCTCGCGTCCGCGATCGGTAGTGCATTTCGCCGGTGGCCACCGTACGCTCGAGCGCCTCGCGGTCCGCGTGGGCGACCATCAGTACCGAGCCCGTGAGCGCGTCTTGCGAGACGACCGTGACGAGACCGGCGTTCTTGGAAAAGTCGAGTGAGTCGAGGTTCATCGATCCAAACGAAAACGTGAAAACGTAGGCGCGGACCGAAACTCCACGCGTGAGCTCAGGGGAACGTACCGAGGTGAAGACGTAGGCCCGAAAGCGAGCTGTCGACCGGCGCTTACGTCGTCATGTCTTGCGTTTGCGACACGAGAATCTCTCGCGCCACCCGCGCGATACTCTCGTTCGTGGCGATTGCGCTTCCTCCAAACGCCGTCCGTTCGCCGCGCCAGTCGGTGAAGACGCCGCCCGCCTCCTCGATGATCGGAAGAAAACAGGCCGCATCCCACGCGTTGAGCACGCCGTCGGCCATCAGCTCGGCGCGGCCGGTGGCGACGAGAAGATACCCGTAGCAATCGCCCCAGGAGCGGCTCACTCCGGCAGCGCGCGCCAGCTCATCCCATCGCGCGAGCTGGCCGGCGTCGCGCGGGAAGCGCTCGTCGGTTGTCAGCACGGTCGACTCGGCGAGCGAGGCGACACCGGACACGCGGCACCGCTCGGCGTTCCACCAGCACCCTTCCCCGATCGCCGCGGCGAGCGTCTCGTCCGTCGCCGGAAACGCAGCCGCGCCGGCGATGACGATGTCTTCCTCGACCACTGCGACGAGCGATCCCCAGAGCGGCACGCCACGGACGAAGGTCTTCGTGCCGTCGATGGGATCGATGTACCAGCGGCGCGGCGCATCGGGGCGGAGCGCGCCGAGCTCCTCGCCGATCACGCCGTCGCTGGGAAAGCGCGCCGAGATCCAGTCGCGAGCCACGCGCTCGGCGTCGCGATCGGCGATCGTGACCGGCGAACCGTCGCTCTTCGTCTCGACCGCGAGATGCGTGCGAAGGTGGCGCCTGAAGTGGCCCATCGCCACCTCACCGGTCACGCGCGCAATTTCGTGCGCTGCGTGCATCAGCGTGCTCGGCGACTCGCTCACGCGGCCGCGTCCGGGAGGCGTACGGCGATGCCGGCGCCTGTGATGGCGAGCTTGATCGCCCGCACCGTCGTCACGCCATCGTGCAAGATGCCGGCGACGAGTGCCGCGTCGGCACAGCCGTCGCGCAGCGCATCGCACACATCGGCCGCTGAGCCCGCGCCGCCCGATGCGATGACCGGCACGCCGACGGCTCCCGACACGGCACGCGTGAGCTCGAGATCGTAGCCGGTGCGTGCGCCGTCGCGATCGATGCTCGTCAGCAGAATCTCACCGGCGCCGCGCGCCACGCACTCGTGCGCCCACCCGACCGCATCGAGCACCGTCGGCGTCCGGCCGCCATGCGTATAGACGCGCCACCCTGCCCCGTCACGTTTGGCGTCGATGCTAGCGACGATGCACTGGGCGCCAAACCGATCGGCGCTCTCAGTAAGAAGCGCCGGACGCGCAACGGCCGCGGTGTTGACGCTGACCTTGTCGGCGCCGGCGCGGAGCGCGCGGCCGACATCGTCCGCCGTTCGCACACCACCGCCGATCGTGAGGGGGATGAAGAGCCGCTCCGCGGTGCGCCGCGCGACATCGAGCAGCGTGGCACGCGCCTCAGCGCTGGCGGAGATGTCGAGGAACACGACCTCATCGGCGCCCTCGGCCTCGTACCGGGCGGCGAGCTCGACCGGATCGCCGACGTCACGCAACTGCTCGAAGCGCACGCCCTTCACGACGCGTCCGCCGTCGACGTCGAGACAGACGATCACGCGTCGGGCGAGCATTATTCTCCTTTCGCTACTAAATCAGTGGCTACCGCGCCCTTCGTGCTGAAGACGGCATCGCCCTCGACGAGCGCGTCGCGCAGCGCGAAGCCGAGCGCCTTGAACGCAGCTTCGACGACGTGATGCCGGTCGCTACCACGTAGCACGCGGACGTGGATCGTGGCCCTCGCGTTGTCGGAGAACGACCGCATCCAGTGATCGTACAGCGAGCTCGGGAGTCGCCCAGCGTAGTACGGCCGTCCGCCGAGGTCGACGACGACCTGCACGAGCGCCTCGTCCATCGGGACGATGCGATCGCCGTAACGGGCCGCGCGGGGCGGTGTGATCGCCGCCAGGGCGAGCCCGCACGCGATCGCCACGTCCTCGACGACGTGATGCCGCAGGTCGCCCGTGGCCGAGACGGAGAGGTCGAGGCCGGCGTATCGCGCGAGGGTAACGAGCATGTGATCGAGAAACGGGAGCGTCGTGCCGACAGCTGCATGTCCGGAACCGGTGCGCATGTCGACGCGGATGTCGGTCTCGCGCGTTTTACGGACGACGGAGGTCATCGCCGGGCGCCCCCCCCGAATACGAATCTACGGCCACCTTGCACTCTCTCTGTCACCATTTTCCCGCTCCGGGCATCAGTTAAACCGCTGACGCGTGCGTCCGATCCTAGTCTGTGAACTCCTCAGCGACCGCCCGCCCATCGAGGGCGCCTGTATAGAGCGCCATCCCGAGAATCGCGCCTGCCACACCGCGATCAGCGAGCGCGCGCAAATCGACGATCGTGGTGATTCCGCCAGAGGCCAACACCGGATGCGCCGACGCCTCCGCAACATCCTCCATCAACAGCAGATCCGTGCCCATCATTCTCCCCTCGAGATGCACCGCTGTTACGAGCAGTCCGGCCAACGGATACTCGTTCAGCTCCTCCGCGACATCTACAATGTCGCGCGGCAGCACGCGCGACCAACCGTGCGTCACCACGCGGCGCTCGCGTACGTCCGCGGCGACAATGATCTGGCCCGGAAACGTCGTCGCGGCCTCGGCGAGCCACTCTCGATCCTCGATCGCGCGCGTGCCGACGGTCACCAGTGACGCGCCGTCGCTCAGCAGCCGCTCGATCGTATCCTGGCTGCGGATGCCGCCGCCGACCTGCACTTCCGCGCCCAGCATCGTCGACTCGCGCACGAGCTCGCGCACGAGATCGGAATTGCTCCCGCGTTTCGTCGCCGCGTCGAGGTCGACGATGTGCAGGCGATGAAAGCCGAGCCGCATCCATTCGCGCGTTACGGCGAGCGGATCGTCGAGTCGCACGCGCTCATCATCGTACGCGCCACCGACGAGCTGTACGCAAGCCCCCTCACGGAGGTCGATGGCGGGAATCGCGATCATCGCGCCACTCCCGCCCGCGACTCTTGGAAGAAGGCCCGGAGGAATGCCACGCCCGGCGCACTGCTCTTCTCAGGATGGAATTGCACGCCGACCACGTTGCCGCTCCGGACGACCGCGGGGAAGCGGTCGCCCTCGTGCGTGCTCCAGGCCGTGACGACCGATGCGTCGCGCGGACGGCTCACGAAGCCGTTGGCGTAGTACGCCGTGGCCAGCGGGGCCGCGACGAACAGCGGATCGCTCGCGTCGTCGAGCGCATTCCATCCGATCTGTGGCACGCGAGCCGCGGCGAGCCGCGTTACGCGACCCGCCATCACGCCAAGCCCTTCGCCGGCCCCCTCGTCGCTCGCGTCGAATAGGAGCTGTAGGCCCAGGCAGATGCCGACACACGGTAGCCCGCGCGCGAGCGCGTCGCGTACCGCATCGCGGCCCGGCGCGAGCCGCTCGGCCGCCATTCCAAATGCGCCGACGCCCGGGAGCACGAGCACGTCGGTGTCGCGCACGGCGAGCGCCGGATCCGTCTCCACGCGCACGACGGTCTCGCTCGTCTCGATCGCCTTGAGGAGTGAGTGCAGGTTCCCCGCCCCGTAGTCGAAGACGGTCACTCGCACCACGCTCACGGCCGAATCTCGTCGAGCGCCGCGAGCAGGCGCTCCATCATCGGCCATGGGCCGACCGTGATGCGAAGCGCCGGCCCAAACACCGGTAGAGCGTCGAAAGCGCGTACGGCGATGCTCCTGGCGCGCAGTGCGGCTGCGACCGCCACCGCGCCCGCGTCGGGCACGAACAGAAAGTTCGCTGCCGATGGCGCGACGGCGAATTCACGTGCCCGCAGCTCGGCGCTCAGTCGCTCCCGATGCTCGACCGCCTCGCGAACCGTTTCGTCGACCCACGGATCGGCACGTGAACGAGGGCTTGCGATCTGCGATTCGCCGTCCTCGAGCCGTCCGCCCAAGACCGCCACCGCCGCACGCTCTGCGACGGCGTTCACCTTGTACGGCCCGCGCGCTTTCTCGATTTCCATCGCGAGCACCGGCGACGCCGCGCCGTATCCGACGCGCAATCCGGCCAGGCCGAACGCCTTCGACATGGTGCGCGTGATGACCAATCGCTCGCTCCGTGCCAGGAGCGCCGTGTGGCTCACACCAGAGAATTCGGCGTAGGCCTCGTCGAGGATCACGACGCCGTACGACTCGGCGACGATGCGCTCGACGTCCGCGTACGCGATCGCCGTCGATGTCGGATTGTTCGGCGAGCATAGATAGGTGATGCGCGCGCGGGTCGCCAACAGCGCGTCGACATCGATCGTGTAGTCGTCGTTGAGCAGAATCGGCGCAAGCGCCAGCCCGCTCACCGTCGCGAAGACGGGTATCATCGAAAAGGTCGGCGTCGGGAACGCGATCACGTCGTCGGGTCCCGCAAGCGCCCGAATGGCCGAGTCGAGCACGTCGTCCGATCCGCACCCTGTGACGACCATGGACGCATCGACGCCCAGGTAGCTCGCGAGCGCGATCTTGAGATCCCCCCCGTAAGGGGTCGGATAGCGACTCGCGGCGACGGCACGCGCGGCGGCGAGCGAGGCGGCGACCGGCGGCATTCCCCACAGATTCGTGTTGTCGCTCAGGTCAAGGTCGCACGGCGTCTCGTCGGTCGCGTAGAGCGACACGCCGGGTAGGCGAGAGGCAAACAGCGCTGGGCGGCTGGTCATGACGACTCACGCTCTACGATCCGTGGGCCGGCGTCATCCGCGATCCATGCCCTCGCTGCCGCGGCGTGCGCAAACAAACGCTCGGCATCCGCGAACACGCCGACATCGCGCGCCAGTCGCGCCGCCGCGCCCGGCGTCACGCGCTGGTACGTCGTCCACCGAATGAAGTCGAGCACGGACAGTCCGGAGTACGAGTGCGCGGCGCGTCCCGTCGGCAGCACATGGTTGGCGCCGGTCATGTAATCGCCGAACGCGACCGAGCTCGATGCGCCGAGAAAGATCGTACCCGCGTTGCGGAGGGACGGAAGCATCGCGTCGGGATCCTCGACGGCAAGGAGGAGATGCTCTGGCGCGTAGCGGTTGGCGAAATCGATGTCGTCGTCGTCGAACGGATGCGATTTCCACAACAACCCGCCGCGCGCCGCCAACGCCTGCTCGATGATCGCGCGCCGCGGCTCGAGCGGAAGGAGTCGCGCCATTACGCCGGCGATGCGGCGCGCGCTTGCCTCGTCCGCGGCGATGAGCACCACGGATGCCTGCGGGTCGTGCTCCGCCTGCGCGAGCATCTCGCGCGCGACGGCCGTTGCGTCGGCGGTGTAGTCGGCGATCACCAGCAGCTCACTCGGGCCCGCCGGCGCGTCGATCGCCACCGATCCCGACACCTGCACCTTCGCCTCGGCGACGTACGCGTTGCCGGGACCGACGATGCGCTGCACCGGCTGCACGCTTCCGGTGCCGTGCGCCATCGCCGCGATCGCGCCGGCGCCACCCAGCGCGTAGACGCGCGATGCGCCGGCGAGCTCGGCCGCGGCGAGCACGACCGGCGAAGGGCGCCCCGTGTCGCGCTCTGGCGGCGAGCAGACGACGATCTCTCGCACGCCGGCGACACGCGCCGGCACGACGCCCATCAGCACGCTGCTTGGATACGCCGCGCGCCCGCCCGGCGCGTAGACACCGACGCGCTCCAGCGCGTCGGGTCGGCGACCGACGACGACGCCAGGTTCCGTCTCGATCTCGCGCGTCTCGGGAAGAAAGGCGCGGTGCGCGGTGGCGATGTTCGCGATGGCGCGTTCCATCGCCCGACGCAGCGGCGCATCGAGCGCATCGAGCGCGGCGAGCGAGTGGGCACGGTCAACCTCGATCGAGCCGAGCGCTACGCCGTCATACTCACGCGCCAGCGCGCGCAACGCCGCGTCGCCGTCGCGTCGCACGCGCGCGATGATCTCGGCGACACGCGCGTGCACGCGGTCGTCGCTCGACGTAGCGCGATCGAACAGCGCGCGCGCAACCTCGGGCGCAAGCGCATCGAGCCGCCCGACGGCGCGGAAGACAATCTCGCTCACGGCATCAACCTCTCGATGCGCGTCACCAGAATCCCTTCGGCGCCGAGCGCCTTGAGGTCGGCGATCGTGCGATAGATGGCGCGCTGCGCGACAACGGCGTGCACGGCGACGTACGCGCCACCATCCATGATGTCGATGATGGTCGGACCGTTCAGCCCGGGAAGGACGCGTCGCACGGCGTCGAGATGCTCGCGCGGCACGTTCGCCATCACGTAGCGCTGCCCGCGTGCGCGCAGGACCGAGCCGAGCGCAGCGCTCAACTCGTCGAGGGCGCGCGTGGTGCTTGCATCGCGTTCGGCGGCGGGTGTGGTGATCAGCCGCGCGCTCGATTCAAGGATCGTCGCGACCTCGTGGAGCGCGTTCATCCGCATCGTGGAGCCGGTCGACGTGAGGTCGACGACGATGTCGGCGATCCCGAGATGCGGCGCGATCTCCGCCGCGCCGGACACGGGCACGATAGTGATTGGGCGGCCGATGCCCGCGAAGAAGCGCGTCGTGAGCCGCGGAAACGACGTGGCGACGCGCGGCGCGCCGTGAATGTCGTCGAGCGACGCGATACCGCTCTCCTCTCGCGCCGCGACGACGAGCCGACAGACGCCGAACTCGAGATCGAGGAGCGGCTCGAGCGCGCGCTCCGACTCGCACACCAGATCCCACCCAGTGATGCCGGCGTGCGCCGCGCCGTCGGCGACGAACTCGGGAATATCCTGCGCGCGCACGAAGATCGCCTCGAACTCACCGCCGAGCGACGCGACCAGCGCCCGGTCGCCACGCGCCTGCACCTCGAGCCCCGCGTCACCGAACAACACGCGTACATCGTCGGCGAGCCGGCCTTTGTTGGGCAGGGCGATCCTGAGGGAGGACGGCATAGGGGCGAGAGGCCGAGGCTAGGGATTGGGGACTATGCGCGAAAAAAAGACCCGTCGATCGAGGACGGGTCGCCAGTGCGTGGACGCTCGAGAGGAAGAGCGGTCGCTCAACCGTGCACAGACGCCTCGCCCCGACCCGTCGGGCCGTGATGGTGGTGTCCGTGGTGCGAGGCGCTGAGCGGCATGGAGGGATGGTAGTCGCAAAGACGGAAAACGTAAAGACGTAAGCCCGGCGCGAGATCTCGGCCGGTGCTTACGTCCGCACGCTTACGTCTTGATCACTTGAGGGTCGCGCCCGGCTTGAGCACGACGACGATCGCGGCGGCGGCGACCGTGCTCAGCGTACCCGCGCGGAATTTACGGACGTCGACGGACTGGATGTCGCTCGGGTTGATCAGGCCGTTGAGTGGGTCGACCTCTCCAGCCACGACGCCCGCGCTCTTGCGCGGAAGGCTGGCCGCGGCCTCGTCACGACGCTTGTCGAGCTGTTCTTCGCGCAGACGAACCGTGTACGTGCCCGAGCTGTCGCCAGCCGACTGATTCGACATCCTCTTGTACCGGATGGAATCGGGGAGCGTCCGATAGCGCGAGTTGGCGACAGACGCGCCACGCGCCGTCGCGAGCACGGTGCGCTCGCTGTTGAGGATGAAGATCATTGGACGCGGATTCGTGTCTCCCCTCAGTACTTCAGGGAAGTGTTCGCTCACCATGACGCGAACGCCCGCCTCGTCGGTTTCCGCACTCTGCTTGAGCGCCAGAATGGGGGCTTCGCTCGTCCTGCCCTGCTGTGGTGCGAGCGGATCGGGGCGCGGCGCCTCGCAGGCGACGGCGACGAGGATGGCGACGACGGCGGCGAGCCCAGCCGCTTGGGCGGCGCGGTGGCGTGACGACACATCGGACATGGCGACGATTCTCCGTTCGAGAAAGGAAGGAAACTCCGAGAAAGCGGGGGACCAAACGGGCGCCGGGCTCGTCGCCGTCGCGCGCTCGCCGACGGCGACGAGGAGCGCGGCGTACTCGCGCGCGACGACGGGTGCGCCCAAACGCGCGCCGGCGGCGAGCACCCGGCGGTCGCAATCGAGCTCGACGGCGAGCCGGAGACGGCGCACCTGCCACCACAGCGCGAGATTCCAGGGTGCGAGGATGAGCGCCGCGGCCGCAAGCAACAGGGTGAGCGGGTCCCGCGCGCGAACGTGCTCCAGCTCGTGCCGCAGCATGAGGTCGAGCAGTGCCGGATTGATACCGAGCGCCCACTCGGGCACGACGATCTCGGGTCGCGTGAAGCCGACCACCGCCGGCCCGACGTTCGGCGCGAGGAGGATCGCCGTTCCACGGACCTCCGCGACACGCCACGCCCGGCGCGCGCGTCGCACGGCGAGCGCCGAGCGCGCGAAGGCGATGAGCACGCCGAGCGAGAGGAGCGACCACAGCGCGGCGAGTGGACCGTCGAGCGACGCAAGCGACGCGAGCGGGAACGTCGAGCGCGGCGCAGCGGCGACCACGGCGGAAGCGGCCGCGCGCCGCCCGGCCGCGGTGAGCCGAAGCGCGATCGCCGGCTCCGGCGTCCGCGGCGCGAGCGCAACGGCGGCCGGTACGGTGATGGACAATGTCAACGCCAGCATCCAACTCCAGCGCCCGGGCCGGTGCCAGAGATGCGACGTCCGCTCGAGCGCCGCTGCGGCGACGGCGAACAGCGCCGAGACGAGCGTGGCGTAGAGGATCCACGTGGCGATCATGTGGACCGGTCCCGGTCGCGCTGTGGAAGCCGCTCGTCGAGGAGCGAGCGCAGGTGCTTGAGCTGCGCCGCGCTCAGACGGCGGTCGCTGACCAGTTGCGTGAGTACGAGCTCGGGCGAGCCGCGGAAAACGGTGTCGACGAGGCGCGCCAGCGCGCTCTTGCGAACCGCCTGCTGTGCGACGCGCGGGAAATAGCGGTGTGCCTTCCCTTCGCTCTCGTGTCGCAAGTAGCCCTTCTCCTCCATCGTGCGGAGGACGGTGAGCACGGTCGTGTAGGCGAGCTGGAGGGAGTGATCGGTCTCGAGCCGGTCGCGCACCTCGGCGACGGTTCCGGACCCCGTATCCCAGAGTACGGACATGATCTCGAGCTCTCGGCCGGTGAGGGCGATGTCCACGCGCAGGTCTCCTACTAGAGTTGTAGTAGGATGGGGCCAGGGCGGTCGTTTGTCAACTAGCCGGCTAGTAGTAAATCACTTGGCCCAGGTCTGGCAATCGGACGGTTGCGGCGCTCCCGTCTTGTGAATACTTTCACAATGCCCTGCGCAGTCCGCAGGTGAAGCTCGCAACGTTCCTTTTGTCCAGCACGGTTCTGGAGGCCTCTAGCAATGCGTTTCATCGGACGGGCGCTTCTCGCAAGCGCGTTTGTCCTTGGTGCCTGTGGCGGCGACAAGGCCGCAACCACGACGGATACCACGGTAGTGAATCCTCCCGCGACGCCGACAGCTACGCCGACAGCTGCGCCGGCCACCACGCCGGCGCCCGCCGCAGGCACCATGGCCATGAAGCCGGCGACCGGGAAGACGATCGAAGTGAAGATGATCGGCGATGCGCAGGGGTATCGCTTCGATCCCGCCAACGTCACAGTCAAGCAGGGTGATGCGATCAAGTTCATCATGGTCGCCGGTGGCCCGCACAACGTGGCCTTCGATCCGAGCACGATCCCCGCAGCCGGCAAGGACCAGCTCTCGGCGAACATGCTCAATCAGATGCAGCCGCTGTCGAGCCCGTTCCTCACCGCCCCGAACGAGAATTATGTCATCTCGTTCGCCGGCGTCGCGCCGGGCGTATATCCCTACAACTGCACTCCGCACCTGGCCAACAACATGAAGGGCGTGATCACGGTCCAGTAACTCGGACCCGATCGGCGTGTACTGGAAGGGGTGGAGACGACAGTCGTCTCCACCCCTTCGCGCATCTGCGGACCCACCATGCCCCTGCTGTGGCTCGGCACGATCACCTTTCTCAGCGGCGCCGCGCTCGCCTGGTTTACGCCGCGTGCCTCCTCGCTGCGCCGCCTCGGCGGCGGCATCGGCACGCTCGGACTCGGAACGCTCGCCATGACGCAGCCCGGTCTAGTCTGGATCGCTCTGTCGATCGTCTGCAGCACCATCGCCATCGTCGTCATTGGCAGGTTCGTGTGGGAGATGCGCCGCGGTCGGTGATCACCGCGCGTACCCTTTTACGGCTCTCGTCATTCGTGACCGGCACCGCGATCGACGGCTTCCTGCCGGCGTAATGCCTCAGCCCAGTCGATGGACGGCGCGACATCATTGTCTGCAAGCGCGAGCGATTCGGTGGCGCGCGTGATAACCGGCGCGCCCAGCTCGGGCGGGAGCGCCATGCCGAAGTCGAGCTCGGCGCGGCGGCGGATGCGCTGCTCGCGGGCACGGTCGCGACCCTCCGCTCGCACGCCCATCCGATCGACACGGGCGTGCATCCCCTCGTGGATGATCGAAGCGGCGACTGGCGCGGCGGAGATGTCACGGCGCGCCAAGAAGGTGAGCTCGGTCATACAGATGCCCTCGCCCGGAAAATACGCGCCGCGGCATGGATAGCGCACGATCCAGAAGTGTCGCAGGTCGCGGCGCAGATGCCGCAAGCGCCACGGTTGATGCCGCTCGATGAGCGCGAGCGACTCGTCGAGGCGTGCCAGCACATCGGTGGTGGCGATGTCCACGCGGCCATTCTCCACGACGACCTGAAAGCCGCGGACGTCGTGGATCTCGCGCGGCGCTTCCGTCGCGCCTGTTTCGTTCGGCGCGAGCCAACGGCGCACGCCCTCGAACCAGCTCATTGGGCCTCTCATTCGGGTTGGAGAACGACTAACAGGTTGCGCGCGCGCTTGCACTCACCTCCGCGCCGGGAGATAATCGCCAGCTGGCGCGCCGGTGTCATACTCGCGCCCGCCGCACCCTCAGCACCCTCCTACCCGACCCGCCAATGACGCTCGCCTCGATGCTCAGCCGTGCCTCGTGCCTTCTGCTCGCGATCACTCCGCCGCTCGCCTCGGGCGCGGCCGCACAGAACCCCCCAGCGCCACCGGCGACAGCGGCAGCGCCTGTGGCGCCGGCAACGATCGCGTCGCGGACGGCGGGGTTGGAGCGACACGATGGATTTCTTCCCATCTACGTCGACGCCAGGACCGGGAAAATTCTGATCGAGCTCCCGCGCGACTCGATGCGCGCGCTGATGTTCGTGACGCAGGCGACGGGGCTCGGCTCCAACCCAATCGGCATCGACCGCGGTGCGAGCGGCGAGACGCAGGTCGCACGCTTCGATCGCAACGGCGACCGCGTTCTCGTCGTTTTCGAGAACTGGAAGTACCGCAGCTCGTCCACCGACAACCCCGCGCACCTGCGCTCCGTTGTCGAGTCGTTTCCGACGAGCACGGCGGGGTCAATGGCGATTCAGGCGACCGAAGGGAGCCGGATGCTCGTGGACGCGACCGATTTCCTCGTGCGCGACTGGACCGACGTCAGCGGCGCGCTCGCGCGCGGCGAGCAGGGGAGCTACGTGCTGGCCCGCGACCGCTCCTCGGTGAACCGCGCGCTCACGCGGGCCTACCCGGGCAACAGCGAGATCGATCTTACGCTCACCTTTGCCGCCGGGGGGCGGCCCGGCCCAATCGTAAGCCAGGTCGCGCCGGAGGGGCGCGACATCACACTGCGCGAGCACATCTCCTTTCTCAAGCTCCCCGACGATGGCTACCGGCCGCGCGTGCTCGATCCGCGCGTCGGATTCTTTGGAATAACCTTCAAAGACTTCGCGCAGCCGATCCAGGCGCCGCTCGACGTACGTTGGATCTCGCGCCATCGTCTCGAGCGCGTAAACCCGGGCGACCCCAGCAGTCCGATCAAGAATCCTTTGGTCTACTACGTCGACGCCGGCATGCCCGAGCCGATCCGCACGGCGGCGGTGCAGGGTGCAAAGTTCTGGGAGAGCACGTTCGACCGCGCCGGCCTCAAGGGCGGCTTCAAGGTCGAGCTGTTGCCCGCAGGCGCCGATCCGATGGACTCGCGCTACAACGTGGTGCAGTGGGTGAACCGAAACGAGCGTGGCTGGTCGGTCGGCGGGGCGCTCGGCGACCCCCGCACGGGCGAGATGATCAAGGCGATGGCACGGATGGACTCGCACCGCAACCGCACGGCGTACAACCTCTACGCCGCCCTCGTCGGCGCTGAGGCGGCGACGGCGGATACGGCGTTCGTTCTGGGACGCGTGCGGCAGGTGACGGCGCACGAGATTGGTCACACGCTAGGGCTGTCGCACAACTACATCGCATCGACGTATGGGCGCGCCTCGGTGATGGACTATCCAGCGCCGCGGATCACGCTCCGGAACGGCGCGGTGGATGTGACGCAGGCGTACGCGCCGGCCGAGGGCGACTACGATGTGTGGGCGATCCGTTGGGGCTACGGCATCTTCCCTGCCGCATCCGAGAAGGATTCGCTCGATGCCATCGTGCGGGACGGATTGAAGAAGGGTTTCGTTTTTCTCAGCGACAACGACGCGCGCCCTGACTACGCGAGCGATCCGCGCGTGAACCTGTGGGACGACGCGGCCACTGCGGCCGAGTTCTTCAAGACGCAGATGGACGTACGGCGCGTGGCGATCGGGAAATTCGGCTTGCACAACATCCGGGCGGGCGAGCCGGTGGCGCTGCTGCAAGAGCGCTTCGTGCCACTCTACTTCTTTCATCGCTTCGCGATCAACTCACTCGCGAAGACGCTTGGCGGGCTGGAGTACCAGAATGCGCTCGCCGGCGATGGCCAACAGGCAACGCGTGTAGTGCCGGCCGCGGAGCAACGCGCGGCGCTGACCCTACTTGCCGGCGCGCTGGCGCCGAGGGAGTTGGCGATCCCCGACACGGTGCTGACGCTCCTCGGCCCCCGGCCGTTCACCTATCCGCCGTACGTGGAGCTCTTCCGCACGCGCACCGCGCCGGCATTCGACGAGCTCGGCGCCGCGCGCACGCTGGCGCAGATGGTGATCGACGGCGTGCTCGAGCCCGAGCGCGCCGCGCGAATGGTGCAGCAGTCACTGCACGGCAGGAATCAGCTCACGCTCGATGAGGCGATCGACGCGTTGGTTGCCGCGACGTGGAACGCGAGCGCGTCGTCGCCGCGAGAGCAGGCACTGTCGCGCGCGGCGGGCCGTGCCCTGGCCGACGCACTCCTGCAACTCGCCGCCGACAAGCGGGCCTCGCCCGAGGCGCGGGCGACGGCCGAGTACCGGATCGCACGGCTGCGCGACGTGGCGCGCCAGCGCGCGCTCGCGAGCGACGCCATGGCGCGCGCGCACTGGGCGTCGGTCGCCGGCGACTTCACGCGGTGGATCGACCGGCGCGAGCTGCCGGCTCCAACGCCCGCGTTGTTGGCCCCGCCAGGCGACCCGTTTGGCGACGACGATTACGGGTGGCGGTGACGGCGAGAAACAAAACAACACAACGCAACAAGATCACAGACTGCAAAGCGCAATCTAACAGTTGCGCAAGACCGTTCGTGTGCCTATTGTGCAACCAACGGGTTGCGACCACCAGGCACATCGACGGAGCACATCATGACTTCGAGCACCGACCGGATCGAGAAAGAAATTCATCTCCGCGCCCCGCTAGCACGCGTGTGGCGCGCGCTCGCCGACGCACAGGAGTTCGGGCGCTGGTTTGGGGTGGACATCGACGGCGCCTTCGTGGAGGGCGAACGCGTTCGCGGACGCATCACCAACCCGGGATACGAGCACGTGATATGGGACGTAGCGATCGAGCGCATGGAGCCGGAGCGCGTCTTCTCCTGGCGCTGGCATCCGCACGCGATCGATTCGACGCTGGACTACTCCGCCGAGCAGACGACGCTGGTCGAGTTCACGCTCGAACCCGTGGATGGCGGCACGACGCTGCGTGTCGTCGAGTCAGGTTTCGACGCGCTACCCGCCTCGCGGCGCGACACGGCGTTTCGCGGGAACGAGCGCGGATGGGCCGGGCAGATGAAGAAGATCGAGCGTCACGTCGCCGATGTCTCGTAAGAGCGCCGCGAGCGCACTCCGCGATGCGGCGCCCGTGTTCGCGGCACTCGGCGACCCGATGCGGCTCTCGCTGGTGACCCGCCTCACCGAGACCGGGCCGATGTCGATCACGCGGCTGAGCGACGGTGCGAGTGTGACGCGCCAGGCGGTCACCAAGCATCTGCACGTGCTCGCCGGTGCGGGAATCGCGCGCAGCCGGCGGCGCGGGCGCGAGAGCGTATGGGAGATCGACGCGACGCCGCTGCGCGCCGCGCGACGGTCGCTCAAGGCAATCTCGCGGGACTGGGAGGCCGCGCTCGACCGGCTGAAAGCGTTCGTGGAAGAGGGCTGATGCACGACGCTCCCGGTCGGGTGACCGGGAGCGTCGTGTGGTGCGGATGCGAGGGCGGCGTGCGGCTACCGCGAAATAGTGAACCGCACGTAGTAGTACGCCCCGTTGTAGCCGAACGGGGAGTACCCGCTATACGGGAAGATGCCGGAGTTCGAGAGGATGGCCTTATTCTCATCCGGATAGACGTTAAAGATGTTGTCGGCGCCGACCGCGGCCGTGACGTGGTGGAAGAACTGGTACGACGCGCTGAGGTCGGTGATCCACTTGGCGCCGTACGTCTGGTCTGATGCGCCCGTCTTATCGCTCGCGGTGAAGACGCCCACCTTGCCGTACTGCACGGCGTTGACGTTCAAGCCAAAGTCGTGCTTCTGCCAGTTGGCCATCAAGTGAAGGTTGGTGCCCGGCTGGCCGCGCTCGATGCGCCCGCGCTCGCCGCGGTCGAACAACGTCTCCTGCTGCGCCGACAGCGCCGGCGGCGTGGACGAGATGCGCGTGATGCGCGTGTAGTTCCGGTTGAAGCCGCCCGTGAGGCGAATCGTCGACGCGTCGGGCAGCGAGAAGCCGTAGTTGGCGACGACGTCCAGCCCCTCGGTGCGCGTGTCGATCGCGTTGGTGAAGTAGCGCGCGCCACCGACTCCCGGGAAGCCGGCGTTGGCGAGCTTCACGCGCACGGAGTCGCCGACGAAGTTGCCGGTGAGCGCGATGCGATCCGTGATGAAGATGCGATACGCGTCGACCGAGATCGAAAAGCTCTGGAACGGCTCGGCCGTGACGCCGAGGCTGAGGTTGCTGGACTTCTCGGGCTTGAGCGCCTGCGCGCCGAGGATGATTGCCTGCTGGCTAGTGACGGGGAACGTCTTGCTGTCCACGGGCGTGAGGACGCCGCCGATCACCTGAAAGTTCGTCGCCGTCGACGAGAACCACGTCTGGCCGAGCGATGGCGCGCGGAAGCCGGAGCTCAGCGTGCCGCGCACGGCGTAGCCCGGAACCACCTCGTAGCGCGCGCTCAGCTTGCCGGTGCTCGTCGCGCCGGTGTAGTCGCTGTAGTGCTCGACGCGGCCGGCGGCGCCGAGCGTCAGCTGCGCGATCGGATTCGTCTCGAGGTCGACGTACGCGGCGGTGTTGTTGCGCGAGGCGTTGACGGCATCCGTCGGCCGGAAGCCGGGGAAGACCTGCGAGCCGATCGCCGGCTGCTTTCCGGCGTTCGGGCCATCGAGAATCTTCACGCCGCCGTCGAGATACGACGCCGGCTCGCCCTCCTTGATGAAATATCCGTCCCGGCGGAACTCTGCGCCGAACGCGACGTTGAGCGGCGACGCGAGTCCGACCTGGAACGCCTGCACGAAGTCGAGGTTGTTTGTCCATTGGTTCGCGCCGAGCTGGCCGGCATAGAACGACGTCTTGCTCGCCGCGCCGTACGACACGTTGGCCGTGTGGTTGATGTCGAACTCGAATGTGTTGCGGCCGTATTCCGAGCTCAGATCCCAGTCGAATCCGGCGACCTTGCCCTTGACGCCCAGCGTGAACGCGCCGTCCCAGATCTTGCTGTCGATGAGCGGCAGGAATCCATTGGGATAGATCGCGCGCACGGTGCGGTCGTCCTGCGCGCGGCGGTAAAAGCCGGCCGCATCGCCCTCGCGGTAGCTCAGCCCGCCGAAGCCGTAGACCTGGATGCCATTGGAGAGGGAGCGGCCGGCGTTGAAGAAGCCGAGCCCGTCCTTGGTCGCGGCATCGCCGAGCCGGTGATTGACGAGGTCGAACGGCGGGCTGGTGTTGCGTGGGTCGCCGGTGAAGTACTGCTGCCGTTTATCGGCGCGGCTGCGGTTCGTCGCTTCGCGGTTGCGGTATTCGCCGGTGACGTTGAAGAAGCCTTCACCGAATAGCGTCGACGACGTATTGATGGCGCCGTCGATTACGCGACCGTCGCCCTTGTTCGTCTGTCCGGTCGTGCCGGAGGCTTCGGGGGTCGCGTTCGTCTTCAAAATGATGTTGACGACGCCGGCGATCGCGTCGGAGCCGTACTGCGCCGCGGCGCCGTCGCGCAGGACCTCGATGTGATCGATCGCTTCGGCCGGAATCGCGTTCAAGTCGACCGCGGCCGAGCCACGGCCGACACTGCCGTTGACGTTGATGAGCGCCGAGGCGTGGCGGCGCTTGCCGTTGATCAGGACGAGGACGTGATCGGGGTCGAGGCCGCGTAGTGTCGCGGGCCGCTCGTGGTCCGTGCCATCGGTGACGGACGGCCGCGGGAAGTTCACCGACGGCGCGAGCGTCTGCAGAATCGCCGCCGTCTCGGTGCGGCCCGTGATCTTCACATCCTCAGAAGTGAAGACGTCAATCGGCGCCGGCGCGTCGAGCACCGTGCGATCGGTGCGGCGCGTACCGGTGGTGACGACCTGGTTGAGGTTCACCGGCGCGCGGTTGAGCGACCAATCCTTGGTTACCGTCTGCCCGGCGACGATGGTGACGCTGTCGCGACCCATAGCGAAGCCGAGGAAGCGGACGCGGACTTCATAGCGGCCCGGGGCGACCACGACGCGGTACGTGCCGGCGCTTCTCGACAGCGCGCCCGACTGGGTGCCGACGACCTGAATGACCGCGCCTTGAATGGGCTCACTGGAGGCGGCGTCCGTCACCTTACCCGTGAGAATGCCCGTGCCAGCCCCCTGCGCGCGTGCCGTCGCGGGGAGCGCGAGCACGGTGCCGAGTAGCACGATCGAGGCGCGCGTCACGAGCCGTGACGCGAGGCGAACGAGAGATCCTGTCATAGGAGGCGGCTCCTGAGAGTCTGGGGCGACGTTGTTTCAGCAAACGTCCGAAGTCTTGCCACTTGGGAGGTTGGGGGCAAGTCGACCGAGGTCCGGCTTCCACGAGGGCCTAGGGCTTGGGGCCTAGGAGCTGGGGACTCAGATGGAGATGCGTACGACTGTCCTCGTTCATAAACCGGCCCTTGCGTCCCTAGCCCCTGGACCCGAGGCCTTCGAGCTTTGTTCGTGGCCATCGATCCCTTTGTGACGACGGAGACCGTGCGGCCCGCGGTGCCGGATGGTCGCACCGCGTGGGTACGCGCGCGATGGCTACGCGCGCGTGCGCGCAACGTTCGGAAGCAGCCGCTGCGGATCGCCATCGTTGGTGGGGGAACCTTCGTCATCGCGCTGATCGGGTTCATCGTGATTCCATACGGGACGCGCCGGAGCGCGTCACCAGCGAGATCAACTGTGCCACTTCCGTCGCGCGCCGACACGGTCTCGCCGCTCGCCCGTCTCGGGCGTATTGCCGACAGCGCCTCGGCGATCGGCGCGCGGTTGGCGTCGGCACGGGCGCAGAATGCACGGCGGAGCGCGATGCTCCGGCCGCCGCCCGACACGTTTCCTGCCGAGGTGCGCGCGAGACGCGACTCCCTGATCGCCGTACGCACGACGCTCGGCCGGCTCATCGTGCGCGCCGAGAACGCGCCGCTGCCGGCGTCGTATCGCGCCATAGCGGCGGAGCCGTCGATCGCGGAGAACTCGCGCGTGCGCCAATTGCTCGATTCGCTCGCCACGTTCGAGCGGAGGCGCGCCGACTTGAACGCGGTGAGCGGGGTCGATACGGTGTTCATGTCGCTCACCTCCCGCGTCGCCGCGATCGGGCACGAAATCCAAGATGTCGCCGCGTCGAAGCTCGAAGCGGTCCGCGCCGAGATCGCACGTATCTCTCCGGCGCAGTCATCGCGCGAGGGAGTGCCCGAGGTCGTCGACACGGAGCCGCTCGTGGGGGCGCGCGGCGCGGTCGCGCGCGGCGCCGACGCGACGCGCGCCGAGCTCGTCGCGGCCCGCCTGCAAAATCGCGCTGCGGACTCGGCAGTCGATCGGCGGCGGCAGGCCGCGGCCAACGTGATTCCGCCGCTGGCGATGCTCGTCGCCGCGCTCGTACTCGGCGGCGGCGCCGGTTTCAGCGTGACGCTCGTGCGGGAAATGCTGAGACCGCGCGTCGCCAACGCGCGCGAGGCGGAGCGCGCGACGGGCGCTCCGGTATTGGCGCGCATCCGCGAAACGACAGGCTCCGAGCTCGACCGGCGGCGCGCGGATCACGATGTGTCGCCACTCATCGACCGCGTCGGCGACAACTATCGGGCGATCTACACGCAGATCGCCGATCCAACCACACGTCTCGCGGCCGTCGCGGTGCTGGGCGACGACGCGCTCACGACGGCAGTGATCGCCGTGAACATCGCCGCCGCCGCGGCATCACAAGCGCCGGCGACGCTCCTGGTCGATGCCGACGCCGATCACCCGCAGGCGGCGAACGTGCTGCGCGTGCGGCCGGGGCCCGGTCTCACCGATGTCGCGGCTGCGCGCGCCGATTGGTCGGAGACGATCGCCGGCGCGCTCGTCGGCCGCGACCTGACGATTGACGTGCTGCCGAGCGGGTATCCGGATGCGACGGCCGACGACCGCGCGCTCGCCGTGACGCTGCGGCTCGAGCTGGGCCACCTCCGCGGCCGTTACGACACGGTTATCGTAAGCGCGCCCGTGGATCGGATGGCGATCGCGACCGCCGCGGGTGAAGGAGCGGGCGGTGTAGTGCTCGTTGCCAGCGTGGCGCGCACCTCGATGCGCGCACTCTCCGCGCGCGCCGATGCGCTGCAATCTCGCGGCGTGCCGATTCGCGGTGTCGTGCTGTGGGACGTGGACGACCCGCTGCTGCCCTCGCCGCAGGCGTGGCGGGCGGCCCGGAACGCGGGTCGTGGATCGAGGATCGCGGAGAAGGGCGTCTAGCGACCGGTAACCAGCGATGGGATCACTCGCCACTCGCCCGGCGGCAGAGCGCGCAGTGCGCGGGCGACCGAGATGCCACCGGCCCAGAGGCTGAACGCGGGGAGCACGATGATGCGCGGGCCGACGAGCGCGCACGGAACGCGAATGCCGGCGCCAGTCTCGTCGCGGAGCGTCGTGCGCGGATGAAGGTGGCCGGCGATCGTCCAGCGATCGGGAATCGCCGCCGGCGGCTTGTGCGTCACGTCGACGTCGTCGAGTGCGGCGGAGCCCACGAAGGGTGAAGGTGCGTCGCGATCGTGATTTCCCGCTATCAAATCAACGTGCTCGAGTGGGCCCGCGCCTGCGAGCATGGCGTGGAACGCGGCGACTTCGTCGAGCTCACGCGCGTCGGCGTCGCGCGTCGAGTGGCGCACGTCGCCGGCAATGACGAGACGCGTAGCGCCCGCTCGCGCGCAGATGGCGAGCGCCCGGTCGGCGACCGCCCGCGCGCTCTCGATGGGCGGGAGATATCCGCCGCGCCGGCGCGCGGCGCGCGCGTAGCCCAAGTGCACGTCGGCGATCACGATCGCCCGCGCGCCCGGGAGCCACGCCGCTCCCTCGGGGGTGAGATACACGTCCCGCGTGATTGGCCGGGACTCGACACCTGGCACGCGGCACTCGGCGTCGCGCGTCACGAGTGCCCGGTGCCGGCTGCCAGCGCCTGCTCCCAGAGTCGCCGCAGAAACGCGTCGCGCTCTTCCATCAGCATGGCGTCGGTGGTGCCGGCGGCGACGAGGCGAAAGAGAAACGGTGGCACCGACGGCACATCGCGTAGCGTGATGCGCCGGTGCGACGCGGTGAGCCACGCCAGCGCGGCCGGCACGTCGAGGTCGTCTTCGAGCACCGTGCGGTATGTCTCCCGGACGAGCGGAAAGTCGGGACGCTCGCGCTCGAGCACGCTCCAGATGCGGCGCGCGTTCGCCTGCATGCCGCCGACGAACTTCGAATGGCCGCGATAGTTCTTCACGAGCATGAGGCCGATCGCCGCGACCTGGCGGAAGCGGCGTCCCCAGAGGTCGCCGCGCGCGACCGCGCTGCCGACGTCGGCCGCGAATCCCACCGGGTCGAAGATGCGCGCGAGATCGCCGTCGCTCCACGCCGCGCGGCGCGGTGTGCGAAGCGCGAACGCCTGGTCGTCGACGAGCAATCCCGCGTTGCTCTTCGCTAGCCGGAAGGCGACGGCGCGCGCCAGCGCCTCGTTCGCGCGCCGGCCGATCGGCGCCGTCACGGCGTGCACCACGAGGCGCTCGTCCTCGGTGTCGGCCCACCGCTCGACGAGAATCTCGTCCGGGTCTGGAATCGGCGAGAGCGCATCCTGCGCCGCGGCGTATGCCGCGAGGGCCGCCGCGTCGCTCACGCTCACACCCAGCCGGTGCACGACGGCGCGGGCGAGCGATTCCTCCCCATCGGCTCGCAGTACGTCTCTGAGCCACGCCCGCAGCTCGGCGACGCCGCGGGCCACACCCGACGTCGCCGGCAATATCTCCGACGCCCAGCGCGGCACGCTCGGCCGCCCGGCCGACGGGGCGACGAACGCCGTCATCCCCTGCGCGTACATGAACGACCAGACGCGTCCGCCAAGCAGGAAGCGGTCGCCGGGCTTGACGGATTCGAGAAACGATTCCTCGACGGTGCCGATGGGAGTGCTCGAGCCGCGCGGCTTCACGCGCACGGATGCGCCGCCCGCGATCGTGCCGACATTCTGCAGAAAAATGGTTGCCACCGCCTTGCCACGCGCGCGGAAGATGCGCACGGATCCACGGCGCTCGCGCTCGATCTTGGCGTAGATGCGCCGCTCCTCCATCGACTCGCTCGACTCGCCGAGATAGTCGAGCACCGCGTCGAAGTCGCGTCGCACGAGTGCGGCGAACGGCGCCGACCGCCTGACGAGCGCGAAGGCCGCCGCATCGCGCCAGTCGCCCTCGATACTCATGGCGACGAGCTGCTGTGCGAGCACGTCGAGCGGCGCGCGCGGCGCGCGCACCGGATCGAGAAGACCCTGCCGGCAACGATCGGCGACGGCGGCGCACTCGATGAGATCATCGACGCCGGTCGCGATGAAGTAGCCCGC
>JBDUCS010000224.1:0-6875 GCA_040003335.1 Gemmatimonadaceae bacterium | reverse complement strand
CCGATCGACTGGAGCTCCGCGGCCACGGCGCCCATGATCGTGACGACGACGCACTGCTCGAGGCGCGGATGGACGGCGCGCATCGCGTCCACGCGTCGCAGCGCGGTCACGCGTCCTCCCACATCAGGTCGCGGCACAACAGGAGTGCCACGGGCTTGTTCGCCGAGTAGGAGAGCGTCTGCGCTTTGCGGATCCGGTGCGCGACGTGCGCCGGCGAGTCGAGGTACGCGAACGGAATGCGCAACGCCTGAAGCACGTGCTCGGTGACGCCGCCGCCCTCCGTCTGCCACGGATCGCGCTCGCCGAACTCTCCGCGATGGCTGATCAGCATCAACAGCGGCATGCGGTAGAGCTGCGCGCAGGAGACGATGCCGTTGATCGAGGCGAGGAATCCGTGATTCTGCATCAGCATTGCCGACTTCACGCCGGCCAGATGCGCACCCGCCGAGATGCCGACGCCTTCCTCTTCCTTGGCCAACCGCACGAGCGTCACCGCGTCGTCATCCTCCGCCATCCGGATGAGATGCACGAGCCAAGTCTCCGGCAGCGCCGACATGACCCGGATGTCGCACGCCCGGAGGGCGTCGTAGATGAGTTGCGAGCTGGAAACGGAGACGGGCATGGGCTTCGGTGAACGGTGTCCGGTGACGGTGCTCGGGCTATCAACAGCAGATCCTTCGTCGCTGCTGCTCCTCATGGTGACATGGCGTCGCTGCGCCCTCCTTACACCCCGCTCGTCAACTTCAACACATCGGTCAGCAGCCACCACACGCCAACGAAGACAATAGCCGACGGGACGACGAACCGGAGCCAACCGTACAGCCACGGCATCCACCCCGGCGGACTCGCGTCGCCATCGGACAGCTCGCGCAGGGCGGTGGCGCGGTCGAGCGACCAGGCCACAGTGATCACCGAGAGCAGCGCGCCGAGGGTCTGCATGCCGGAACCGAAGGTGAGATCCCAGGGAACGAAGATGCGCATGTTGATCATCGGCGGGATGGCGGCTACGAAGACGAGCGCGGCGGTGATCCACACGGCCCGCGTGCGCGTGAGCGTCGTATTGTCCGTCAATCCGGCGATGACGACCTCGAAGCTGGCGACATCGGACAGATACCCTGCACCGAACAGCCCGATAAAAAACAAGAATCCGAAAAAGGCGCCGGCCGGCATCTGTGCGAACACCTTCGGCAGCGTCGCGAAGATGAGCGCCGGCCCGCTGGACGGCTCGAGGCCCAGCGCAAACACGGCGGGGAAGATCGCCAACCCCGCCAAGAGTCCCGACGCCGTATCGCCGACCGCCGTCCACAGCGACGCGGACCGCAAGGCATCGCGCTCGTTGAGATACGACCCGTAGACGACCATAAACGTGCCGCCCAACGAGAGCGTGAACATCGTGTGGCCGAGCGCGGCCACGGCGACGCGCGCGGTAAAGTCCTGCGGGCGGAACTTGAGGAGGTACCACTGCACTCCGGCCCATGCCCCGGGCAACGTCAGCGCGCGCACGATCAACAGCAGTAGCACGACCAACAGCGTCGGGATGAGAACGATGCTCACCCGTTCGATGCCGCGCCGGAGTCCCTTGATCAGGACGATCGCGCAGACGAGCGTCACGCCCGCCGTACAAATCATCTGCAGCAGCAGCGAGCGCGCCGAGAACCCGCTTTCGGGCGGCAGAATCCCCGACGGATCGAACCGGACGCCGATCAGGCGCGCCAGCTCGCTCACGCCATACAGCGCCACCCATCCGATGACGCTCGTGTAGTAGCCCGTCGCGGCGATGACGACGAGGAAGAGCAGCCAGCCGACCTGCTTGCCGAACGGAAGCCGCGTTCTCGCGAACGCGCCGAGCGTCCCGCGCCGCGTATGCCTCCCCAACACCCACTCGGCCATCAACGCGGGGATGCCAATGAGGACGACGAGCACGACGTAGAAGAGGACGAACGCCGAGCCGCCGAACTTCCCGACGAGATACGGGAAGCGCCAGACGTTGCCGATGCCGACGGCGACGCCGAGCATGGTCATGCGCACACCCAAGCGCGAGGTGAACGTCTCGCGCGCGGCGCCGGTCACCGCGCCTGGTCCTCGACGCTTGCAACGAGCGCGTCGAGCGCGCGGTCGCAGTCGTCGAGCGTCGAGTAAAAATGAGGCGCGAGGCGCATGACGGGTCCGCGCGCCGAGGCGATCACGCCGCGCTCGCGCATCCGCTGCTCGACCGCATGTGAATCGTCGCAGAGGAACGCGGTGGTCGGCGCCTTCCGCGCGGAGTCATCGGTGCCGTGAAGCGTGAGGCCGCGCGCGCGGCCGCCGTCGACGAGTCGCCGGCTGAGGATCGTGTTCCAGTCGCCGACGCTCGCGAGCCCGCACGCCTCGATCACCTCCATCCCCGCGCGCGCGATGTATGCGTTGACGAGCGGCGGCGTGCCCGTCTCGAAGCGGCGCGCCTCCTTGGCCCAGTCGAGAGTCGAGACGCCGAAACCGAACGGGTTCACCCGGCCGAACCATCCCGTAATCGTCGGCTCGAGCCGCTCGACCAGCTCGCGCCGCACGTAGAGGAAGGCGATGCCCGCCGTCCCCATGAGGAACTTGAGCACGCCCGACGCGAGGATGTCGACGCCGAGCGCTTTCACGTCGAGGGGCGCGGTACCCAACGATTGATAGGCGTCCACCGAGAGCAGCGCGCCGTGCGCGTGCGCGATGGTGGCGATGGCCGCGAGATCCTGCTTGAAGCCGTTGAGAAAATAGGCGGAGGTGGCCGATACGAGCGCGGTGTCATCGTCGATCACGCGCTCGTAGTCGTCGAGCGAGAGGATGCCGTTTCGCTCGTCGATCCACCGCACGCGCGCGCCGCGCTTCTCCTGCGCGAGCCAGATGTGCCCCACCGACGGAAACTCGGCGCGCGTGACGGCGACGTTGCGGCGCGTGCCGGAGAAGTCGATCGCGCTGGCGATGCTGCTCGTCGCTTCAGAGACGGAGCTGGTGACGGCGATCTCGTCGTCGGACGCGCCGATCAGCCGCGCAAAGACGGACTTCGCGCGCATGACCTCGCCGATCCACGCCTCCCAATCCATGCCGCGCGTGGCCCACGAGTCGAGGAACGCGTTCGCCGCGTCGCGCGTGTCCAACATCTGCGGCCCTTGCGAGCACGCGTTCATTGGGATCGATGCGCGCAGCATCGGGATCCGCGCACGGAGTGCGGAGAGGTCGTAGGAGGGGCGCTGCCCGGATGCGGTCGCGGAGGACATGGGCCATACGATCGCCCTTGCGGACGGGGAGGGCAACGAGGAACCGACGGCAAATGAAGAAAGCGCGCCTTCGTTGCGCTCGAGGCTGCTCGGGGCCATGATCGAAGCGCATTCGCGACCGCCGACTACCTTCGAGTGATGACCTGAGCCACCCCCCCACCTCCGTACTCGCCGAGTGAATCTCCAACAGCGACACGAGACCCTCCGCGGCGCCACGCTCGCCGCGATGCTGCTCGCCTTCGCCGCGGTGGCGCGCGCGCAGGACTCCACCGCGAGCCGCGCGCCGACCGTTCTCCCGGACACGGCCGCCGGCACGTGCGCGGGCGAGATCGTCTCCGAGATCGAGTATCAAACGGGACGACCTCCCTTTGGCGGTGTATCCGCCATGTGGCGCAAGGCGGCGCGCGCCGTGGGCCTCCACCATCAGACCACACGCACGAGCGTCGTCGCGGCGTTCGTGCAGCTCGAGGTCGGACAGCCGTGTACCGATCGGCTCCGCACCGAAACCGAGCGTGTGCTGCGTGCACAGCCGTTCATCGCCACGGCTCGTGTACGCGCCGTACCCGACAGCGCCGCGGCTGGTCGGGTGCGCGTCATCGTCCAGACCTCCGACGAAATTCCGATCATCGCCGGTGCGCGCTTCAGCAGGCGCACGCTGTCGCGTCTCACGCTCGGCAACAGCGACGTGGCCGGCCTCGGCCTCGCGGCGCAATTCCAGGTGGAGCGCGGCTTCCATTACCGCAATGGATTCGGTGCGCGCTTCGACGACTACGCCTTTCTCTATAAACCGATCCGCGCCAGCATCGCGGCCGAGCGCGATCCGCTCGGCGGCTCGTGGCAGCTCGGCGTGGCGCATCCCTTCTTCACCGACCTCCAGAGCACCTCGTGGCGCGGCGACGTGTCCGGGGTGCATTCCTACTTCCCGATCCTCCGGCCGGCGAACGACGGACTCGCGCTCCAGATCAAACGGAGCAACTGGGAGATCAGCGGACTCAGCCGGCTACGCTTCCTCGGACGGCTCGCGGTCGGCGGCCTCGTGCTCTCCGGCACGCGCGTCACACCCGGCTACTCCGGGGTTGTCGTCACCGATACCGGCCTCGTCGCCGACACCGGCCAGACGCTCACCGCGCGGTACAGCGGGTTCCACGCCGTGCGGCTCGGCGGCATCGTCGGATTGCGCAGCCTCACCTTCAAGCCCGTCCGCGGATTCGATGCGCTGAAGGGAACGCAGGACGTGGCGGTCGGTCTCCAAGCGGGCGTGCTGCTGGCGCGCGGCATCGGTGCGTTCGGCGAGAGCGACTATCACATCGCGACCGAAGCCTATGCCGGCATTGGGAACCAGCACTCCTTCGTCGCCTTTCAGGTGGACGCCGAAGTGCGACGATCGCTCGACCTCGGACGGTGGGAGGATCTCATCAGCAGCGGACGCGCGGCGTGGTACACGCCGCGCGGGCGCTACACACTGGTCGTCAGCGATGAGTTCGCGACGGGCTGGCGCACGCGGCTGCCGATGCAGCTCACGCTCGGCGGATCGGGCACCGGAACGGACGGCGGTGCGCGCGGCTACGCCGGCTCGCTCATCGCGGGCGCCGCGCGCAACGTGTTGCGCATTGAGCAGCGCCGATTCGTCGGCACGATGTTCAAGCACCTCGACCTGGGCATCGCCGGCTTCGGCGACGTGGGCACCGTGTGGTCGGGCAGTGCGCCGTACGGCCGCACGACCACCGTACCCCGCCCGAGCCTCGGTGTCAGTCTGCTGGGCGGGTATCCATCGGGATCGAAGCGGCTCTATCGCGTGGACGTCGCGGTGCCGCTCGGCGCAGGCAAGCGCCGCAGCGTGGACGTTCGCTTCGTGACGGACATGCACGCGCTCGTTTTCTGGCAGGAGCCCGGTGAGGTGACGCGCAGCCGCACTGGCGTCGCCCCGACCCGCATCTTCAACTGGCCGTCGCGGTAAGGAGCCGATCGTCGAACCGTTCGAGTCCGTCGGCAGCGATGCCCTGTCCCGGCTCGGGCGCGCGGGCCTTCTCACCGGCGTCACCGACGGCCTCTTCTCGAGCGTGTTGAGCGTCGCGTTCTACCACTCGACGGTCACTCGCCTATTTCAGGGAGTCGCCGCGACGCTGCTCGGCAAGGGTGCGCTCGACGGCGGGACGCAGACCGCGCTGGTGGGAGTGCTGATGCACTTCGGTGTCGCGTTTGGTTGGTCTGCCGTCTTCATATTTCTCGTTATGCGCGCGGACTGGGTGCGTGGGCTCGTCACCTCGCGATCCGGAGTAGTGAGGGTCGCGGCGTTGTACGGGCCTTTCATTTGGTTGGTGATGTCGCTCGTGGTCATTCCGCTGCTCGTGCACCGCCCACCGTCGATCACGATTCGCTGGTGGGTGCAGTTGATCGGGCACATCCCCTTCGTTGCAATTCCAATCGTAGCGATGAGCGCGACTGGCCGGCGCGCAGTGTCATCCTGAGGAGCACGGCGCCAATGTCATCCTGAGGAGCGCAGCGCCAATGTCATCCTGAGGAGCGCAGCGACGAAGGATCCGCTTGCCTCCTCACGCGCCCTGCCCCACCCCACCGCGCAGACGCTCGACCTTCTCCTGCCACCCTGTGCGCGCACCGCCAACGCGACGCGTGGCCGGGGAGCAGTGCTCGAGGGCGAGTCAGGTGCCACCGGACGACGTCGGCGCGAGTGTCCAAGTTGACCTGGTGTCCAGCCCGAGGCGCCCGCGCCACTCGGGCCGGAGATCCCGACGGTGGCATGATGGAAAGGGTCGTGCGATAGATTGACCGGAGTCGCCCCAAGGAGAGTCCGTGCGAGTTCGACTGGTGCTCCAACTGGCCGGTTGCCTCATGGCGACCGCTGGATTGATGACCTGTGCCCGGAGCAACGCGCCCCACGCGCGCTCCACCGAAATCGTGACCGCACGCAGCGAAGGACTCGTCCTCCAGGCCGGCGAAGGCGAGCGCCGCGTACGCCGCAACGCCGACAAAGGGCCCTTTATCCTCAAGGTCGACCGCCAGAACGGAGCGTCGCCCGACCTCGTCATGGGTTACGAGGAGCTCGCACCCGGCGCCGAGATCCAGCCGCACCGGCATCTGGTCGCCGACGAGATTCTGTTCGTGCACGGAGGCACCGGGATGGCAACACTCAACGAGCGTGAGACTCGTGTGAGCGCCGGGGCGACGGTCTACATCCCGCGCAACGCCTCCATCAGCGTGCGGAATACAGGGAGCGAGCCGCTCAAGATCGTCTTCATCTTCTCGAAGCCGGGCTTCGAGGAGCTCATGCGCGAGAACTCGGTGCTGGAGGGGCGACCGATAACGCCAATCTCGGCGCAAGAGCGGGACGCCATTCGGGAGCGGCATCGATGGCACACGGTGTATCCGCCGTGGTAGCAGGGCTGATCGCCGCTCGAACGGTGCCGCTCCCGCCACGCCCATGCCTCATGTCGTCCCGAGGAGCGCGGCGACGAGGGATCTGCTTTGTGCTCGGCCACAACAGATCCTTCGCTCCGCTCAGGATGCCATGTGTCGCTCAGGATGACATATGTCTCTGAGGATGACATCGCCCGTCCATGCGGCTGATGAGCCGGGATCAGCGTCCCGCCTTGCCGACCCTCGCGGCCGCGAGAT
>JBDUCS010000016.1:0-22929 GCA_040003335.1 Gemmatimonadaceae bacterium | reverse complement strand
ACGCCAGCACCAACGGTCAATGTGAGCTCGAAACCTGTATTGACGGCTTCTCGATCAGCCAGTACGCAAACCACTGCCGCAAGCGACCCAATCGGTCCACCAACAGCCACGGCTCACCGGATCGGGAGAGCTCGTGCGTCGAGCGCGGATACCGGACGAACTCCGCCGCCACACCCTGCTTCTTGAGCGCCATGTACCAGAGTTCCGCGTTCCCCATCGGTGTGCGGAAATCGTCCTCGCTTTGCACGAGCAGTGTCGGCGTGCGCACGTTTTTCACGTAGCGAATCGGTGACATTGCGTCGTACGCGGCGAAGTTGTCCCACGGCTTGCCGTAGAATTCGAACTCGGTCAGCCCCTGCGCGTCGCTCGAGCCGTACCAGTACGTGAAGTCGGCGATCATGCGGTCGGTCTCGGCCGCCTTGAAGCGATTCGTCTTCGCCGTCACCCACGCCGTCATGAAGCCGCCGTACGAGCCGCCCGTAACTCCCATGCGCGTCGAGTCGATGTCGGCGCGCTCGGCCACCACGTCGACGCCCTTCATGAGGTCGACGTAGTCCTCGGCGCCCCAGCGGCCACGGGTGGAGTACGTGAAGTCGGCACCATAGCCGCTCGAGCCGCGCGGATTGGTGAAGAGCACGAACATGCCGGCGCCGGCGAGATTCTGGAACTCGTCGAACCATCCCTCGCCGTACGATGCGTGCGGCCCGCCGTGAATGTAGAGCACGACCGGATATTTCTTCCCGGCCTCGAAGCCGTACGGCTTCATCAGCCACGCTTCCATCTCCAGGCCGCCGACCGACGGATACGTAAAGCGCTCGGCGTCCGCCCAGGCGACGTCGGCGTTCACCTTGTCGTTGAAGCCCGTCAGCTTGCGCTCGTTCTGTCCCGACGCGTCGGCGATGAAGAGCTCCGTCGGGTGCGTCATGTCCGTGGCGACGAAGGCGAGGTGCTCCTGCTTCGCGTCCCACGACTGTCCGCGAATCTGACGACGGCCACCGATGATCTCTTTCGGCATCTTCGCGCCCTGCGGCAGCACGAAGATCGCGGTCCGTCCGCCGACCTCGGCGGTGAAGCCGATGTCGCCGTTGGCGAGATACTCGAAGCCCGACGGCTCGTACTTCCAATCGCCGAGCACGTTCGTGGGCGTACCGCCCGCGACGTCGACCGTGTAGATGCGGGCCGACTTCGTGCGCGTGGGGGACGCGATGAACGCGAGCCGGCGTCCATCGGGCGACCAGGCGATCTGACGCTCGTTGCCCATGAACTTCGCGACGCGCCGCGGATCGCCGCTCCCGTCGGCCGCGATCACGAACACCTCGACGTCGTTGCGCTCGCGCTCGTCGCGCTTCGCATCGTACGGAAGCCTGGCGAGCGAGTCCCGCTCCGCCGTCACGGTGGAGTCCGAGCGCAGCTCCGCGTCGGCAGTGAACGCGATCCACTTGCCATCGGGCGAGATCGTCGCGCCGCCGTGGGAGTACGCGGTGTGTGTCAGCATCTTTTTCGCCGAGCCATCGAACGCTTGCCCGTAGATCTGTGAAACGCGCGGACGGCGCTCCTCGCGGCGATTCGGAAGAAATCCGCCGTCGTTCGACTTGTAGCCCATGTCGGTGATCTGCCGGCCGTCGAAGCGCCGCGGATCGACCGGCTTCGTGATCGCGCCGAACGGGGGCCGCGCCGTCGCGCCCATCTTGTCGAACGGATCGGCCGCCTTCTTGGACGAGTCGCCCATCGCCGGCGCCGATTCGCTCGTGTCGGTCCAAATGGCGAGTCGCCCGTCCACGGTCGCCGACCCGAACGACGTCGGATAACCCTCGGGCTGATACGCTTCCCCGCCTGGTTGGTCCATCCGGAGTGCCCAGCGCGCTCCCTTCCCGCCCGGCCGGCTGGAGGTGAAAAAGAGAAACTTGCCGTCGGGCGAGAAGCGCGGGTTGCTGCTCTCGAAGCCGGCCGACGTGTATCGCATCGGCTGTCCGCCGCTCGCCGGCACGACCCAGATCTCCGAGTGCCGCTTATTGTCGGCTTCCTTGACCGTCGTGACGGTGACGGCGACCAGCTTGCCGTCGGGGGACATCGCGGGACTCGCCAGCGTCGTGACGCGATAGTAGTCGGCAGGCGTAAAGGCGCGCTTGCCGCTCTGCGCCGAGAGCGGCGCGGCGGTGAGCGCCGCGAGGGTCAGGCCGACGATCGATCGATGCATATCGAACTCCAGTGAGGGCAACGCTACGATACTCGCGAAAGTGACCGCGTTCCGTCGTCGAGGCAAGTCGCGCGTCGCCCGCCTAGCGCTGGCTCGCCTGCAGCGTAATCCGCACGGCGGTGCCGGTGCCGGCGTCCGCGTCGCTGACGATGGCAATCGTGCCGCCCCAGCTCTCGACCAGTTGGCGCGAGATGGCGAGCCCGAGTCCGGAGCCACTGGTGCTCGTCGAGAAGTGCGGCTCAAAGATGCGCGGCAGGATCGACGCGGGGATGCCGCGGCCGTCGTCGGTCACCTCGAGCACGACGTGACCCTCGTTGCGCGCGACCGACACCTCCACGCGGCGCGCACCGGCGTGCCGCGCGTTCTCCAACACGTTCAGCAGCACCTCGCGCAGCTCGTCGGCGCGCGCATCGGCGGGCGCGGGCGTGTCGGCGCCTTGCGTGCACCACTCCACGTCGTCGCGACCCAGCTTCTCCAGATCGACGACGTCAGACGCGATCGACGCGACGTCGACACGTTCCGCCGGCGCGCGGTCCGCCGGCGCGCTTCCGTAACGGCTGAAGCTCCGCGCGATCTCATCGAGCCGGTCGATCTCCGCCAGAATGCGTTCGACGTTGCGCTCGAGAATTTGGTCGAAGTCGGGCCGCGCATCGGCGCGCGCGCGCTGCAGGTGCTGCACGCCAAGCCGGATTGGCGTCAGCGGATTCTTGATCTCGTGCGCGACCTGCCGCGCCATCTCGCCCCACGCCAGCACGCGCTGCGCGCGCGCGAGGTCCGTCACATCGTCGAGCGTCATCACCGCGCCGCCGGCGCCGGTCGACAGCCGCGTCAGTCGCGCCTGCACCTGCCGCCCGACGAGCGAGAGCTCGAACTCTCGCTCCTCGTCGGCGCCGTCGAGGAAGTCGCGCACGCGCGCCGCCAACGCCGATGGCAGCGCCTCGTCGGCGCGCGTGCCCGCCTCGAGCGACGACTGCTGCAGTAGCGAGGCAGCGCGCGGATTGGCGAGCGTCACGCGCCCGTCGCGGTCGACGGCGACGACGCCACTGGCGACGTTGCGCAGCACCGCGGCCGTGCGCCGCTGCGCCGCCTCGAGCGCGGTGCGGCTCTCCCCGAGATCCGCGGCCATGCGCCGGAACGCCGTGAAGACGGGAACGAACTCGACCGGCGGCGCTCCGGCGAGCGGCGGCTCTCGCTCGCCGCCGGCGATCGCCAGCGCCGCTTGGCGCAGCCGCCCGATCGGTTCCGCGAGCGAGCGCGCCGCGAGTCCGCTCAGCCACAGCGCGAGAATGGCGCCGACGACCGACGAGAACAGGAGGAGCACGCCGAGGTCGCGCCGCCGAAGATCGAGCGCCTCGTCGTTGCCCCGCGCCGGCGCGGCGATCACGACGCGGTCGCCGGCCGGCGTCTTCGCCGCCACGTAACCGAACAGCGTCGGGGTGCCGCCGGTTCGCTCGCTGTGGCTCGCCGTCACCTCACGTCCGAGCACATCGAGCGTCCGGAAGACGTCCGCAGGCAGGAAGCGTCCCACCGGCGCGAGCGTGGAGTACAGCGGCTCGCTCGTCGCACGCAGCTCGCCGTCGTGATAGACAAAGAGCGGCGTCCCGAGCCGCCGGCCGAGCCCGGCCAGCTCGTTCACCTGCGCGCTCACCGCGGCGGCGCGCAGCGTCTGCGTCACGAGAAGCTCGCGCGATTGCCGGTCTTCGGCCTGCAGACGCTGGTAGCCCCACGTTGCGAATGCCGTCGCCGGAATCACGAAAAAGCCGAACAGCACGAGCGTCAGTCGCGCGCGGTAACTCTGCGCCCATCGCCGCGTCTGCCATCGCGTCCATCGCCCGAGCGCGCCATCGGGCACTACGCTCAGCACCCACAGGCCGAACAGCACCACGAGATCCAGCAGCACGATCAGCGTGCCACGCTGGAGCAGCGTGTACAGCGACCGCAGCTCGACCTCGATGTGCGCCCGCTCGACGCCGCGCGACGTGCGCACGAGGCGGTCGCCGTGGAGCGTCGTGCCTTCGCGCTCCCACCGCGTCGTCGTCGAGTCGATCGCGCGCGCGGCGCCGACGTCGATCAGCGAGATCCCATACGGGGGCTCGCCGCGATCGCGGCGCTCGAGACCAAGAAGGGGCAGAAACGGATCGTCCGGCACGAGCCGAGTCCGCGGCCCCACGGTTACCGACGTCACGCCGCCATCACGGTGCGGGACGGTCAGGACGGTAAACGTGCCGG
The DNA here is from genome assembly GCA_040003335.1 of Gemmatimonadaceae bacterium. Classification (GTDB taxonomy): domain Bacteria; phylum Gemmatimonadota; class Gemmatimonadetes; order Gemmatimonadales; family Gemmatimonadaceae; genus JALZAE01. The sequence goes on along the minus strand of JBDUCS010000016.1, from coordinate 18,503 downwards.
GGTCGCCGGGCAGCGACGTCACGTCCACGACGCCGCTCGCCTGCGTACGCATGACGAGAGCATCCAGCACCTCCGGGGCCTCGAACGGCGCCGAGGTCAGCGTGGCCTCGCGCAGGCCGTCCGGTCCCCAGGCCGTGAGCGAAACCGGATAGCCGGTGTTCACGAGATCCGAGTGGTCGTACGCTTTCAGCAGATCGGACGCTGTCTCGAGCGCGTCACCGGCGGCGATCGAACGGCCGAAGCGACGGAGGCCGTCGACCACCGACGAGTCGACCACCGACAAGCCAGCGAGGTCGCGATTCGCCAGCGCCACGCGTCCGCGCACGTCCGCGTTCCAGGTGAGCGTCGTCGCGCCGAGCGCGGCGCACGTCGCCGCGGCGAGCGTCATCGCGCGCGTGCGCGGCGTGAGCGCGAGCGCGCCGATGGCCGCGATCCAGAGCGCGGGATACCAGTCGGGCCACTGTCCGGGCGCGTCGAGCGCGACCGGCCCGAGCAGCGCCGCCACCGCGGCCACCGCCGGCGCGAACCACGGTGGCAGGCCGCGCCGCCCGCCGAGTGCCGCGGCACCAGCCGCCGCCGCGCCGACGAGAATCGCCGACGCTGCCAGGAAGAGGGCGACCTCCCACGCCACCCACAGCGCCGGCGCGGCGCCAGCCGGCGGCGGCGTCACGCCGCGCGACAGGTCGCGCAACATGAACGGACCTGCCGCCATCAGCGCGAGCGCCACCGCCACCGCGACCCACCGCGCCGGAACGCTCAGCCGCGCGCGCAAGAGCATCAACAGACCAATGAGGACCGTACCGCTCGCCAGCATCAGCGCGCCCACGCTCGCCGTCAGCGCGTCGCCGACGTACGGGAGATCGGCGAAGTAGACGGCGGGATTGAACAAAAAGCTCGAGCCCGAGAACGCCGTCAACGGAAGGAGGTCGAGGAGAACGATGGCGATGCCGAGTGGCAGGAGACGCCAGAGCGCGTGTCGCTCGCGCTGCCACGCGACGGCGATCGTCGCCAGCAGCGCGAGCGCGAGCACGAGCGTCCCCGCCCGCTGGTGCCACGTCACCCGCGCGAGCGTTGCCGCGCCCCGCTCCTCCGCGAGCGCGCGAAAGGCGACGAGCGGCACGCCGTTCGGTGCGAAGCGCGTCGTCGCGCTGTCGCGAGGCACACGCACCGGCACGAGCATCTCGAATCCATCGAGTCGGGACGCGCGGGCGATCTCCGCGTCGATTGGCTGCGCGAGCCGGTCCGCAGGCGCGTCGGCGTGCAGCACCGCCGTCGCCACCCCACGCTCGGCGCCCCGCGACGCGGTCGCGTACATCACGACGTAGGACGGCGTGAACACGACGCCGAGCGGCGCGACGAGCGAGTCGGGCGAGATCACGAGGCGCCCCGACCACGACTGGGGCGTGGTGCCGCGCAGATGGACCGCGCCCGTCGCCGCGCCGGCGATCGAGGGCGCCGAGGGCGGGCTATCCAGCGCCCGCGCCGCCGACGCCGCGAGCGTCGTCGCCACCTCGGCCAGCTTCGCCGCAAGCGCCGCCGCTCCGACGCGCACGACCTCTCGTCGAGCGGCCGGCCAATCTCGCGACAGCCGCGCCAGCTCGACCTGGCCCCGCGCCGCGGTGAGGTAGAAGAGCCCGAGGAACGCGGTGACGACACCGCCGCGCCACCGCGCGTCGGCGCGGAGCATCGAGAGGAGAATGCCGGTCGCGATCGTGGCGGCGAGTCCGGCGATCAAGTACCCTACCTGCTGCGACTGCAGCCACAGCGCGCCGGTGACCAGCGCCGCGCCCGCCGTGCCGGTAAAGAGCCGGCGTCGCCGGCCCATCCGGCCGCTATCGGGCAACCGATCTTCAACCATGACCGAACCCGCCCCGCTCATCGCTCACGCCCCGCGCCTCCTCCGCGAGATGCTTCCCACGGAGGTCGCGAACGCCATCGCCAGCGATCCGCGGATGATCCTGCCCGTCGGCACGTGCGAGCAGCACGGCCCGCATCTCCCGATCGGCACCGCGACGATCATCGCCGAGCGGCTGGCCGACGACCTCTCGGCGCGCTTCGGCGTGCTGCGCGCCCCGACGATCGAGTACGGCGTCAACGTCGCGACGGAAGGGGGACGCCCGGGCAACGCGTCGGTGCGCAAGAAGACGCTGCACCGCACGCTCAACGACCTCCTGGACTCGTGGGAGCAAAGCGGCGTGCGCGAGTTCATTCTCATCACGGCCCACGACCACGATCCGCATCAAGAGGCGCTCTCGACGGTCGTGACGACGACGGCGCGCGTGCGCGTGGTCGACCTGTTCGCGGTGGATATTTCGGATCTCCTGGAAGGACAGCTCGAGCACATGCACGGCGATGAAGCCGATACGTCGCTCATGCTCCACCTCGCGCCACATCTTGTCCGCATGGACCTCGCCTCGGACCACATGATGTCTCGCGAAGCGCTGCGCCGTTACCGCCGTGGTTGGTTGAGCGTCCCGAGGGCGAGCGCCGGGTCGATCGGACGCCCCACGCTCGGCACCGCGTCCAAGGGGCGCGCGATCTATGAGCGAATCCGCGCCCGCATCAGCGAGCGCATTTTCCTAACCCCGGTCGCCGACTCGTGAGCGACCGCCCGGCGGTATCGGCCGGTGCGAACCCTCACCCGCGCCGACGGGTATCATACACCGTGAACCAGCGAACCGCCGCCCTCGCCCTGCTCGCCCTGATCGCCCTCGTCGCCGTGTCCGTCCCGGCCGGCGCTGCGCGCGCGCAGTCCTCCGTCGTCGACGAGGGGAGTTTCGTGCTCACGAAGGGCGGCACGCGCGTCGGCCGCGAGGACTTCGTTATCCGACGCATCCGGTCGTCAGCGCCCGACATGATGCAGGTGAGCGGCACCGTCGCCGTCGGCGACCGGCGGTTGGCGCCGGCCATGGAGTCCGATTCCGACGGCGTGCCGATTCGCTACCAGCTTGAAGAGCGGCGCGGCGGGCAGCTCGAGGAATCGCTGCGCGCCCAGTTCTCGCGCGGCCGCGCTATCGTCCACTCGCGCGCCAAGAGCGGCGAGGCGACGCGCGAGTTCGCCGTCCCCGACGGCGCGCTCCTCCTCGACGACGATGTCTTCGCGCACTACTACTTTCTCGCCCGGGCGGGCCGCGCTGGCGGCGTGCCCGTCGTCGTGCCGCGTCGCAACGCGCTCCTCACCGTTCGCGTGGAGCAGCGCGGACGCGAGCGGCTCGACATCGGCGGCACCGCCATCCAGGCGCGTGAGCTCGCGCTCGTCGACGCGGCGGGCGCGCAGCGCCGCGTCTGGGTCGACGACCGGGGCCGTGTGCTCAAGGTGATCGACGACCGCGGTCTGATGGCAGTGCGGGAAGACCCACCGCGTTAGCTTTTGGTGAGTCGTCGGGGCGCCGCCGCTCGCGGCCCGCCGCTCCGACCGATCCAACACCGTTGTCGCAGCGGTTCGACGCCGATCGAATTCGTCGCGCGCGCGCTGAAACCGCACGCGAAGGGACCCCGTACGAGCGGGCAGACTTCCAGAGAGGATCCAACCCAATGCGCCTTACCGCGTTCGCAGCGCTCGGACTGTGCGCCGCGCTCGCCGCCGCTCACCCGGCGGCGTCGCAGGCTCGCGACACCACCTCGGGCCCCGTGCTCTCGCTCGACGAGGCGCTCCACCTCGCCGTGCGCAACAATCCAGACTACCTGCAGACGGTCGCGAGCCGCCGGACCGCAAGTGCCCAGCTCCGTTCAGCGCGCGGGGCGCTGCTCCCGTCGGTGAACGCGAGCTTCGGCACGCAGTACCAGCGCGCCGGCGCACAGCAGATTCAGGGTGCCAACTTCAACGTCGCTAGCGACATCTACCAGTCGAACTACAGTGTCGGCGTCAACTACCGGCTCAATGCCGCCAGCTTCGTCAATCCTCGGCTGCAGAGCGCCAACGTCGCCGCGACCGAAGCCGACATCGTCGGCGCGCTCGCCACGCTGCGCTCCGGCGTCACGCAGCAGTACCTGGCCGTGCTCAAGGCACAGGCGCAGGCAGATCTGCAGGACTCGCTGGTCTTGACCAACACGACGCAGCTCGCGCTCGCGAACGCCAAGCTGCAGGTCGGCTCCGGCACGTCGCTCGACGTCACGCGCGCCCAGGTCGACCTCGGCACGCAGCGCGTCGCCGCGCTTCGGGCGCGCAATCAGATCGAGGTCGAGAAGCTGCGCCTCTTCCAGCGCGTCGGCGTGCAACAGCCACCGAACGTGCAGCTGACGTCAAATCTCACGATCACCGAGCCCACGTTCACGCTCGAGTCGCTCATCAGCGACGCGCGCCGCGCCAATCCCGTCCTCAACGCGATCCGATCGCGGGAGAAGGTCGCCACGCTCGGCGTGAAGTCCGCGCGGTCGGATTACCTTCCGTCGCTCTTCGTGTCGACCGGCCTGGGCGGGTACACGTACCAGCTCGCCGATCCCGAAGGGCAGATCAAGCTCGCCCAGCTCCGCGCGATACAGTCGCAGTCATCCTGCTTCACCACCGACTCGCTGCGTCGCGGCGCGGGGCTGCCAGGCATCGGCAGCGCGTGCGCGTCACTACCCCTGTTCACCGATGCCGACGCCGCGGCGTTCCGCAATACCAACAGCCAGTTCCCGTTCAACTTCACCAAGCAGCCGTTCGCGATCTCCGCGCAGGTCTCGATCCCCGTGTTCAACGGTTTCCAGCGCGAGTCGAACGTCCAGCTCGCGCAGGCGCAGCACGACGATGCGATCTACGCCGTGCGACGCGGCGAGCTCGCGCTCACGGAAGGAATCACCGAGTTCTACCTCCAGCTCCGAACGGCGGCACGGACCGTGGCGCTGCAGGAGCAAACCGTCGCCCGGGCGCGCGAAGAGCTGCGGTTGGCCGAGGAGCGCTTCCGCGTCGGCGCCGGCACTTCGCTCGACGTCACCACGGCGCGCGCGTCGTTCGAGCGCGCCGAGACCGACCGGATCAACGCCGTGTACGACTTTCATTCCGCGTTCGCCGCGCTCGAGAGCGCGGTGGGCCGCCCCTTACGGTAATCGAGGAAGTCAATGAGCAAGCGCACGAAGTGGACGGTCGCCGTTGTCGCGATCGGGCTGGTCGCCCTCGTCACCGTCGCCGCCGCCATGAAGCGCGGCACGAAGGCGACCGAGGTCCGCATGGACGGGGTGCAGCGCCGCGACCTCGTGGCGTCGGTGACCGCAAGCGGTAAGGTCCAGCCACACGTGAAGGTCGATCTGAGCGCCGACATTACCGGCAAGATCGTCCGGCTTGCGGTGAAGGAAGGCGACATGGTCACCAAGGGCCAGTTTCTGCTTGAGATCGATCCGACGCAGGCGACGGCGAACGTCGAGCGGCAGACCGCGGCGATCGCGTCAGCGCGCGCGCAGCTCGCGCAGACCAAGGCGAACCTCGACCAAGCGCAGACAAACTGGAAGCGGCAGCAGGAGATCAAGAAGACAAACCCGACGCTCATCTCCGACCAGGAGATCGAGGTCTTGAAGACGACCGTCGACGTCAATCAGGCCACCCACGACGCGGCGAAGCACAACGTCGACCAGTTCGAGGCGTCGCTGCGTGACGCGCGCTCGGGATTGTCGAAGACGACGATCCTCGCCCCGATGAGCGGCCGTGTGACGCGCCTCAACGTCGAGAATGGCGAGACAGCGATTCAGGGCACGCTGAACAAGGACGCGGCGACGCTGCTCACGATCAGCGACATGGCGGAGCTCGAGACCAAGGTGAAGGTCGATGAGACCGACGTCGCACGCATAGCGCTCGGCGACTCCGCCATCGTCCAAATCGACGCCTTCCCCGACACGACGTTCGTCGGTCGCGTCGTTCAGATCTCCAACAGCTCGGTGCGCGCCGCGACCGGCGCGACGACCGACCAGGCGGTCGACTACGAGGTGACCGTGCGCCTCATCAACCCGCCGCGCGATACGCGGCCCGACTTCTCGGCGACGGCGAAGATCATCACCGACACGCGGAAGAACGTGCTGTCGATTCCGATCATCGCGCTCACCGTCCGGGAGCATGAGGCGTCGCCGAACGGCGATTCGGCCGAGCAGGTGGCGATGGGTAAGAAGCCGACGAAAGCCATCGGCAAGAAGGATGTCGAGGGCGTCTTCGTCGTCTCGAAAGACAACAAAGTGAGCTTCCGCCCCGTAAAGATCGGAGTCGCCGGCGAGGAATACTTCGAGGTCCTCAGCGGGCTCAACCAGAACGAGCGGATCGTCGCCGGAAGCTATCAGGCGATCCGCACGCTCAAGGACGCAGCCGTCGTGCGAGCGGCGCCCGCGCCCACACCCAACAAAAAGCCAGGGGCGAAGACGTGAGCGTAGACTCGAAGTCGGAAACCGCCGCCCCAGTCAGCTCGACGGCGGAGCGCCAGGTGGTCCTCGGGACCGCCGGCGTCGCCCCGGGCACCGACTGGGTGATCGTCACGCGCGGCATCCGCCGCGACTACGACATGGGCGGCGAAGTCGTGCACGCGCTCCGTGGCGTGGACGTCGCCATTCGCAAGAACGAATACGTAGCCATCATGGGGCCGTCGGGCTCGGGCAAGTCGACGCTCATGAACGTCATCGGCTGCCTCGACACACCGACCGAAGGCGAGTATTGGCTCAATGGAATGAACGTATCGCGGATGACCGACGACCAGTTGGCGCGCGTGCGAAACAAGGAGATCGGCTTCGTCTTCCAAACGTTCAACCTCCTCCCGCGCGCGACCGCACTGCACAACGTCGAGCTTCCGCTCGTTTACGCCGGTGTCTCGTCAGCCGAGCGCAAGGCTCGGGCGAAAGAAGCGCTGGCGCGCGTGCAGCTCGAGGACCGCATGGATCACCGTCCCAACGAGCTTTCCGGCGGACAGCGCCAGCGCGTCGCGATCGCGCGCGCGCTCGTCAACCGCCCGGCGATTCTCCTCGCCGACGAGCCCACGGGCAACCTCGACTCGACGACATCCGAGGAGATCATGCGCGTGTTCGAGGAGCTCGCCGACCAAGGCCAAACGGTCATCATGGTCACGCACGAGCCCGACATTGCCGCCCACGCGCGCCGGGTGATCGTATTGCGCGACGGCCGTGTCTCGTCCGACGACCGGCGCGAAAAGTTCATCGAGACCGTGGGCCGCATCTAGCGCCGCGCCCGCACAGCGAACTCCGATCACCGAGAACCGACCACCGTGCATCTGTTTGAGGCCGTTCGTCTCGCGCTGGCCCAGATCCGCGTGCAGAAGCTGAAGAGCTTCTTCACGCTGCTCGGCGTAATGATCGGCGTGATGTTTCTCATCGCCGTCGTCTCGATCGTCGAAGGGATGGGACGCTACGTCCAGGAAGGCGTGGCCGAAAAATTCCTCGGGGTGAACACCTTCAACATCCGGCGCATGCCGGACATGCGCCTGGGCGAGGTGACGCGCGACGAGTGGCGTGCGTGGCAGCGCCGCCCGCCGATCACCGTCGATGACGCCGACGCGGTGCGCGCGGCGCTACCCGAGGGCGCGCGCTGGGCGATGCAGGACGCCGACTGGGCGGTCCCGAAGTCCGCGCACGTCGCCGGTGGGCCCCAGGTGATCACGTTGGCGGCGACGACCGACTACTTCACGATCAAGGACCTCGCCGCCTCCAAGGGCCGGCTCTTCAACGACCAGGAAGAGCAGCTCGGGTCGCCGGTGGTCGTGATCGGCGAGGACGTCGCCGACCACTACTTTCCCGGTCTCGATCCGATCGGGCGCGAGCTGCGGTTCGGCAACATCCCCTTCCGCGTGATCGGCGTGCTCGAGAAACAGGGCTCGTTCTTCGGGCTCAACTTCGATCGCCAAGCGATCGCGCCCTTCCACTCGCCGATGCGCCGGCTCACCCGCAACCCGCAGAACGGGTTGTACAGCGTCGCCGTGCAGGCGCAGTCACCGGAGCAGATGGCGAACGTGCAGGAGATCGCGCGCGAGGTGATGCGGCGCCGCCGTCACCTGCATCCGGCCGACAAGGACAATTTCGCGCTCGAGTCGTCGCAGTCGGCGCTGTCGGCGTGGGACCAGATTCAGGGCTACATGGTGATGGCCGGCGTCTTTCTGCCGGCGGTCGGCCTCGTTGTCGGCGCCATCGTCATCATGAACATCATGCTCGTCGCCGTCGCCGAGCGCACGCGCGAGATCGGCATCCGAAAATCGCTCGGCGCGCGGCGCCGGGACATCATGGCGCAGTTCCTCGTCGAGTCGGCGACCCTGAGCGTCGTCGGCGCGGCGATCGGGATCGCCCTCGGCGCGGCGATGGCGAAAACGATCGCGTACTACTCGCCGCTCCCGGCGAGCGTCGAGCCGTGGTCCGTGGTGGTCGGCGTCCTGCTCGGCGCCGGTGTCGGCATCGTGGCGGGCGCCTACCCGGCGAGCCGGGCGTCGCGGCTCGACCCGATCACCGCCCTGCGGGCCGAGTAGCACGCGCAATGGCACTCGGCAAGCAGCTCCACGCCCTCGCGGAAGGCATCTTCATCGCGCTCGACTCGATCCGCAGCAATCGCGTGCGCGCCGCCCTGACGATCCTCGGCATCGCCGTCGGTGTCTTCGTCGTCACGGTCATGTCGGCCGCGGTCCACGGCATCAACGCCGGCGTTGCGAAGAGCTTCGCCGCCGCCGGCCCGAACACGTTCTACATCACCCACTGGCCGACCGATATCCAGTCGTGCAGCGGCTCCGACGACAGCTGTCCGTGGCGTCGGAATCCGCCGCTCACGGTTGGCGACGCCACGGCGCTCTCCAAGCTCGCGTCGGTCGAGGTCGTGACGTCGCACATCGGCAGCAACGAGTCGGTGAAGTATCACGACCGCGAGCTCCCGGGCGCGCGCGTCGACGGCTATTCGCCGGGCTGGCTGGAGAGCGACGGCGGCGACGTCAATCCCGGCCGCAGCTTCACCGACGGCGAGAATGCCGACGGCTCGCAGGTGGTCGTCATCAACGATGCGATGCAGGAGCGGCTGTTCGACGGCTCGAGCGCCCTCGGGAAGGAGATGCAGATCTCCGGGAAGCCATTTCGCGTGATCGGCATCTATCACTCGACCGGAAATTTCTTCGAGAACGATAGCAAGGGAAAGGCGATCGTTCCGTTCGAGACGGCGCATCGCAAGCTCAGCATTGGCACGTGGTGGATGGACCTCACCGTGCGACCGAAGCCTGGCGTGCGCCAAGACGTCGCCACCGATGACGCGATCGCCGTGCTGCGCGCGCGCCGCGGTCTCCGTCCGGCGATCGAGAACACCTTCTTCGTCTCGACGTCGGAGAAGCTGCTCGAGACGTACAACAAGATCGTTGGCGGATTTTTTCTCGTCATGATGGTGCTTGGTTCGATCGGTCTGATGGTGGGCGGCGTCGGCGTCGTCGCGATCATGATGATCAGCGTCACCGAGCGCACGAGGGAGATCGGCGTGCGCAAGGCGCTCGGAGCCACGAAGTCGATCATCCTGTGGCAGTTCCTCTGTGAAGCCGCGACGCTGACGACCATCGGCGCGATCACCGGCCTCGTGGGTGGCGGCGCGATCACGTGGCTCGTCCGCTCGTTCACGCCTATCGCCGCGTCGATTCCGCCGCTGGCGATCGTCGCCGCGTTGGCGACGAGCGCGGTCACGGGCATGGCCTTTGGCCTCCTCCCCGCCTACCGCGCGGCGCGACTCGACCCTGTCGAAGCGCTGCGGTACGAGTAGCACGGTGATCGGCCAACGGTGTTCGGCGTTCGGCGGGACGCGCAACTAACGTGGGCAGGGGCTTCTCCCGTAGATTACCGGTCACCGCCCCGGAACACCGAACCGAGATCCGATCACTGTGAAGTTCTACGACGCCATTGTTCTCGCCATCGAACAGATCCGCGTGCAGAAGCTGAAGAGCTTCTTCACGCTGCTCGGCGTGATGATCGGCGTGATGTTCCTGATCACCGTGGTCTCGATCGTCGAAGGGATGACGCGCTACATGGAAGACGAGGTGATCGCGAAGCAATTCGCCGCGAACACCTTCGACTTGCGTCGCCGGCCGAGCGGAAACGTCGGCAACGTGACCGAGGACATGTGGCGCGAATGGCAGCGCCGTCCGGAGATCCGCGATGACGACGTGCGCGCCGTGGTCGAGAAGCTGCCGCCGGGCACGCGGTGGCTCACCTACAACGGCAAGGGCGGCGTTTCCCTCGAGTCGTCGTTCGCCCGCCCGAAGACGGCGCAGCTGTTCGCCGCCGACGGCGACTACTTCAGCATCAAGAAGACGGCGATCGCCTCCGGGCGCGTCATTGCTCCGCAGGAGCTTTCCTCCGGCGCGACGGTCGTGCTCCTCGGCGACCAAGTGGCGCAGTACTTCTTTCCGGGCCTCGATCCGCTCGGCCGCGAGATCAAGATCGGCGGTGTTCCCTACCGCGTCGTCGGCGTGGTGGAGAAGCAGGGCGCGATCTTCGGACACTCGCTCGATCAGTTCGTGATCACCGCGCTGCGGTCGCCATCGCGCCGGCTCACCGCGGCGCCCGGCGTCATCGCCACCTTCACGGTGCAAGCGGACGATCCGCAGACGCTCGCCGACACGCGTGAAGAGGTGCGCGCGCTGATGCGCGCACGGCGCAAGCTTCATCCCGCGCAGCCCGACAACTTCGCGATCGGCGGGGCCGAGGCAGCGCTCGCCTTTTTCGAGAAGGTGAAAGGGATCATGACGATGGCTGGCGGCGCCCTCCCCGCGATCGGACTCGTCGTCGGCGCGATGGTCATCATGAACATCATGCTCGTGGCCGTCGCGGAGCGCACGCGCGAAATCGGAATCCGCAAGGCGCTCGGCGCACGGCGCCGCGACATCCTCCGCCAGTTTCTCGCCGAGGCGACGACGCTGAGCACCATCGGCGCCGCGATCGGTGTCGGCCTGGGCATCGGGCTCGCCGAGATCATCGCGGCGACCTCGCCGCTCCCCGCGGCGGTCGCGCCGTGGTCGATCGTCGTCGGCGTGCTCACGGGAACGGTTGTCGGCGTGGTCTCCGGCGCGTATCCCGCGACGCGCGCCGCGAAGCTCGATCCCGTCGACGCGATGCGCCAGGAGTAGGCGTGCGCCTCGCCAATCGCCTGTACAGCAGCCTCGAGGGCGTCGTCATCGCGTTCGAAAGCATCCGCTCGAACAAGGTCCGCGCCGGCCTCACGATCATGGGCGTGGCCGTCGGCGTGTTCGTCGTCGTGGCGATGTCGGGCGCGATTCACGGCATCAAGGCGAGCCTCGAGCGTGACCTCGCGTCGTCCGGGCCGACGACGTTCTTCGTGATGCGCCGTGGTGACATGTTCGAGAACTGCAACGGGGGCGACGACGCCTGCCCATCGCGGCGGAATCCCCCGATCTCATTGACCGAGGTAGCGACGCTGGGCCGAGTGCGCGACGCGCAGCACGTCGTGGCGCACATCGGTTGGGGCGCCGGCTTCAAGTACCGCGACCGGGCGCTCAATCGCGTCAGCGTCGACGGCTACACGCCGAATTGGGTGGACATGGATGGCGGCGACATCCTCCCCGGCCGGAGCTTCACCGTCGCCGAGAACACGAGCGCGGCGCGCGTGGTGATTGTCAACGCGTACATGGCGGACCGGCTCTTTGGCGACAGCGACCCGGTCGGCAAAACCATCACGGCCGACGGTCTGCCGTTTCAGGTGATCGGCGTCTATAAGCCGCCGCTCAACGCACTCGGCGGCGCGTCGGACGACGCCTCGGCGATCATGCCGATGGAGACCCTGCGCCGGGTACTCGGCGCGCGCATTCGCGGCCTCGAGGTGAAGGTGCGCCCGCGCGACGACGCGAACCGCGATGTGGTGATGGACGAGGTGACCGCGACGCTGCGGAGCGCGCGCGGGCTGAAGCCGGGCGCGCGCGACAACTTCGCGGTGGTGGGACAGGACCAGTTGATGGAGAAGTTCAACAGCTTCACACAGAACTTCTTTTTGATCATGATCGGGCTCGCCTCGGTGGCGCTGCTCGTCGGCGGCGTGGGCGTGGTGGCGATCATGATGATCAGCGTTACCGAGCGCACGCGGGAGATCGGCGTGCGCAAGGCGCTCGGTGCGACCAAGGGGACGATCCTCTGGCAATTCCTCGTCGAGGCGTCGACCCTGACATCGATCGGCGCGGCGGTGGGGCTGGCAATCGGCGTGGTGCTCGTCGTTGCGATTCGCACCTGGTCGCCGATCCCGGCTGAGGTGCCGAACTCGATGATCGCGACCGCGCTGATCGCCAGCGCGTTGACCGGCATCGTGTTCGGCCTCGTACCGGCGATGCGCGCGGCCCGCCTCGACCCGGTGGAAGCGCTGCGGCACGAGTAGCGCGGTGATCAGTGGTTCGGTGATCGGTGTGCGAGCCGACGCCCCGTCGCTCGTTTCTTGGACGGCCTCACCGAGCATCGTACACTTCTTCCCATCGCGCACCGCGCAGTCAACCGAACACCGATCACCGATCACCGATCACCGATCACCGTGCAGAACCGGGACGTCCTCGCCATCGCGGTCGCGCAGATCCGGGCGAACAAGCTTCGCTCGTTCTTCACACTGCTGGGGATCATCGTCTCCGTCGCCTTTCTCGTCGGCGTCGTCGCGATCATCGAGGGAATGAACGCGTACGTGCGCGACAATCTCGCGAACGCGGTGATCGGCTCGAACGCGTTCCAGGTGCGGCGCTCGCCGATCAGCCTCGGGCTCATCGACAACGAAGAGGTGCGCACGATGAATCGCCGCCCGCGCATCGACGAGCGCGATGCCGAGGCGGTGACGGTCGCGCTCCCCGACGCGGAGGCGATCTCGATCACCTCGGGCTTCCCGACACCGCAGGCGGACGTCGTGTGGGGCAACCGCACGATCGGCGACGTACTGATCTTCGGCGTCACCGCGCCATACCAGGTCGTGCAGGACTACCGGTTCAGCGAGGGGCGCCCACTGACGGACCTCGACGTCCGTGAGCGCCGTCCCGTCGTGATCCTCGGCGCCGACGTCGCCGAGAAGCTGTTCGACGGAGTGAACCCGGTCGGACGCGACGTCCGCATCCTCGGCGCGCGCTTCTCGGTCGCCGGCGTCGTCGCGAAAAAAGGGAAGGTGCTCGGCCAGTCGTTCGACGGATTCGTGATGATGCCGATCACGATGTTCGAGACGATGTACGGCCGCCGCGCCACGACGACTATCTCGGTGAAGATGCGCGAGGCGAACGCCGTGGCCCCGGCGATGCAGCGCGCCCAAGAGGCGTTGCGGATCGCGCGTCACTTGCGACCGCGGCAGCCCGACAATTTCTCGGTCGAGACCGCCGATGCGTTGATCGACTTCTGGAAGAAGCTGACCGCCGTATTGTTCGCGGTGATTCCCGCCGTCGTCGCGATTGGCGTCGTCGTCGGCGGCATCGTGATCATGAACATCATGTTGATGGCGGTGAACGAGCGAACCCGCGAGATCGGCATTCGCAAGGCGGTTGGCGCGACCGCGCGCGACATCCGCGGGCAGTTCCTCGTCGAGGCCGTCGTGCTGGCGACGATCGGCGGGCTCCTCGGCGTTGCCGTGGGCTGGGCCCTCGCCTTCCTCGTTGCCGCCGCGTCGCCACTCCCGGCGTCGATCACGTGGTGGTCGGTCGTCCTCGCGCTCACGCTCGGCGCGGGGGTCGGCGTGATCTTTGGCGTCTATCCGGCAACGCGGGCCGCGCGCCTCGATCCGATCACCGCACTGCGCGCCGAATAGCCATCGTGCGCCTCCTCGATCACCTGCGCGAGAACGTCGGCATCGCGCTCGACACGCTGCGCGTCAGCAAGCTGCGCTCCGGTCTGACGATTCTCGGCGTCGTCATCGGCGTGTCGACGGTGATGGCGATGGCGGCGATCGTCCAGGGCATCTCCGACCAGATCGTCCACACGATCGAGGCGGCCGGCCCGACGACGTTCTACGTGATGAAGAAGTTCTCGACGACGCCGCTCAACCCCGACCAGCTGCCGAAAGAGGTGCGCATCCGGCCGAACCTTTCGGTCGACGAGGCCGCGCGACTCGGCCTGCTCGAGGAAATCGGCTACTCGTCGCTCTGGGCGCAGATCTTCGGCCGTCTCGACTACCAGGGCGCCCGCACGCAGTTCCTGTCTGTGTTCGCCGCCGACGAGCGGTACGCCGAGCTCCAGGGCGGCGAGCTGATCTCGGGTCGCTGGTTCACGCGCTCCGAGATCGCGAGCGGCAGCGCCGTCGTCGTCGTCGACGAGGGCGTTTCGAAGAAGTTGTTCGGAATGATGAATCCACTCGACAAGGTCATCCACGTGCTGGGACGGCCGGCGCGCGTGATCGGCGTTTACGCGCCGCCGGGCAACATCTTTCAGCCGCCGGGGCAGAAGATCGGCGCCATCGTGCCGTTTCTCATGGCCGACCACCAGTTTTCGATCGACAAGACCAACGGGCTGTTCATCGTCGTCAAGCCGGTGAGCGGCGTGACCATCGCGCGGGCCCAGGAAGCGGTAATCGTCGCGCTGCGCAACATGCGCCACCTGCATCCCGGCGACACCGACTCGTTCGATCTGCTGACCCAGGATCAGATTCTCGACCTGTTCAGCAAGTTCACCGGCACGTTCTTTCTGATCATGATCACGCTCTCCGGCGTCGCGCTTTTGGTTGGCGGCATCGGCGTGATGGCCATCATGATGGTCTCGGTGACCGACCGCACGCGGGAGATCGGCGTGCGCAAAGCCCTCGGCGCCACGCGCCGCGACATCCTGCTGCAGTTCCTGATCGAGGCGGCGACGCTCACCGGCATCGGCGGACTGCTCGGCATCGCCGTCGGACTGGCCTTCGGCAAGCTCGCGACCTGGGCGATGGACATCGACGCTGCGACGCCGGTGCTGTACACCGTCATCGCGGTGGCTGTATCGATCGCCATCGGGATGATCTTCGGTCTCCTGCCCGCATATCGCGCCGCGCGGCTGGATCCGGTGGAAGCGCTCCGCTACGAATAGGGCGGACCCACAGTCCGCGATGCGCATCGTTGCGCGATGTCCGGGCGGCGTGAAGATTCCCGTCCATGACGGTCGACATCCTCGCCATCGCCGCGCACCGCGATGACATCGAGCTCACGTGTGGTGGGACGCTGCTCAAGGCGGCGGCGCTCGGCCGCGCGACGGCGATCTGCGATCTCACGCAGGGCGAGACGGGGACGCGCGGGTCGGCCGAGCTGCGCGCGGCGGAAGCGAGCCGGGCCGCGGACGTACTCGGCGTGAGCGCGCGCGTGAACCTCAGCCTCCCCGACGCGGGCATCGAGAACACGCCGGAGACGCGCAGACAACTCGCGGTCGTGATCCGACGCTTCGCGCCGCGCGTCGTGATCGCGCCGGCGCTCGGTGGCCGGCATCCGGATCACCGCGTGTCGGCCCAGCTCGTGCGCGACGCCTGCTTTGTCGCCGGCCTGGCCAAGATCGAGCCTGCGGTGCCGAGGCATCGGCCGCACAAGATCGTTCACGCCACGGCGTATCGCGAGGACGCGGGCAAGCCGACGTTCGTCGTCGACATCACCGAAGAGTTCGAGCGCAAGATGGAAGCGATCCGTTGCTACGCTTCGCAGTTCGACGGCGTGACGCAGGCGGGCGAGGTGTATCCGAACGGCGAGCCGTTGTACGACATCGTGCGGCATCAGGCCGCGCACTACGGCTCACTCATCCGCACGCGGTACGGCGAGCCATTCTACACGGTGGAGACCATTCGCATGGATGACGTGACGATGCTGGAAGGATCGAGCTTTTGAGCGACGTGGCGAAGGACTACGGCGACTATCTCGCGCTCACCGAGCTGCTATCGTTGCAGCGGCCGCTGAGCACGCCCGAGCACCCCGATGAGCTGCTCTTCATCATTGTGCACCAGGCGAGCGAGCTCTGGTTCAAGGCGATCCTCCACGAGCTGGAGGGTCTCGTCGCCGCGATGGAGCGCCGCGAGGTGACCCGCGCGCTGTGGAGCATCGGGCGGGTGAACGCGCTGATGCGCATTGTCACCGCGCAGCTCTCGGCGCTCGACACGCTGCCGCCCCAGCGTTTCGCGCAGTTTCGTGGCTACCTCGGCAGCTCGAGCGGATCGCAAAGCGCGCAGTTTCGCGCGCTGGAGGCGGCGAGCGGGCTGCGCAACGAGCACTTCATGAACGTCATCTCCGAGCACGGTCCGCCGCCGGCGATCGTCGCGACCTGGCTGGCGCGCCCGACGCTCCAAGCCTTGTTCGAGGCGCTCCTTGCCGCCGAGGGCGTGTCGCTGGAGGACCTGTACATCGGACCCGGCCCATCCACGCTCTTCTTGTTTGCCGAAGGACTGCTCGAATACGAGGAGCAGTTCGCGCGCTGGCGCTTTCTGCACGTGCAGCTCGTGGAGCGCATTCTGGGACCCGTCACGCAGGGGAGCGGCGGCACCCTCGGTGCGCGCTACCTGCAGCGCACGGTATCGCAGAAATTCTTCCCCAAGTTGTGGGACGTGCGCGCGCAGTTCTTCGGCGCCGCCGACGCGTCCGCGTGACCGGCGGTTGGATCGACATCAGCTGCGGTACGAGCTCGGCGACTCCCGAATGGCCGGGTGACACGCCCTTCTCGTGCGGCTGGACGCTGCGAATCGATGGTGGCGCGAGCGTCAATCTTTCGGCGTTCACGATGAGCCCGCACGTCGGCACGCACGCCGACGCGCCGGTTCACGTGCACGACGGTTGGCCGGCGAGCGACATGCTCCCGCTCGCGGTGTTCGCCGGCCCGGCGGTCGTCTGCAGGGTGGATGTCGCTGCGGGAGAGCTGGAGCTGGCGCAACTGCGAGGATTGCCGCCGGAAGGACGCGTCGAGCGAGTACTGCTCCGCACCGGACGCTCGATTGCCGCCGGCACCTTTCCCGGGTCGTGGCCGACGCTCAGCGTGGCCGCGGTGATCGAGCTCCTAGCGCGCGGCCTCCGGTTGCTCGGCGTCGACGCGCCGTCGGTCGACGCGCGCGACAGCAAAACACTCGAGGTGCACCAAGCACTGTTCGGCGGAGGGGCGTACAATCTGGAAAACCTCGATCTCTCGCACGCCGAGGACGGCGCGTACGAGCTGTTCGCCTTTCCGATGCGCGTGCTCG
The DNA here is from genome assembly GCA_040003335.1 of Gemmatimonadaceae bacterium. GTDB lineage: Bacteria > Gemmatimonadota > Gemmatimonadetes > Gemmatimonadales > Gemmatimonadaceae > JALZAE01. The sequence goes on along the minus strand of JBDUCS010000016.1, from coordinate 1,441 downwards.
GCGTAGACGCGGCGCCCGTGCGGGCGGTCCTTCGCCGATCATAGCGAGGCGGCGGCGCCCTCTGAGTGGCCGGAGCGCAGCCCGTCGCTTACGTTTTCCGCAGCACGCTTTCGCTCCCACGATCATGCCAGAGCCCATCTACCTCGACCACGCCGCGACCACGCCCGTCCGCAAGGAGGTCGTGGACGCGATGGCGCCGTTCTACGGCCCCCGCTTCGGGAACCCATCGAGCACGCACCGGTGGGGTCGTGAGGCGCGCGCGGCGCTGGATGAGGCGCGCGAGCGCATCGCCCGATGTCTCGGCGCCCATTCCGACGAGATCTGCTTCACCTCCGGCGGCACGGAGGGCGACAACCTCGCCGTGCTTGGCGTCTGGCGCGCGCGCAGGAACGAGGGTCGCAATGCCGTCGTGTCGACGCCGATCGAGCACAAGGCGGTGCTCGGCGCCGTGCACCAGGCGGCGCACGAAGGGGCCGACGAGCGGCTCGTCCGCGTGACCGACCATGGCGTTGTCGACTTGGCGTCGCTCGACGAGGCGCTCGGCTCCGACGTCGCCGTCTGCTCCGTGATGTGGGTGAACAATGAGATCGGCACGGTGCAGCCTATGCGCGAGATCGCGGGGCGTGCCAAGGCATGCGGTGCCATCTGCCACTCGGACGGCGTGCAGGCGTTCGGCAAGATCGACGTGAACATGAAGGAGATTCCGCTGGACATCTTCGCGCTCTCCGGCCACAAGATCGGCGCGCCGAAGGGGATCGGGGCGATCTATCTCCGGCGCGGCACGCCGCTCGAGCCGCTCTTCCACGGCGGATCGCAGGACCGTGGACGCCGCCCGGGCACCGAGAACGTCGCCGCTGCGGTCGGTCTCGCGCGCGCGGCCGAGTTGGCAATGGCCGAGCGCGAGGGGGAATCGGCGCACCTGTCCGCGATGCGCGACGAGCTGCAGCGCGCGCTCCTCGAGAAGATCCCCGATGCGGTGGTGCACGGCGGCAAGACCGAGCGCGCGCCGCACATTCTCAACATCTCCGTTCCCGGGACGGACAGCGAGTCCTTGCTGATGGCGCTCGACCTGGCCGGTGTCGCCTGCTCGTCCGGGTCGGCGTGTCAGAGCGGCAACGTCGATCCGTCGCACGTGCTGGCAGCGATGGGCGTGCCGCGCGAGCTGGCGGTCGCCGCCATCCGCATGAGCCTCGGCGCACTCAGCACGCCGGAGAGTCTGGAGCGCGTCGCACAGCTCTTCCCGGCGTTGATCGCCAAGGCGCGCCGGCTCGCCGGCGCGATGAGCTGAGCGGTACTCGTGCCGAGCGCGACGCGGGAACGGGTGTTGGTAGCGATGTCCGGCGGCGTCGATTCGTCCGTCGCGGCGGCGCTGCTCGTCGAGCAGGGCTACGACGTCGTTGGCGCGACGATGAAGCTTTTCTGCTACGGCGAGGACGTGCCC
>JBDUCS010000015.1:0-23002 GCA_040003335.1 Gemmatimonadaceae bacterium | reverse complement strand
CGGTGGCGCGCTGGTCTACGAGCACCGGGTGGCGATCCCCGACGCCGGAGACTAGTCGCGACGCACTTCCACGCGTCCACGGTTCTCACCCCTCGAGCCGCAACTCCAACGCCTTACGCGAGGGAAGCGGATCCCGCGTTTCATAACATTGGATCCGATCGATCACGAACTCGTCGTCGATGCGGAGCGAGAGCAGGCGGCGCTCGCGCTCGGGGGTGAGGCGGGGGTAGAAGTTGAGCGTACAGTGCGGGTAGAACGCGAAGCGCGCGCGCTCGAACGAGAGCTTGCTCGCGGAGATGCGCTCGTGGAGCGTGCGCAGCGGACCGTGCACGTCGAGTGGGAGAACGAGAATCTCCGTCTGCATGAAGCGGAGCGGCGCGCCGAACCGGACCACGATCGGCGGCGTGTCGGCCGCGACCGGGGCGATCGCCGCGCGGAGCTCGTCGGCCGAGGTGCCGAAACGGATCGGACCGGCGCCCGAGCTCCCGATGATCGTCACGTGCGGCGGCGACGAGCGTGCCAGCTTCGGATCGACCTCGCGCTGGATGTCGGCGATCCGCTCCCGCAATGCTCCCGCGAGCTCGGCGACGACGAAGACTCCGTTGCGCATCTCAAAAAACTACACCGGATGGTGATCGCGGATCGCGGGGAGCAGCTCTTGCACTTCCTCCGTCCATGAACCGGAGTCCATCGCTCGAGCTCACGCGATGCGTCGTCTGCGATTCCGCGAATGCGCGGGAGATCGCCGGAGCGGACGACATTCGCGACGAGCGTGAAGCCTTGTGGGACTTCCACACAAAGCGGCTCAAGGGGGAGACGCCGCCCGAGCATCTCGTCGACCGCGTCGCCTTCTCGCAAGCGCCGCCGTTTCGCGTCGTGCAGTGCGAGGAGTGCGGGCTCGTCTATCGCAATCCGCGCGAGCGCGCGTCGGAGCTCGAGCGCGCGTACGCCGGAGAGGCGCCGGACCGCGCGGTGCTGCAGGCGCTGCACGACGCGCAGCGCACAGCGTATCGCGCGCAAGCCGAGCGCCTCACCGACGTGATGGGCCGCACCGGGAGCGGGGTCGAAGTCGGGAGCTACGTCGGCGCCTTTCTCGCCGCGGCCGGCGATGCGGGTTGGCGCGTGGAAGGCGTGGACGTGAATGAGCCCGCCAACGACTTCGCGCGCTCGCTCGGCTTTCACGTCACGACCGCGGACATCGAAGCCTTTCGCGTCGGCGCGAGTGGTCGGCGAGTCGACGCCGTCGCGATTTGGAATTGCTTCGACCAGCTCCCCGACCCGCGCCAAGCCGCACGCGCCGCGCACGCGCTCCTCGTCCACGGCGGCGTGCTCGCGGTGCGTGTCCCGAACGGCGGATTCTACGCCGCCGTGCGCCCGGGGCTGGACGGTGTCGCCGCGTCGATCGCCCGCGCGCTCCTCGCGCACAACAACCTCCTCGGCTTTCCGTACCGGCTCGGCTTCACGCCGGCGTCACTGGCACGATTGCTCGAGGACGCCGGCTTTCGCGTGGTGCGTACCGAGGGCGACGCGCTCGTTCCGGTCGCCGACGAATGGACGCACGGCTGGGCCGCGCTCGAGGAGCGCGTCGTGAAAGCTGCGCTCAAGACGGCCGCGCGCATGACCGGCGCCGACGGCGCGGCATGGTTCGAGGTCTACGCGCGTCGGGCGTGAGTGGAGTCGTCGACCCGATGCATCTCATGCGCAGCGTTCAATCGGCGCTCGACGACCCGGGCGCGAACTACTGGTCGCCGGTCGCGGCGATCGCCTGGATCTCGATCAGGAATCCGTGGTGCAGATCCTTTGTCGGCACGATGGCCCGGGCGGGACGATGGTCGCCCATGACGCGCGCGTACACGGCGTTCACGTGGCCCCACAGCGCGATGTCGGAGATGTAGACGGTCATCTGTAGGACGCGAGCGAGTCCGCTCCCCGCCGCGCCCAGAATCGCCGCGACGTTCGCGAGCGTGCGCTCCGTCTGTTCCTCGATCGTCGGTGGCACGTGGCCTGGTCTCGCGGGATCGATCGCGAGCTGTCCGGCAACGAAGATGAGCCCGTTGTGGATCACCGCCTGCGAGTAGTGGCCGGCGGGGAGCGGAGCGTCGGGGGTCGAGACGAGTTGCATGACGAGGTCCGGGTCGTGAGTGCGCAAGCGCGCGCCAACCGCACGCTATCGCGTCGTCGCCGCCGCGATCCGGTCGAGCACGCCGAGCGCGTCGCCGGTCGCCGCGCCGGACGCGGTGTTGTCGAAGATGCACCATGCGGGCACGCCGCGCACCTCGCTCTCGAGAAGGCGGCGCGCGAGGTCGTCGAGCCGTGGCGGCTCGTACGCCGAGTAATACGTGCGCGGCGCGCCGTGGAGCCGGTAGTAGACGAGCCCCATCCATCCACCCGGCTCGCCAGCACCGGGCACCCGCGCCGGATCGGCGGCGACGCGCGCGACTCCCGCCGCGGCGAGCATCGCGCCGGCCTCGGGCGCGAACCAGCTCGCGTGCCGTGGCTCGCACGCGATCTCGCCGTCGAATCGCCCCCGGAGCTCCTCGAAGAAGCGCGTTGCGATGGGCGGCTCCAGCGCAGCGCTCGGCGGGAGCTGCACGAGCAGCACGCGCCGCTTGGCGCCGAGCGCTGCGCTCTCGCCGAGGAATCGGTCGAGCTCGTCGCCAACATCGGCGAGGCGGCGGACGTGGGTGATCGTCTTCGGCACCTTCACGGCGAAGCGAAAGTCGGGCGGCGTCGATGCGGCCCAGCGCTCGTAAATCGCCGGCCGATGCGGCCGATGAAACGACGAGTTGATCTCGGCGGCGGTGAAGCGCGCCGCGTATCGCGCGAGCGACGATCCGCTCTCCGGAAACCGATCACGGACCGCGCGCGGAATCGTCCACCCCGCCGTCCCGATCGAGCTGGTGGCGGGCAGTGAATCGGGCATCAGAAGTCGTCAGTCGTCAGTCGTCAGTCGTCGGTCGTCGCGCCTAGGACCTAGCACGACGCGCAGGCACCCGGGGTCAGGGTCTCACAGTCCGCGTCGTGCTCCGCACTTGGTCCGAGAAGGTCAGCTCGAGATCGCCACGCGGACGCGCCACCGTCGCCGCGCCGCCGCGGGCGAACGAGAGCACCTCGCCCGTCGTCGCGTCGCGCACCAACACCATCGGATGCGTCGCCGCGTTCCACGTCAGCTGCACACGGCCATCGCCGGCCGAGCTCACCGACGCTTGGGGGTCCATCGGAACGACGGCACGGCGCACGCCCGGGGGCGTGGCCATGGCGGCCGCCGACCGCAATGCGCGCGGTGCGCGCCCGGGCACCGTGAGCCGCAACTCGGCGAGTCGCGATTCCGCATCGGCAGTGAGCGGCACGGCGAACGAGAACAGCCGCACGCCACCCGGCACGTCGGCGACTTCCTCGCCGGCGAAGGCGAGCGAGAAGATCGACGCGCCGCCGGCGTCGACCGCGTCGACGCGATACGGGCCGGTGCGCGCCGGCATCAACGGCCGCGTCGTGACGACGAACGCAGGCTCGAGCACGATCTCATCGTTGGAGATGCGGCCCCACACGAGCAGCGTACGCTGCGGCGCGGCGATGGCCGCGGCTCCGATGTCCGGACCAGTTCCACGAGCGGCGAGCACCGCGCTGTAGTTGTAGTCGCTCACCCACGCCGGGTTGCAGTAGCTCATCAAGTCGAAATCCGACGTCTGGTGCAGCGTGCCCGTGATGATGTCGAAGCCGGTCATGCCGATGATCGCGTTGGCGTACGGATAACTCGGATCGGGGCCCGATGCACCACCGCACGGCGCGTGCGCTCGGCCAAAATTGTGACCGAGCTCGTGCGCCGTCACGCCGTCGCCGCTCGGCAGGTAGTCCCACCCCACCGCCGCCGGATAGCCGACGTAGCCGAGCCCGGCGATGCCGCTGCCGTACGTCGCGTGCACCACGCCGTAGTAGTCGCGCGCGCTTCCCTCGACGCCGCGCAGCCCGCTGATCTCGCCCAAAATCTGCGACCACGCGCGATTCGCGTCGTCCGACTGCAATGCTGGAGCACTCGTGGTGAAGACGGCGTGCACGATCGCCGAGTAGCCCGGAATCGGCCATACCTTCATCGTCCGCGCCATGAACTGGTCGACGTTGGCCGCCGTCACGTTGCCGGTAACGCCATTCGCGGTCTGCGATACCGGGATAAAGGTCACGTTGAGCACGGGGGCGGTGCGCACATCGAGCGCCAGCGCCGTTCCGTTGACCGGGAAGCTGTTGTCCGCCTTGTTCGATTCGGCGATGCCACCCGTCGGATCGACATCGGCGAGCACTTTGAGGTTCGGCTGAATGAGCGACGCCGGCAGCGCGAGGTTCCACGAGCTGGCGAGCACGGCTTCATTGGCCGCGAGCACGACGCTCGACGACGGAGCCGTGAGCGTGTTCGTCTGCACGAGCGTGCTGCCGGAATAAAAACGCACACGCACCGCGGGCGCGGCGCTGTTCGTTTGATTCGCCAAAACGAACACGCGGAGCTCGCCGGCACGTCCGGCGATGAGCGGCACGGCGCCGGCGAAGGTCTGCGTGCTCTGCGTGATGTACAACCCGGCGATCGTCAGATTGAGCGTGCTCGTGACCGTGACCGAATATGTGACGGTGGCCGTCGCGGTCGCACCGGCGGTCACCGCTTTCGTCTGCGACGCCGGCGCACCGGCGTAGCTCGTCGCGCCGTTGACGACGGGATTCGCCACGATGGTGTAGGTCCCAGCCAGCACGTTCGTCAGCGTCTGCGTCGCCGTCAGCGTTTGCGAGTAGCCGTTGGGCCCGGTGACGGCGACGGAGGCGTTCACGCTCCCCGGCAAGCCGGCGACGGTGACGGTGAGCTGTCCGCTCACCACGGCGTAGGTCACCGTCGCCGCCGTCGGTGTGAGGCCGATGGCGACCGTCGCCGTCTGCGACGCCTGCGTTGGACCGTACGTGTTGGGCGCGATCACCGTATTCGCCGCGGCGATCGTGTACGTGCCCGGCGCGAGCACGGCGAGGGTCGAGGGTGTGGCGGTGATCGCCTGCGTGTAGCCGCCAGGACCGGTGACGACGACGGAGCCCGCGCCCGACGGAAGGCCGGCGACGGTAATGGTGAGCGAGCCGGTCTCCAGCGCGTACGTCACGGTCGCCGGCGTCGGCGTTGCGCCGGCGGTGATCGTGAGCTGCTGCGTGGGCGTGGTCGCGCCCCAGCGTCCGGCGCTTGTCGTCACGGGGCTGGCGTTGAGCGAGTACGCGCCGGGCGTGAGCCCGACGATCGTTTCGGTGGCCGTGATGGGATGCGTGTATCCGCCCGGACCGGTGAGCGTGACGGCGCCGGTGGAGCCCGTGGGCACTCCGGCGATGGTCACCGTCATGCCGCCAGTGATGAGCGCGTACGATACGGTCGCCGGCACGGGCGTAGCACTGGCGGCGATCGTTACCGTCTGCGACGCGGGCGACGCGCCGTAGGTGCCGCTCGCGTCCGTGACGCTCGACGCCGCGACGGTATAACTCCCCGGCGTGAGTCCCGCGATCGATTCGCCGCTGGACACGCTCTTCGTGTAACTCGACGGGCCGGTGACCATCACCGAGCCGGCGACGCCCGAGGGGAGCCCGCTCACCGTGAGCGTCAGCGTTCCCGATGTCGGTCCGCTCGAATCTTTACACGCCGACAGGATGACGCCGGCGAGGGCTGGTCCGAGTAGGAGCCCGCGGGTCGCGAGCCGGAGAGAGCAAAGGCGCGAGCGTGCCCGCATCGAGTCGTCCGTCAACGAGAGGAGATGAGACACGAGACCCCACGTCGTAGTGGCGTGGGGTGGCGCGCCGGTGCGTCTGCTATTTAACGGACTGATGCGCAACGCGCAGCGTCACCAAACCGGTAATTGTGTGCGCCAGATCACGAGCGTGGTACAGCTCACCCGCTGCGCTGTTGGCGAGCAGCGCCGAGCGTGGTCGCCAGCCACTCGGCTCCGTCAGCGATCGCGGCCGGCGTGAGATGGTGGCCACTATCCCACCAGCGGATCTCTTTCGGCTCCCCGGCCGCGGCGTAGAGCCGCTCGGCCTGCGCCCGCGTAACTGTGCGATCCCACTTTCCATTCACCATGAGTAGCGGCCGGCCAGCCAGCTTGCGAACGGCGCGCAGCGGATCGGCGGCGGCGCGAATCAGCGCGCCGAACGATGACCCGTCCGGAAGATCGCCGCCCGCGGCCAGCGTGACCGCGCGCACGCTGGGCTCCCCGGCCGCGACGATCACGCCGAGGAACGAGCCGAGCGAGTAGCCGACGAGCCCGAGACGCGCCGCGTCGACCTCGGCGCGCTCGGCGAGGTACCGCAGAGCGAGGCGCGACTCGTCGAGCGCCGCGCGCCATTGGCGAACGAGGTCGAGCGGATTTCGAAACGAAAGCGACTCGATCGGCGCGCCGCGCTCGCCGTGCATCGGCAGGTCGATCGCGAGGCTGGCGACGCCGCAGGCGAGCAGCGCGCTGCCCAGCGTGTCGGCCATGGCTTCCTTGCGCGACGTGTAGCCGTGTAGCAGCAGCGCGGCCGGCGTGCGCGCCGAGGCCGACGGGCGGTTGGGCAGCAGGAGAATCGCCGGGACGCGGCCGCCGTCGTGGAAGGTGAGCGCGATCCGCGATCCGCCGGCGACGGTGCGCTCGGTGCCCACTGTGGCCGTAATGGGTGACTGAGACATTCCACGCAGCATCGCAAATTTCTTGCGAGGCGGCGACGGTGCCGCGGGCTCAGCGCGGATCGATGAAGATCACCGAGTAGTCGCGACCGGACTGCGGCTGCGCCCGCAGATGGACCTGGTGCGCGACCGCATCGTAGTAGTATTTCGCGCCCGCGCTCGCATCGAGCTCGGCGAGCGTCGCGGCGGCCGTCAACGGTCGCGATGCATCGTAGTCGCGGTAGACCGTGATCTGCGACGACGCGTAGGGCACGATGAGTCCGACCCAATCCGTGCCAGCCATCTCGCGGAAATAGAAACGCGGTTTCGCGACCGGCGACGCGTATTGCAGCGCATACGTGCGCCGCGCCAGCAGCGTCATGTTGGTTGAGCCCGTCGCGCCGCCAGTGCCGACCAGCGTGATGGCGGTCGCGTCGTCGCGCGTCACAACGAGCGGCGCGATCGCCGCGCCTTCGGCGGTGGTCGTGTAGAACTGCAAGAACGGGCTCGCGCACACCCATGCGTTCCAGGCCGCCCGCTTGGCGCACGAGGCATCGAGCATGATCGGCACGTTGGCGACGACGTGCCGCCCGGCAGTGCCGGTGACGCTGCCATCGCCGTCCAGAAACGCCGCCGCCTTGTCGCCGTCCCGATCCGCACGCGGATCCTCGAGGTAGACGGCGTTCGCATTGGACAACTGCACGCCTTCGGCGAAGTTGCGCACCGCGATGCCGAACGCGTTCTGGCGAAGGTAGCCGAGGGCACTCGCCTGGCGGCGTGCGTTCGGCTGGAAGTTGGCGAACAGCACGCGCTGCGCTCCAACGCGGCCGTCGTAGAACTCGTAGCCGCGAATGGGCAGGGCGCTCGGAAGAGGGGTGGCATTGTTGCCGCTCTCGCCGATCACGACCGCGTCCTGCAAGAACGTCTCGAACGCCGCGAAGGTGGCGCCGATGCCGTTGTCGGCGAGCGTGGAGCCGCTCAGCCTCAGCGGACCGCCGCGAAACCATACCGCGCGGTCGGGATGCTTGTACGCCGTCAGCGTGCGGAAGTCGGCGATGACGGCCGGCGACGCAGTGCTCGACGGGTCCTGATGCGGCGTGAAGGAGGAGGTCTTCGTGGTGCCGTCGGGCTCCGGGCCGTTGTCGACCATCAACGCGCCGTTGCGATTCGAGTGCGCGACGTTGCCGGAGAACTCGCGCAGCGGTGTGCGCCGCGGCCAGACGGACGCGTTCGTGGACAATCCGGTTGGATGCTCGGGAAGCGCGTACCAGAAGCCGAAGCCGCTCGACCCGGCGGCGACGTTGCCGCGCACGGTGTTGTCGGGATTCGTAATCCAGAACGTCGCCGGCCGATCGTCGCTCGGCAGCACGCGCTCGCCGAGCACCGGGATCTTGCTTCCGAGACCGAGGTTGCCCGATATGACGTTGCGAGTCTCGGCGCCATCTTCGATGAAATAGCCGTGCCCGAGGTGATCGTAGCACACGTTCCCATCCACCGTGGCCGCGTTCGACCCGTGCACCGTGATGCAACGATTGAAGCTCTTCCACACGCTATTGTTCCGCGCGTACTGCCCGTCCACATCACCGGCCACATGCCAGTGCATTGGATACCGCGCGACCTTGGCCTTTTGGCCGAGCAGATAGAGCTGCGCCCCTTCGACGTGCGCCGTGCCGCCGCGGAACACGATGATGTGGCCGCCAAATCCTGTCGTTACGGATGCATCGTCGCCCCGCACGACGAGGTTGCGAGTGAGCAGGCCCACCTCGGCGCGCTCGTCCAGTGGACGGCCGGCAATGGTTTGGAGTATTCCCCAGTGCGAATAGCGGAGCGCCTGACGCAACGTCACCGTCGCGCCAGCGACGCCGATGACCTCGATCTCTTCGGCCTGGCCCGGGTCGAAGTCCGTTGACGCGATCACGAGGCGGTCGCCCGCCTGCCAGTCTGTGGCGCGCTCGAGCGTGATGGACGTCGCGCCCGCCGGCGCGCTCTGGGCGAGCCGTGTCCACGCGACGCGCGGTGCGCCGTGCAGCTCCAGCCGTCCGCCCGTCGCGACCGAGAGCGCTTTGGTGGCATGGCCGAGTGTTCCCTCATCGGCGACAGTGCCGGTGAGCGTGATCGTCGCGCGGCCTCGGTACGGCGTCTGCTCGCTTCCAATCGAGAACGACCCGCTCACGCTGATGTAGTCCGCCGTGAGCGCGACGTCTTTCGTCGCATCCACGCTCAGCTCGCCGGCGATGGTGAGGCTGCGGAGCGGCGGAGTGGACAGATCGAGGATGATGCTCGTGCCAACCGGAATCACCAGTGCATCACCCGCGCGCGGAAGTTCCCCCGACGGCCAGCTTCGCGGATCTGACCACAGATGCGTTGCCGCGGGAGGCGGTGGGGGTGGCGGCGGGGTCGGACCGGCGGCGTCGCGCGAGCAGCCGATGACAGCGAGTGCCGCGACAGCGAGTGCGCCGGCGAGAGGTCTGTGCATGAAGACGATGCTACAACGAACGAGCGGCGGCCGAAGTGCTCCCGGTCACCGCTCTTGCGCTCCTTCCGTCACTGCGCTTCGGCGCGACGGGTGTCATGCCTTACGGACGCGGCGACAAGGCTCGGAAGGCGGCGTTGACATCATTGAAGCGCCCGCGGTCGACCTCGAAATAGCGGTTCTCGAGGAAACGGCCCGTCGTGGGGAAGAAGGGCGGCGGCGACGAGACGGCGCACCGGTCAAAGCTGTAGCGCTTTGCGTACCCGCGGTTGGTGGCGCTTCCGTTCACCGTCGCGCGCGTCTTGTGAATGATGCTCCCCGTCAAGTAGAGACAGCCGCGCCCGAAATGCGCCGAGCCGCAGAGCAGCACGGAATCGGCGCCGGTGGTCGGGTTTTGCGCGCCGAACGATGTGCCGAGCGCCATGACGGTCGACTGGACGTACGCGTCCGGCGTGTCGTCCATCGACTTGTACGTCCATGACGCCGGACTTGGATTGCCATTGATCGTGAGATCGGCGAGCTGCGGAACGTGGATCGCGTTGTCGGTGATCATGATGTTCAAGAGCGAGATCATCCCCATGATGTCCGCGCAGAGATTCGACGCCGGGTCCGTTTGATACTTGAGATCGGCCAGGACGCCGATGTTCCCGGCGGTGTACAGCGTCACCTTGCCACGGAGCCGCCCGCTGACGCCGATCGTGCCGTCGGCGTAGATCACTCCTTGCCAGCCCGGGTTGAGCGAGCTCGACAGCGGATAGAGATACGCCGCGTCGTTCGGTCGTACCGCGACGAGCGATCCGGAGACCGCGAGCGGGAAGGCGACCCAGCTCCCCAACGGGTCCACCGCGGTGAACGTGCTGTCGCGGCCCGGCTTCTGCGCCGAGGCACCCGTGCGCGCGACCGGGGCGAGCCGCGGATCGCCGCCCAGATAGCAGCGAGCGCCAGGCTCCTTCATGTATCTGGCCATGTTCCACCCGCCGACCGTGCCCGTGATCGAGTCGATCTTTTCCGGGCTGAGCAAGAGGTCACCGGCGGCGCGCTCGGCGAGCAGCATCGTTCTGACCCAGGGGAGCGCGCGAACCGCGTCGGGATAAAATCCCGGGGCGCCGTCCGGCGGACTCTTGAACCAGACGCCGCAGTTCTGCGCGCTCCAATCTCCGCGCACCCAAGCGGCGTTGGCCGTCGTCGACTGGTAGATGCGCACGAATCCTTCGTTCGCATCCGTCGAGTCGCCGTCGGCGTTCAGGTCGGTGGTGACGAACTCGAGACGTGTCGCGATCTGACTCAGTGGACCGATGTTGGCGGCGGTGATGCTGAGCTGCCCCGACGCCGCGTGCGGAATGAGCGTGTTCAGCTGGGTGAAGGTCGGCAGCGAGATCGGCTTCGCATTCTCGCGAAAGCCGCGCATGAAGATGCCGTTCGCACCAGCGTAGTTGACGACGCTCCGAACCGACACGACGCTGTCGTGGAACGTCGCCGCCTGGCCGGCGCAGGTCGTGATGGTGTCATTCGAGAAAACCGGGCCATACAGGTGGTCGCCCGACCCAAAGCAGATGTGGGGAGAGCCCTCGCTATTCGACCAGTAGCCGAAGCGCGCGAAGCTCTCCTGCACCAGCTCGAGCCGCCGGACGGTCTTGCCGCCGTTGACGTCGCTCACCTCGGCGAACAGCGTCGCGAACCGGCCGCCGCTGTTCACATCCACCGAGCCCGTTGGCCCGACGTACACGTTCACGAGCACGCCCGGAATCGGATTGTTGCTCGCGTCCGGAATCGTCGCATTCTGGAGGAGGTAGGCCCAACCGGAATCGGGGAACGCCGTCGGGTCGAGCTCGAGACGGCTCTTGCCGAGCTGCAGCGCGGCATCGGCGCCGTACGAGTCGATTTCTTCGCGGTCGAGCTGCGCGCCAAGGAACTTCGAGCTCGACGTGAGAAAGATGGCCGACAGGGCGAGCGCGGCGATCGACATCGAGAGAAACAGCATCAGCAGCAGCGCACCGCCGCGACGCACGCCCTTCGCGCGAGACCGCTGGCTCCAGCGCGCGCGCGCCGACAGTCGGCGGGACGACGGAGTGCGCTGTTCGCTCTCGTTGGATGCCATTGGTCCTCCTTGCTTATGGAGTGGTGACGCTGTTCGACTGCGTCACGCTCGAGACGTTCGGCGTACAATCCTGTGCGACGATGGCGTAGATGTAGGTGGTGAGGCTGGTGCGGCCACCGTCGTTCAGGGTGTACGGCGTGAGCGCCGCGGCCTGCACGCTGGCGAATGGCTCACCCCACTGCGTAGAGCCGAGCACACGCCGGAAGATGCCGTACCGCTCCACGTCCTTCTCGCCGCCCAGCTCATCGGCCGACGGATTCCAGGTGAGCTGAACGGTGGTGCTGTTGAGTGCGACGGCGTTGAGCGCGGCGACCGCCGCCGGTAGCGCGCCGCACGACGTGGTGTGCATGAGTCCCGCGTTGACGACGGGCGCGATGCGTTCGTAGGAGCGCTTGACGTCGCCCCTATCACGGTCGTTGTACACTGCCTCGACGTGGATCTTGATCACGCGAATGGAGTCGATCAGCGCGAACGAGCCGGTGTCGGCGCCCGACCCGTGGATCGCCGCGACGTGGCGGAGCGGGAGCGACGACTGCGGGATCTCGAGCAGCGTGCCGGTGGTGTCACGCTTGAAGTACCGGAACATCGGCTGCCCGGGAGTGAGCATCACGCCGCGCGAGACGATGCGTGGGACGTCGTTGTTGACGCGCCGCATCACGAGGTAGTCATCGGTCCGCGTGGTCGACGTGTCGGCTTCAGCCCAATACGAGATCGTCTCGGCGCGGCTGATGATTCCCAGCGTCAATTCGTACGTCGTGTCGGGATAGCTCGCGCCGGTGATCGGCAAAGTCACCGGCTGCGCCTTGGTGAGCGCGAGCGTCACGGAAGAATCGGCCGTCGAATCGATGAACATGGCGATCGGGTCGGCCGGATTGGACGCGACGAGGTCGGCGTTGAACGTCACCGAGAGCGAATCCGCCTGCACCAGCATTGGCTGCACGTCGACCACGCCCGAGCCAGCGGCGCGGAGCTCGTGGTAAATCGAGTTCACGGCGAAGCGCGCATTGTAGCCGGCGTCCAATCGCCCCGCGTGCGATTCGAGGGCATGCGCCTGGTTCCGCATCAGCAGCGAGACGCTCGTCAGGATCACCACGAGCACCGTCAGCGCGATCATCATTTCGATCATCGTGACGCCGCGGCGCCCGCGGCCGGCGCGGAGATGGAGAGGGTGCGGCATCGATCAGTATTTCGCGATGACGAGCGTGCGCTTGACCGCCGTCGGGATCTTGGGTCCGGTGACGCTGACCGTAATGATCTTGTGGTCGACCAGCGACAGCGAATCGCCGCCGACGTGCGTGACTTCCGTGACCCGCGCGAATCCCGGAAAACTCGGCAGCGAGCTCTCAGTCACGGCCATGCTGTCGATCGCGTTGTAGCGGAGCGTGCCGCGAATCATCTCGAGGCGGTCGGCGGCGAGTGCGGAGGCGATCGAGCGATTGTTGTCCGTGTAGACGGAGCTCGCGAAGCGCATGAAGTAGGCGGCCATGCTCACCAGCACGAAGGTGAGGATGGTGAGGGCGATCATGAGCTCGATGAGCGTCATTCCCGCGCGTCGGGGAGACGATCGACGAACACCGCGGCGCGGTGAGACGGGAGTGTACGGGTTGTTCGAGCGATCCATCGAGCGAGCCATCCGCAGAGCGGCCGACTTCAGCGTTCGCCTCCGGCAATTCGGCCACCGGAGCCCTACATGATCACGAGGAGCTACGTGTCGCGATTCGCGGATCGCCCACGGGAGTCGGCATGCCCGACTGGTTGATGTGATGGCACGATGCAACCGATGTTCGACTCTGACAAGAGCGGCGCGCGCATGATTGCGCCATTGTGCCGAACGAAGGCCGAAATACGGTTCTCTAGGTCCAAACCCCTACCCCCTGTTCGCTAGCGCCTGCTCTACGTCGTTTGCGACATCGGTGAGATGCTCCAGGCCGACGGAGATCCGGATGAGACCGGGCGTGATGCCGACCTGCAGGCGCTCCTCCTCGGTCAGCTTCGAGTGCGTCGTCGATGAGGGGTGCGTGACGATCGTGCGGGTGTCGCCGAGGTTCGGCGAGTGCGATAGAAGCTGGAGTGAATCGATGAAGCGGGTGGCGGCGCCGGCACCGCCGCGGAGCACGAGCACGACGATGCCCCCGCCGGCACTCATCTGGCGTTTGGCGAGCTCGTGCTGCGGATGGCTCTCCAGAAACGGATAGCGCACGCGCTCGACCGCGTCGTGTGACTCGAGGCGGCGGGCGAGCGCGAGCGCGTTGGCGCAGTGGCGCTCCATTCGCACGGCGAGCGTCTCGAGGCTCTTCGACAACACCCACGCGTTGAACGGCGAGAGCGACGGGCCCGTGTGCCGCGCGAAGTAGCGAATCTCCTTCAGCAACTCCGCGCGGCCGACGATCGCGCCGCCGAGCGTGCGGCCCTGCCCGTCGATGAACTTCGTCGCCGCGTGGACGACCACGTCGGCGCCGAACTTCACCGGCTGCTGGAGCAGCGGCGTCGTGAAGCAGTTGTCGACGATGAAGACGATGCCGCGCTCCTTGCACAACGCGCCCAACGCCGCGAGATCCACGAGATCGAGGCCGGGATTCGACGGTGTTTCGACGAATGCGACTCTCGTCTCCGGACGCAGTGCGCGGGCCCAGTCGTCGATCGGCGCCGTGGCGTCGACGTACGTCGAGCTGATTCCCCAACGCGGAAAGACCTTCGTCAGCAGTTGGTGCGTCGAGCCGAACAGCGCGCGCGACGCGATGACGTGATCGCCCGCGCTCAGCAGCGGGGCGAGCGCGGCGAAGACCGCCGCCATCCCGCTCGCCGTCGCGATCCCATCTTCGGCGCCCTCCAGCAAACAGAGCTTCTCGACGAATTCATCGACGTTCGGGTTGGAGTACCGGCTGTAGATGTTGCCGGGGATCTCGTCGGCGAACAGCGCGCGCGACTGCTCGGCGCTGTCGAAGACGAAGCTCGACGTGAGATAGAGCGGGACCGAGTGCTCGCGCTCGGGGCCACGCGCGCTCTGCGCGCGGATCGCCAGTGTCTCGGGATGCAGATTCGGCGGCAGTGCGCGGTCGGTCATGATGCCAGCTCCCGAAGGCGCGAATCGGCGGCGGCGAGTGCGTCGACGTCGTGCAGGGTGTCGGCGAGAATGCGCCCGACCTGTTCGCGCTCGAGCAGGAATGCGTCGTGGCCGTGGATGGAGCGCAGCTCACGATACGAGGCGCCGGCACCGAGCGTCCAACGTCGCACCTCGTCCGCGCCGTACAAGTTGTCGCCCGGCACACCGACGCCGACGACGGGGCCGGCGACGGCGGCGCGCACCGCGCGGAGCGCGCGATCGACGCCGCCGCGGCCGCGACCGATGTCGTGGGCGTCCATCGCGTCGGTGAGCACGCGGTAGCTCGCGGCGTCGAAGCGCCGTACGAGGGCGTCTCCGTGATGCGCGAGGTACGCGCCGGCTTCGTACGCGCCGTCGTCGCGCGCCCGGCGGCCGAAGCGCGCGCCAAATTCCTGCTCGGTGCGGTAGGTCATCATCCCGACCATCCGCGCGAGCGCGAGCCCGTCGTCGCCGCCGAGCTCGAGGGCGCGGCGCTGGATGACGTTCCAGGCGATGGCCCACGCCGTGTGCGCCGCCGGCGCCGCGAGCGCGACGAGCGATCGCGCGCGCCCGGGCTCGGCGAGCGCGTACTCGAGCGCGACCATGCCGCCGAGCGATCCCCCGGTGACGAGGGCAATCGATGCGATGCCTAACGAGTCGACGAGGAGCGCCGTGAGCCGCGCCATGTCGCGCGGCGTGATCGCCGGAAAGGCGTCGCCACTTCCCGGTCGCGGCCCGGTAGTGCCATAGCACGAGCCGAGGAGGTTGGCGCAGAGCACAGCGTAACGGCGCGTGTCGATCGCCTTGCCCGGTCCGGCGACCCCGCTCCACCAATCGCCGACGGCGTCGGCCGATCCGGTGAGCGCGTGGAAGACGAGCACGACATTGTCGCGCGCCGCGCCGAGCTCGCCGTCGAGTTGATACGCCTGCTCGACGTCGGTGAGGATCGCCCCCGACTCGAGGACGAAGCGCGGCACGCGATGCACGCGCGGCGCGGGGCGGTTGGCGGTGATGTTGGCGATACTCATGGCGACAGTCCATCGAATGTGACGCCGCCACAGCGCCCAAAAAAAACAAATGCCCGGCTGGAGAACTGCCGCCGGGCGGTCGCGTTTTAGCACTTGTTTAACGTGGCTGCAATAGGCGGCAAATCACCACGAACCTTCGATTGTGTGATGAGAGTATCGGCATCCCCAATCGGAGTCAAGAGACTAGGAGCTAGGGGTTACGGGTTGTGGGATCGAGGTTCTAGGTCTGGCTCTTAGGTTCTAGAACCGTGCACCTTGCACCTTGCACCTTGCACCTGCGCCTTGCGCCTTGCACCTCGCACTTCGCACCTCACACCTCACACCTCACACCCCGCGCCTCGCACCTCGCACCTCGCACCTCGAGTCGCAAGGCCCAATCCCCAAGCCCCTCGCCCCTCGTGCTCCGTTCCCTCGTTCGCGCGCCTCTGTTCGCCACCGTCGCGATCGGTGCCCTCTCGTTGGGCATCGGCGCGACGTCGGCGTTGTTCAGCGTGATCGACGGCGTGCTGCTCCGCCCGCTCATCTACGCCGAATCGGATCAGCTTGTCTCGCTCTGGTCGACTCAGGGAAGTGGAGCCACCGCGAACGAGCACCTCACGCCGAGTTATCTCGACTTCGTCGACTGGCGCGCGCAGGGCACATCGTTCCAGGGGATGGCGCTCGCGCGCGGCGAGGGCTTGAACGTGCGGCGCCCGGAGGGGACGGAGAACGTGTCCGCCGCCGCCGTGACCGGGGGATTCTTCCCGATGATGCGGACGGCGCCCCTCCTCGGGCGCACGTTCTCGGCCGAGGAGGAGCGCGCGGGCGGCGCGCCGGTGGTGGTGCTGAAGCACGCGACGTGGCAGCGCCTCTTCGGCGGCGACCCGCGGATCGTCGGCCGCGTGCTCTCGACCGACGTCGGACCCGTTACGGTCATCGGCGTGATGCCGCGCGCGTTCGACTATCCGGCGTGGAGCGCATCGTACATCCCGATCGCGACGGCGGTGCACGCGCGAGCCGTGCTGGGGAAGCGCGACTTCCGCGTCGACAACCGCGTGATCGGGCGGCTCGCGCCGGGCGCGACGGCCGGCGGCGTGGCGTCCGAGCTGGCGGCGATCGCGCGGCGATTGGCGAAGGAATACCCGTCGAGCGATTCCGGGATCGGGCTCCGCGCCACGTCGCTGCGCGAGGAGACGGTGGGTGACATCCGGCCCGCGCTGATCGTGCTCGCGGGTGCCGTCGCCGCCGTGCTCCTCATCGCCTGCGCGAACGTCGCCAACCTGACGCTCGTGCGCGGCAGCACGCGGGCGCGCGAGCTCGCCGTGCGCGCCGCACTCGGCGCGAGCCGCGTCCGGATTGCGCGGCTCCTGCTCGGCGAGAGCGTCGCGATCGCCCTGGCGTCTGGGGTAATCGGGCTGCTGCTCGCCTGGTGGGGCGTCCGCCTGTTGAAGCTCGCGGCGCCGCCGCAGCTCCCGCGCGTCGCCGACATCGCGCTCGACCTGCGCGTGGTGGGCTTCACGCTGGTCATCTGCCTAACGAGTCCCGTGTTGTTCGGGCTTATCCCAGCGCTGCGTGCGGCGCGCCCCGACCTGGCCGACGCGATGAAGCAGGGCTCGCGCGGTGCGGGCCGCGGCGCGCGCGATGCGCGGCTGCGTGCCGCGTTCATCGTCGCGCAGGTGGCGCTGTCGCTCGTGCTGCTCGTCGCGTCGGGATTGCTACTCAAGAGCTTCGCCCGGCTGCGCGAGGTGAATCCCGGCTACGATCCCAACGGGCTCGTCACGCTCCGTCTCGGTCCGTCCGAGGGGAAGTACGACTCGCCCGAGAAGCTCCTCTCGTTCTACACGAGGCTCACGGAACGCGTCGCGGCGATTCCCGGCGTGCGCGATGTCGGATTGATCAACCATCTCCCCCTCAGCGGCAGCGGCGTGGTCACGCCGGTGATCGTCCCCGATCATCCCGTCCCGCAGGGAAAGGAGGAGTCGGCGCTCTTCCGCGTGGTGGATGAAAAATATTTCGCCGCCGTGCGGCAGCCGGTGTTGCGGGGGCGCGCGTTCACGGCGGCGGACATGGCGCCGGGCAGCACCGCGTTGATCGTCAACGCCTCCTTCGCCAAGCGCCTGTGGAAGAACGAGAACCCGGTAGGCCGTCGGCTCGTCGTCTTCAAGCAGATGGGCGGACGCGCCGACTTCAATCAACGAGTTGAGGGCGAGGTGGTGGGCGTCGTCGGCGACGTGCGCTTCACGCTGGCCGACGACGCCTCGGACGATGTCTACGTGCCCCAGCCGGTGAATCCGTGGCGGAGCGCCTTCATCGTCGTGCGTGCCAAGGGCGACACGGCGCCCGTCGTGCGCGCGCTGCGGCGAGCGGTGATGAGCATCGACGCCGACATCCCCGTCGCCGGCGCGACGACCGTCGACGGCATCATCTCTGACAAGCTCGCGGACCGCCGCTTCAGCCTCACCCTCCTCGCCACCTTCGCCGCCGTCGCGCTCGCGCTGGCGTCGATCGGGATCTACGGCGTGATCGCTTACGGGCTGACGCAGCGCCGCCACGAGATCGGCGTCCGCGCCGCGCTCGGCGCACCGCGTTCGTCGCTCCTCGCCCTCTTCGTGCGACAGGGCGTGCTCCTCGCCTTGCTCGGCGTCGCCGTCGGTGTTCCCCTCGCCGCGCTGTCGACGCGCCTCCTGGGCAGCATGGTGTTCGGCGTCGCCCTGCTCGACCCGGCGACCTTTGTCACGGTGGCGCTCATCCTGCTCGTCGTCGCCGCGCTCGCGGCGTACCTCCCCGCGAGACGGATGACGAGAGTGGATCCGGTCGAAGCCCTCAGGGCAGACTAGAGGCCTGGGGCTGGGGTTTACGGACGAGGGGAAAATGGGTTTCCGCCTCGTCCCTTCTGCTCCAGCGGCCGATACTCCACCAGGATGCCGTCCATCGAGACCCCGAACGATCCGATCGCCGAGCTCGTCGCGCGCGAGCATGCGCGCGCGGAGCGCAGGCTGAACGAAGTACGCGGCGGCGTGCTGCTCGTGCTGGCGATCGCCGCCGCGTTTTACTCGCCGCGTCTCACGCGCGCGCTCGATGCGGTGAACATGGCGATCCTCGCGCCGATGCTGACGTGGACCATCGGTCAGCATGTCTACGTGCACACCCGGCGGACGCGCGCCGCCTGGCTCTCGACAGTGAATCCGATCGTCGACATCAGCGCGGTCACCGTGCTCCTGCTCGGTTACGGCCTCGTGGGGCTACCCGACCTGGCGGTGAAGTCGCCGATCTTTCTCGCGTACTTCGGCATCCTCGCCGCGCGGCCGTTCACTTCATCGACGAGGCGCGCCGGCGCCGCGGCGGCGACGGCGATGCTCGAGTACGGCGCGCTCGCCGCCTTCTTTCTCGTCAGCGGACGGCTCGGGCTGCACTGGAGCCCGCTCGACACCCTCTCGTCCGCCGGCACCTCGGTACTCGACGAGGGCGCGAAGGTTCTCCTCCTCGGCGTAGCCGGCGCGATCGCGACGTATGCGACGGCGTGGAACGAGAACATCCTCAGGCGCGCGCTGGCGGCGCAGGTCGAGCGCAGCGAGGAAGAGCACGCGCTGGCGATCCGCCTGCAGGAAGCCGACAAACTCGCCGCGCTCGGCGCGTTGTCGGCGACGATGGCGCACGAGGTGAACAATCCACTCGCCTCGATCCTCGCCGTTGCGCAATTGCTGCGCGAGAGCGAGCTGACGGACGAGCAGCGCGCCGACGTCGACGCAGTGATCAGCGAAGCGAGGCGGACTGCCAACGTCGTGCGCGACATGTTGCGCGCCGCGCGCCCCACGGGCTCGGCGCTCGAGAATCTGTCGCTCGGCGCCGTTGTCACCAACGTGCTCGGGGTGGCGCGACCCCTAGCGCGGAGCCGGCGTGTGACGGTGGACCAGTCGATGCCGGAGGAAATCCCGCCGGTGCGTGGCCAGGCGGGGCGGCTCGAGCAAGTCGTGCTCAATCTCGTGGTCAACGCGATGCAGGCGATCGAGGAGCATGGCGCGGAGGGCGAGGTGCTCGTGCGCGTGTGGTCGGATGCGGCGCGCGTCCACGTGGCCGTGGAAGACAGTGGTCCCGGCCTCCCGCCCGGCGTCGCCGACCGGATCTTCGAGCGATTCTTCACGACAAAGCCCGTCGGCAAGGGCACGGGTCTCGGTCTGTGGATCGCCAAGCAGATCATCACCGAGCACGGCGGAACGATCTCCGCGTCGAACCGCGCCTCGCGCGGCGCGTGCATCGCGATCGCACTGCCGCGCTGTGACGTCTATGAGGGCGGATCGCGAATCGTCGTTCGCGGATCGCGGGCGGACGAAAGCGAATCGCTGATTCCGGATCGTGGATCGCGCACACTGCAAACTCAATCGCGTTAGCCGATTCGGAGCAGCCCGCAGCCCACGATCGCGATCGACGATCCCGTCTCTAGATCTTGATCTCCTTCGACGCCTCGAGATCGGCCAGGTACATGGCTTCCGCCGCGGCGCCGAGCGCCCTGTCCTCGATCACGGCGTCGAGCTCGAAGTTGATGGCGATGCCGAGCGGGTTGAAGTCGGTGGAGCCGACGCGGACCCATCGGCCGTCGATCACGCTCGTTTTGGCGTGCATCATCACGCCCTGCCATTCCCAGATGCGCACGCCGTTCATCAGCATGCGGCGATAGAGGCGGCGGGCGAGGAGACGCACCCACGGGTGGTCGTACTTGCTCGGCACGAGCACGCGCACGTCGACGCCATCGCGCGCCGCGCCGGCGAGCGCTTCGAGCTCGGCGACGCTGGGCACGAAGTAGGCGCTGGCGATCCAGATCGAGCGCTCGGCGCTGACGGCCTGGAGCTGGAGGGCGCGGGCGATGCGCAGGCGGAGCGGCTCGCCCTCGATGATGCCGACGACGGCGCCCAGGTCGACCGCGGGATCGACGTCGGCACCCTTGGAGCGGCGCACGAGGAGCCGGCGCGGATCGCGCTGTACCCGAAGGCGCGCGGAGTCGCGGCGCTCTTCGCCGCTGGCACGCCGCCAGATCGCGTCGAAGGCGCGCGCCATGTCGAGTGCCGCCGGCCCCTCGATGCGCACGGCCGTATCGCGCCATCGGGACGGCCGGTTCTGCGGAAGGCGCTCGGCCCACTCCTCGCCGAACCCGATGCCGCCCGTAATGCCGACCGTCTCATCGACGACGACGAGCTTGCGATGATCGCGCGGCACCAGGCCGAGCCATTTGCGGAAGCCGAGCTTGTTGAAGATGCGGACCTCGATGCCCGCCTCGCGCATGCGACGCCAGAAGGCGCGCGGCGTGGTGCGACTGCCGATCCAATCGCTGAGGACGCGAACACGCACCCCGCGGCCGGCGGCGGCGATCGCCGCATCGGCGAATCGGCGCCCGACGGCGTCGTCGCGAAAGATGTAGCTCTCGATCTCGACCGTCTCGCGCGCGCCGGCGATCGCGAGCTCCATCGCGTCGTACGTCATCGGCCCATCGGCCAACAGCTGCACGCGGTTGCCGCTCGACGCATCCGCTGCCGCGATTCGCCACAGTCCGCGCGCGAACGACGGACCGCGCCCCGCAAGGGGAGCGCTATCGGCCAACGGCACTAGGTAGACGTTCGAGTCGGGCGTGCGAACCTCGTGAACAGCAGTCGTCGATGGTCAGTCGCCGGTCATCGACGTGATCCGGAAAACGGGGCTGGGCCCCCCCCCGAAAACGAATTTACGTACGCTTCGGGCCGCGAGCGTCATCCGTGGATTGCCTCGGTCATCAGAACAATGCTGGCGACTGACGACTGACGACCGACGACTGAGTTAGGTATTGTGGCCCGATGCCGACGGAAACAGTCCTCGATCTCGACCGCGCGACCATGCAGCGCCTTGGGCGCAAGGTCGTGGACCTGATCGCCGGACATCTGTCGACGTTGCGCGAGCAGCCCGTGTACCGCACGCTCGGCCGTCGTGAGGCGGACGCGCTCGTCGCCGGCGACGCGCCTGAGGCCGGTGAGGACTTCGATGCGCTGATCGAGACGCTCGAGCAGAACGTGCTCAGGTACGCCGTGCGCGAGCCACATCCGGGATTCGTCGCCTACGTACCGGGTTGCCCGACCTTCCCGGCGGTGCTCGGCGATTGGATCGCCAGCGGCTTCAACATATTCGCCGGCGTGTGGAGCGTCGCCGCCGGACCGAACGCGATCGAGTTGCTCGTACTCGACTGGTTCCGGCGATGGATCGGCATGCCCGAGGGGAGCGGCGGTCTCCTCACCACGGGCGGCAGCAACGCGACGCTCACGGCGATCGTTGCCGCGCGTCACGGCGCCGTCGGCGGCGACCCGTCTCTCATAGCGCAGCTGACGCTGTACACGTCTGATCAGGCACACTCCGCGGTCGCGCGCGCGGCGTGGATCGCCGGATTCGACCGCGCGCTGGTGCGCACGGTTGCGACGGGCGACGCACTCACGCTCGACACCGCGGCCCTCGAGGCGGCGATCGCCGAAGACCGGGCGCGCGGTCTCATTCCCTGCGCCGTCGTCGCCAGCGCCGGCACGACGAACACAGGCGCCGTCGATCCGATGCACGCGATCGCCGATCTCTGCGCGCGCGAAGGCGTCTGGATGCACGTCGACGCGGCCTACGGCGGATTCGGCGCACTCACCACGCGCGGAGCGCGTCTCCTCGACGGCCTCGGCCGCGCGGACTCCGTCACCCTCGACCCCCACAAGTGGCTCTTCGTCCCGTTCGAGTGCGGATGCGTGCTCGTGCGCGAGCCGCGCCGGCTCTGGGAGACGTTCCACATCTATCCGGACTACTTGCAGGACGTGTCGTCGCCCGCCGACCAGGCCGTGAACTTCGCCGACTACGGCGAGCAACTCACGCGCTACAGCCGCGCGCTCAAAGTGTGGCTCTCGGTGCGCTACTTCGGCCTGTCGGCACTGCGCGACGCGATGGATCACGGCATCGACCTGGCGGAGCTCGCTGAGTCGCTCGTGCGCGCCGATCCGTTTCTCGAGGTGCTGTCCCCGGCGCAGCTCGGCATCTGCTGCTTCCGCGCGCATCCGCCGGACGCGAATGATTCGGCCGTGCTCGACGCGCTCAACGAACGCGTGAACGCGACGGTGAACGCCAGCGGCCGCTACTTCATGTCGTCGACGCGGCTCCGCGGTGTTTTCACGCTCCGCGTCTGCGTGCTCGGCTTCCGCACGACGCGCGCGGACGTGACCGGTCTCATCGAGATGATCGCACAGCTGGCGCGTTCTGGCGGAGTGCCGATCGCGGCGATAGGCTGACAGCCGGTGAAAGGTGACCGGTGCCGCCGTTCGGGGCCCGGTCGGCGACCGAGCACCGAGTGGCGGGCACAGCGTACCGAGCACCGAACGCCGAGCACCGGGCACCGAGGAATGACTGTCGACATGGTGAAGGGGGCATGGATTGCCGTCGCGCTCGGCGCGCCGCCGCTCGTGTTCTGGTATCTCGTGCCGAAGGCGCGCGACGAGTACGAGCCGGGCCGGCGCCATCTCCGCCGGCTCGGCGCGACGGGTGTCGCGATCGCGACGGCGTTGACGTTATCGCCGCTGGCGTTCGTGCTCGCGGTGTGCGCCAAACGATGAACGACGCGCTGCCGGAGGGCCGACTGATGACGACATCCGTGCGCGCGACGATCGCCGCGGCGGTGCTCGCCGCGCTGGCGGCGTGTTCGGCC
>JBDUCS010000014.1:0-23111 GCA_040003335.1 Gemmatimonadaceae bacterium | reverse complement strand
TCATCCGCCGAGTCGTCGATCTCGCCTTCCGGCGCATCGCCGAGATCCTCGATCACCACGCGCGCGACATCGCATACCACGTCGCCCTCATCGAGGTGGACGAGCTTCACCCCCTGGGTGTTGCGGCCGCTGACGCGAATTCCTTTCACGGGCATCCGGATCACGATGCCGAGCTTCGTGATCATCATGAGCTCATCGTCCGGCAGCACTTCCTTGAGCGCGACGACGGTACCCGTCTTGTCGGTGACCTTGAGGGTGATGATCCCCTTTCCGCCGCGCCGCTGCACGCGGTACTCGTCGATCGGCGTGAGCTTGCCGAGACCCTTCTCGGCGACGACGAGGAGATTGGAGTCGCGCTTGATGACGACCATGCCGACGACGACATCCTCGGCGCTGAGCTCCACGCCCTTCACGCCGGTCGTGTCGCGACCCATCTCGCGCACGTCGCTCTCGTGGAAGCGCACCGACAGGCCGTGCTTCGTGGCCAGCACGATGTCGTTCGTCCCCGTGGTCACCTGCACGTCGATCAGCTCGTCGCCCTCCTCGATCTTGATCGCCTTGATGCCGACCGTGCGAGGGTTCGAGTACTGCGACAGTGCGGTCTTCTTCACCGTGCCTTTGCGGGTGGCGAAGATGAGCGACTGCGTCTCGCTGAACTCGCGCACCGGGACCATCGACTTGACGCGCGTGTCGGCGGTGACGTTGATCAGGTTGACGACCGGCTTCCCCTTCGTCGCGCGTCCCGCCTGCGGGATCTCGTGCACCTTGAGCCAGAAGCAGCGGCCGTCGTCGGTGAAGAAGAGGATGTAGTCGTGCGTCGAGCCGATGAAAAGATGCTCGACGAAGTCTTCGTCCTTGAGCCCCTGCCCACTCAGGCCGCGCCCGCCGCGGCGCTGCTTCTTGTACGTGGACACCGAGGTGCGCTTGATGTAGCCCGAGTGCGACACGGTGATCACCATGTCCTCCTCGGCGATCAGATCTTCGATCGTGAATTCGCCCTGGTCCCCGGTGATCTCGGTGCGGCGATCGTCGCCAAACTTGGTCGCGAGACCTGTGAGCTCGTCCTTCATGATCTGCAGCCGGCGCGGACGATTGGCGAGGATGTCGCGCAGATCCTTGATCATCGCCCGCACCTCCGTCAGCTCCTCCTCGAGCTTCTCGATCTCCAGGCCGGTGAGCTTGGCGAGCCGCATGTTGAGGATCGCTTCCGCCTGCCGGTCGGTGAGCTTGAAGCGCGTCTGCAGGCGCGCGCCCGCCGTCGGCGTGTCCTCGGCCTTGCGGATGATCTTGATCACCTCGTCGATGTTGTCGACGGCGATCTTGAGACCCTCGAGGATGTGCTCGCGCTCCACCGCCTTCTGGAGATCGTACTCGGTGCGGCGGATGATGATCTCGTGACGGTGCGTGATGAAGTGCTCGAGAATCGTCTTGAGCGCCATCACCTTCGGCACGAGCTGCCGCGTCGTCGGATCGGGCACGAGGGCGAGCATGATCACGCCGAACGTCGACTGCATCGTGGTGTGCTTGTAGAGCTGGTTGAGCACCACGCGCGGAATCGAATCGCGCTTGAGCTCGATCACCACGCGCATGCCATCCTTGTCGGACTCGTCGCGCAGGTCCGAAATCCCTTCGAGCTTCTTGTCGCGCACGAGATCGGCGATCTGCTCGACGAGACGCGCCTTGTTCACCTGGTACGGAATCTCCGTCACGACGATCTGCGACTTGCTCGACGATTCCTTTTCTTCGATCACCGCGCGCGCGCGCATCACGATGCGGCCACGCCCCGTGTCCTGATAGTCGGTGATGCCGGCGCGGCCGTAGATGTAGCCGCCCGTCGGAAAATCGGGACCCTTGACGAATTTCCGCAGGTCCCCGATCGTCGCCTCGGGATTGTCGATCAGGTGCACGATCGCCGCCGAGACCTCGCGCAGGTTGTGCGGCGGAATGTTTGTCGCCATGCCGACCGCGATGCCGGACGATCCGTTGACGATCAGGTTGGGGATGCCGGACGGAAGCACCGTCGGCTCTCGCAGGCGATCGTCGAAGTTCGGCGCGAAATCGACCGTGTTCTTGTCGATGTCGGCCAGCATCTCCATCGCCATCGCGGTGAGCCGGGCCTCGGTGTAGCGGTAGGCCGCTGCTCGGTCGCCGTCCACCGATCCGTAGTTCCCCTGTCCATCCACGAGCGGATAACGCAGCGAGAAATCCTGGACCATCCGCACCAACGCGTCGTACACGCTGGAGTCGCCGTGCGGGTGATACTTGCCGAGTACGTCGCCCACGACCGTCGCGGACTTCTTGTACGGGCGGCCCGGCACGAGACCAAGCTCGTTCATCGCGTACAGCACGCGCCGGTGCACGGGCTTCAGACCGTCGCGCACATCGGGAAGCGCGCGCGACACGATCACGCTCATCGAATAGTTGATGAACGACTCTTTGATCTCCTCGTCGATCAGGCGCGGGAGAATGCGTTCGCGATTGTTCGGTGCAGTCATGGTCCTGCGGGAGGGAGAAAACGCTACGGTACGGCAGCCCGTCAAATATACCCCGAACGGGATCGCAAGACAACTTCGCAGCGTGCCGCTAAATGCTTCTGCTACAGCGTCTTACGGTGGCGATCGAGCGGTGTTAGCATCCCGCCTCTGTGACGCTTCCCATCGACGCAGCCACGCCCGCGCGAGCGCTCGTACGCTGGGCGATCGTGATCGCCGCCGGTGCCGCCATCGCGCTCGCGCCGGCGCCTTCCGGCGTCACGCCGCAAGCGTGGCATCTCCTCGCCATCTTCGTCGCGACGATCGTGGGCTCGATCGTGCGGCCGCTTCCCGCGGGCGCGATCGTGCTGCTCGGCGTCGGTGCGATCGCCCTCACGCGCACGCTGCCCATCGACCGCGCGCTCGCCGGTTACGGAGAGCCAATCGTCTGGCTCGTGCTTGCCGCTTTTTTTCTCTCGCGCGGCATGACGAAAACGGGACTCGGCCGGCGCATGGCGCTGTTGTTCATTCGGGCCATCGGCGGCAGGTCGCTCGGGCTCGGCTACGCGCTGGTCGCGACCGACTTCGTCTTGGCGAGCGTCATCCCATCGAACAGCGCGCGGGCCGGCGGCATCATTTTCCCAATCGCGCGCAACATCTGCACGGCGTACGAGTCGGAGCCCGGCCCCACGGCGCGCCGCCTCGGCACGTTCCTGATGCTGTTTCTCTATCAGAGCGACGTCATTCTGTGCGCGATGTTCCTCACGGGACAGGCGTCGAACGTGCTCATCGCGAAGTTCGCGAAGCAGGTCGCGGGCGTCGATGTGGGCTACGGCACGTGGCTCGCCGGCGCGATCGTGCCGGGACTCGTCGCCCTCGCCCTCGTGCCGCCGATCATCTACGTCCTGGCACCGCCCGAGCTCAAGCGAACGCCCGCCGCGCCCGAGTACGCCGCCGCCGAGCTGCGCGCGCTCGGCGCACTGGGGCGCGACGAGTGGGCGATGCTCGCCGTCTTCGCCATGGTCGCCGTGCTCTGGATGACGACAGCGCTGCACGGTATCAACTACACAGCCGTGGCCCTCCTCGGCATCGGCACGCTGCTCGTGCTTGGCGTGCTCGACTGGAGCGACATCCTCGCGGAGCGCGGCGCCTGGGACGTCTTCATTTGGTATGGCGGGCTCGTGCAGATGGCGCAGGCGCTGGGGGAGACCGGCCTCACCAAGCGCTTCGCCGAAGCGGCGGCATCGATGACGAGTGCGTGGCCGTGGACGGCGGCGCTCGTCGTGCTCCTGCTGATCTACTTCTACGCACATTACGGCTTCGCCAGCATCACCGCGCACGCGACGGCGATGTTCATTCCGTTCCTCGTCGTGATTCTGGCGGCGGGCGCGCCGGCGTGGATCGCCGTGCTCTTGCTCGCGTACTACTCCAACCTCTCGGCGTCGCTGACGCACTACGGCACCACACACGCGCCGATTTACTTTGGCGCAGGCTACGTCACGCAGCGGCAGTGGTGGAGCATCGGGCTCGTTGTGTCGATCGCCAACGTCGTCGTGTGGGGCGTCGTGGGGCCGTTGTGGTGGAAGCTGCTCGGCTGGTGGTGAGCGCTTCGCTCACACCGGGCCGGCGCCCTCGGGCTTGTCGCCTCCCGCGGGCGATCGGTCATCCACGCGCCGGCCGCTCGAGGCGCGGCGGTCCGTCTTTTCCACCTCCCAATCGTCTTGCGCCTCGCGCTTGGCGCTCTCCCGATCGATCGCCTCGCGCTCGGCGCGCATGCGCACGTACCAATCGCGCGTGACCTCGCCCGCGAGGTCGCGGTTGCCGAGACCGAACGCGAGAGCGAAGCCGAGCGCCACCGCGCCGAAGATGATCGCGAACGCCGTCGTCACGATGTCGGTGGCGATGCCGAGCTCTTGCAGCGCCATGAAGATCGCGAGAATCACGACGCCGCCGCGTCCGACGCGCGCCAGCGTCGGCCCGCCGTGCACGCCGCCCGCCGAGGCCATGATCAGCCCTTCGACGAACTCACCGAGGACGATGCCGACGAGGATGATCACGATCGCCGCGATCACGCTCGGGATGTAGCTGACGAGTTCCTCGAACACCTTGGCCAGCGCCTCGAGCTTGAGGGCGTTGGCGGCGATGAGGAGCACCGCGAACATGATGAACCAGAAGACGATGTTCGCGACGAGCCGCGACGGGCGTCGGCGGTGACCCGCCCGCCCAATCACTTCGCTGACACCACCGCGATCGAGCCAGCTGTTGAGGCCGACCGCCGCGAGGAGACGGTCCGTCCCCTTCTCGAGAAGCTTCGCGAGGAGATAGCCCGCGAAGAGAATGATCAACGCACCGAGCAGCGCCGGGACGTATTGCCCGAGCTGTAGAAAGCTCTCGCCGAGCCGGTCGAAGAAGTTTGTGCTCACCGTGATCGTTCCTGAAGAAAAGTGCTCGTCGTCGCGACGCCATAAGCTAGCGCAAGGCGCGATTCAGTTTCGCGTGCCACGCTTTACGTCGAAGATCGCGCTCCGCTTGCAGCTGGGACAGATGAGCCACTCGCGTCGCCGTGCGTACCCGAGCCCGAACGAGCCGCCGCCGAGCGGGCGCGCGCGCATCGGCACCGCGCAACGCGGACAGGAGGCTGCGTTGCCGCTCGCAACCGCATCGCGAATCGCGCGCTGCTCCCCGGGCTCGAACTGCGCGTGTCCCTCATTCGGATCGCCGTCAGCCATCGTCGATGGGAAATGATGGCGGCGCAGTGGGCGACGCCTCGATCTCGGCGCGAACGCTCGGGCCGCGCATGGCGAGATCACGAAAGCGGGCCAGCTCCCACTTGAAGTGCGCGGTGACGAGCGGCCGGCCGAGGGTGCGCCACGCCAGCTCGGCGATCGGATTCGCGTCGTCCACCTCGTAGGTGCGGCGCACGATCGTGTCGGCTCCGTCGGCGATGAAGCTCCACCGCTCGCGCCCGCGCCAGGCGCCGGTGAATGAGAAGACGACCTCACGGTCGCTCACCGCTTCGACGAGGTAGTCGAACGTGGGCGTGCCCGGCGCATCGATCTGAAAGCGGTCACCGGGTGCCAGCGACGGCGACAGCGCAAGCGCGCGCACCGACACGTGCGGCGCCACCCACTGCCCGAAGCGTGTGCCGTCGGTGAGCGCGCGGCGCGCCTGCGCCGCAGGCACTGCGGCGGTGATCATCTCCTCGATGCGCGAAGATGTCATTTCGATCACACCGTCGCCAGCTTGGCGCGGAAGTCATCGGGAATCGGCACGGTGCGTTTCGCCGCGTAATCGTACATCACCTGCACCGTCTTGCCCTCGGCAACGACGCGGCCGGAATCGACGGCCAGAATAACGTAGCTCCAGACCCAGGCTTTCGTGCGGATCTCCGACGTCGCGATCTCGATCTCCAGCGACTCCCCGATCATCGCTTCGCTCACGTAGCGCACCGCGGCCTCGGCGAGAATGAACGGAAAGTCCGCATCGCCGCCGAACACATCAGTCCAGACCAGGTGCCTCGCGTTCTCGAAGTACGTGAGGTACACGGCGTTGTTGGCGTGGCCCTTCGAGTCGTAGTCGGCGTAGCGCGTCACGATCGGAAATCGCACGGCGGTCAGTCCTCGCTCACTCGAATGACGATCTTGCCGAACTGCTCGCCGTTCTCGAGCCGTTCGAACGCGGCGCGTCCGTCGGCGAGCGCGAAGACGGAGTCGACCGGCGGCACGAGTGCGCCACCGGTAAACGCGCGCGCGATCGCGTCGAGCTCGCGATCGTTTCCCATCGTCGAGCCCATCAGCGACCATTGGTTCCAGAACATGCGGCGCACATCGGTCTCGACCATCGGTCCGCTCGTGCCGCCGCAGGTGACGAGCCGGCCGCCCTTACCGAGTGCGCCGAGCGATGCCTTCCACGTCGCCTGCCCAACGTTGTCGATCACGACGTCCACGCCGCGCTTGCCGGTGCGGGCGCGAATTTCCTTGGCGACGTCGGTCGTCCGGTGGTTGAGCAGCACGTCGGCTCCGAGGGCGCTCGCGCGAGCGAGCTTGTCGTCGCTCGACGATGTCGCCCAAACGCGGGCGCCGTGCAGCTTGGCGATCTGCACCGCGGCCGCCGCCACGCCGCCGCCCACGCCCCACACCAGCACGTCTTCCCCCGCACGTACCTGCGCGCGGGTGACGAGCATGCGCCACGCGGTCAGCGTGGCGAGCGAGAACGCGGCGGCCTGGGGCCAGTCAATCGATCGTGGAATCACCCGCACGTTCGCCGAGGGCACGACCACCCAGTCGGCGATCGTGCCGGGGAGGTGCTCGCCGAGCAGCTTGTAGCTCACGCAGAGCGACTGCTCGCCGGCTCGGCAGTAGTCGCACGTGCGGTCGCTGATGCCGGGATTGATGATGACTCGATCGCCGGGCGCCACGCCCTCCACCGCGTCACCAACAAGATCGACGACGCCGGCGCCATCGCCACCCATGATCCACGACGGCGTGATCGTCACGCCAGGGAGACCGCGAAGCAGAAAGAGGTCGAGGTGATTGAGCGCCGCGCAGCGAATGCGCACGCGCACATCGGTCGCAGCGCTCAGCGTCGGAACGGGCAGATCGTCACGCACCTGGAGCTGCTCGAGGCCGCCGTGCGCCGAGATCGTCAGTGCTCGCACAATGTGGTCGGGGAGAGTTACTTTGGGCCGGAGATCGGTGAGCGTTGCTCGGTGCGTCCGCCGGAACGAGTTCCTCCTCACCGACGCACCGTAGATATTACGTCAGCGAACACCGAACACCTAACACCGATCACCGGGCCTCGAATGCTTTCGATCAAGGTGCCGCCGCTGGGAGAGTCGATCGTCGAAGCCACCGTTGGCCGCTGGCTCAAGAAGGAAGGGCAAGCCGTCGCCGCCGGTGACACGATCGTCGAGCTCGAGACGGACAAGATCACGGTCGAAGTGCCGGCACCGAAAGGCGGCGTGCTGGTGAAGCGGCTGCGCGCCGAGGGCGATACCGTCAAGGTGGACGACATGCTCGCCGAGGTGGACGAAACCGCGGCCGCGTCGGGTGATGCGCCGGCGGCGCCGGCGGCGCCGACGGCGGCGACGGCCACGCCGGTGAGCCAGGCCGCCCAGCCGGCTGCTGCCGCCGGCGGGCTGCCCGCAGCCGCACCCGTAGCGGACGCGAAGACGTCGCCGTCCGTGCGCCGAATCGCCGCCGAGGAGGGACTCGATCCGGCGAGCGTGCAAGGCAGCGCGCGCGACGGCCGCGTGACGAAGGCGGACATGCTCGACGCGATCGACGTACGCGGTCAGAGCGCACCGGCCGCGACGACGGTCGCCGCCACGGAAGCGGTTGCAGCGCCAACGACGACGCCTGCGACGCCGGCCGCGTCGCCGGCCGCGTCGCCGGCCCCGCCGGGGGGTCCCCCCCCCGAAGACCAAGATATGGCCGCCGATGCGGGTGAGCGTCATCCTTCTGTCGCTCCCGCAACCGCGCCGCTGCCGGCGCCCCCCGTTCCGCGCGACACCGGCAGTCGCGAGACGCGGGAGAAGATGACGACGCGCCGGAAGCGCATCGCCGAGCATCTCCTCGAGGCGCAGCACGCCACGGCGCACCTGACGACCTTCAACGAGGTCGACATGTCCGCCGTCATGGCGCTGCGTGACCGCTTGAAGGAGAGGGTCGAGAAGGAGCACGCCGTGAAGCTCACCTACATGCCCTTCTTCGTCCGCGCCGCGTGTCTCGCCCTCAAGGCGCAGGCCACCGTCAACGCGCAGGTCGATGGCGACACCATCGTCTTCCGCCGCTACGTGAACATGGGCGTCGCCGTGGCGTCCGATCAGGGGCTCGTCGTCCCCGTCATCAAGGATGCAGACCGGAAAGGAATGCTCGAGCTGAGCCGCGAGATCTCCGCCGTCGCCAAGCGCGCCCGCGATGGCAAGCTGACGATGGATGATCTCACCGGCGGCACCTTCACGATCACCAACGGCGGCGTGTTCGGCTCGCTGTTGTCGACGCCGATCCTCAACTACCCGCAGTCGGGGATTCTCGGTCTCCACAAGATTCAAGAGCGGCCAATCGCCGTCGCCGGCCAGGTGGCCATTCGTCCCATGATGTACGTCGCCCTCTCGTACGATCATCGCATCGTCGAGGGCCAGCACGCGGTGCTCTTTCTGGTCAAGCTCAAGGAGCTGATGGAAGATCCCGCGTCGATGCTCATCGACTAGCGGGCGATCGGACGCCGACGGCTGCCCCTAGCGGGCCGCCCTCGGCGCATTTACATACCCCCACGCCGACCCCGCCGTCTATCCAAGGCGACCGCGGGCCATTCTTTCGGCTGAACGGGTGCTCGTGTCACGCACCGCAGGTTGCCGTCGGTTATTCCGTCGCGCCACTCCGGCGCGACGAATCACACTCGATGGAGGACGTATGCGTCGGTTGCTCTGCTGTCTCGTTGTCGCTCCCCTGATCGCGGCGTGCGCGAAATCCGATACCGCGGTCGTCGATACCGCGAAGACGGCCCCGGTCGTCGCCGCTACGCCAGCCCCCGAGCCGGGCGCCAAGTTCGTCGGGACGTGGATGGTCCACTCCGTCACCACGGGCGCGGCGAAGAAGGATACCGGCAACACGTTCATGACGATGATGGATGCGTCCGGCAATTCGATGCAACCGATGGGCAAGGACACCGTCCGCTACCACCGGCTGTCGATGACCGACTCCACGCTCGTGATGGAGTCGACGCCACACAGGGACCCCATGATGAAGGCGGAGGTCGTCACTCACGTTGAAGGGAAGATGATGGGCGACTCGATGGCCGGCACCTGGATGTCCAAGGCGACCGGTGCCAAGGCTAAGTCGGTGGCCGGCACGTGGACGGCGCACAAAGCGCCCTGACGCGTTCCGTTTGGCTCGCGCACGATCGGGGGTGGTCGCTACACGCGGCCACCCCCGCTATTTTCTGACCCACCTCTACCGGCGACCATCTTCATGCCCGACTCCCCGACGACCGTCGATGTCGTCGTCATCGGCGGCGGTCCCGGCGGCTACGTCGCCGCCATCCGCGCCGCGCAGCTCGGACTCACCACCGTCTGCGTCGAAAAGGACAAGACGCTCGGCGGCACGTGCGTCAACGTCGGGTGCATTCCATCGAAGGCGCTGCTGCAGAGCTCCGAGCACTACGAGTTCATGCGCACGCACGCGACCGAGCACGGCATCGGCACGGGCACGCTGTCGATCGATCTCGCGCAGATGCTCAAGCGAAAGGACGACGTCGTCGGCCAGAACACGAAGGGGATCGAGTTTCTCTTTCGGAAGAACAAGATCACGTGGGCTCGCGGCACGGGCGCGCTCAAGGCGGGCAACGCAGTGGAAGTGCGCGGCGCCGACGAGGCCGTCACGAGATACCAGGCGAAAAGCGTGATCCTCGCCACCGGCTCGGTGCCGATCGAGCTCTCGTTTCTCAAGTTCGACGAGCGGCGCGTGCTGTCGAACGTCGGCGCGCTGGCGATCGCCGAGGTGCCGGCCCACCTGGTCGTCGTCGGCGGCGGCGTGATCGGACTCGAGCTCGGATCCGTGTGGCGGCGCCTCGGCGCCAAGGTCACCGTCGTCGAGTTCATGCCGACGATTCTTGCCGGGTTCGACGCGGATCTGGTAAAGGAGGCGGATCGCATCTTCCGCAAGCAGGGGCTCGACATTCGCACGGGCACGAAGGTCGTCGGCGCGCGCCACGAGGGCGACAACGTACTCGTCGAGATCGAGAGAGACGGCGTGCGCACGACGCTCGACGCCGACTACGTGCTCGTCTCCGTGGGCCGGAAGCCATCGCTGGGCGGGATCGACGCGGCGGCACTCGGTCTCTCGTTAGGCACCCGCGGCGAGATCGTCGTCGACGACCAGATGCGGACCAGCGTCCCGAACGTGTACGCAATCGGCGACGCGATCGGGGGCAAGCTCCTCGCGCACAAGGCGGAGGAAGAGGGCGTCGTCGCCGCCGAGGTGATCGCCGGGAAGAAGAGCCGCATGCACTACCGCTCCATTCCGAACGTTGTCTACACCTGGCCGGAGATCGCCAGCGTCGGGCTCGCCGAGCACGAAGCGAAAGAGGCGGGTCTCGAGATCAAGATCGGCAAGTTTCCCTTCTCGGCCAACGGCCGCGCGCGGACGATGGGCGAGACCACGGGATTCGTGAAGTTCATCGCCGACGCACGCACCGACGACCTGCTCGGCGTGCACATGATCGGGCCCAACGTGTCGGAGATGATTGCCGAAGTCGTGATGGCGTTCGAGTACGAGGGGTCGGCCGAAGACATCGGCATCAGCGTGCACGCGCATCCCACCCTCTCGGAAGCTGTGAAGGAAGCCGCGCTCGGCGTGCTCGGCCGGTCGATTCACATCTGAGCCTCGCGCCACGTCAGCGCTATTTGCGCAGCGCGTTCTCGGCCAGAACGAGAAGAATGAAGTACAGGCATGGGGTCACGACGCCGAGCGCGAACGGCATAGCGGTACGCCGGCTGCGTAACGTGCGGTAAACGCGGACCGCGGCCGTGAACAGCCAAACTTGCATGCCGAGAAAGACGACCTCGCCGAGCGCCAGCGCCGGATTGAAGAGTAGCGACAGTAGGACGACGTACCAGCCGACGACGGTGAAGACGAGGACGGCGAGTCCTCCCACGCCGGCGCCGACGCCGATCTCAAACACCGTCGGCGCCCGTCCGAACGTGTGGACGACGAAAAAGAGTGGAACGCCAAATATGAGCGTACCCTGCACCGACACGGCCAGCACGGGACCATGTGTGTGTTGGCGCGCGACGAGCGACAGAATGGCGATCGTCGCCTCCACCATGACCAGCGAGACAAGCGCGGCAGTGCGGCCCCCCCGCACGTCGCGCGTGATGTCGTCAATCCGCTCCAAGCCGGTGAGCCGCGTTTCCATGGACGCCTCGTGTATTTGAACGTGTTCAAATACTGCGATGGTGCGCATGAAGTGTCAATAGCGGTGTAAGATGCCCGCGAGATGAATTCGCATTCTGACAGTCCGATCGCGATACGGCCGCTCGAGACTGGCGATGCCGACAGCGCCCGCGCGATCTTCGCGGCGGCGGCCGGTGAGCCGAATCCCTATGCAGGGCGCCTGCGCGAGCGGCTCGAGTCGGCGCTCGCCGCGACTTCGGCGGAGCATCGCGCGCTCGTCGCTGTAGGGGGCGGCGAAGTAATCGGGATCGCCGTTTACGGAGACGTCGCCGGTGCGCTTGGCGCGGGAGTGCTGTACGCCGCCGCCGTGGCGCCGGAATGGGTGCGGCGCGGCGCCGGCGCGGCGCTCCTCCGCGCCGTCGAGGACCAGCTGACCCTCCGTGGCGCTCGCGTGGCGATCGCCGAGTTGCCGGACGAGGTGAATGTCGAGCCGATGCGGCGGTTGCTGCTCGCCGGTGGATTCCACGAAGAATCACGCATCGCCGACTACTACCGTGATGGAGTGGCGCTCGTCTTCATGCGCCACGATCTTGTGCCTCGCCGAGGTCGCAGCCGGCCACCGGACCTCGAGGCTCAGCCGTCGTGAGCAGCGCACAAAAAAGCTCCCGGCAATTCGCCGGGAGCTTTTGTTCGTTCGAGCCGTGCGTCCGGCTAGCGCGCCGCTAGCGCGTCCGCATGGACTGGAGCGCCATGCCGAGGGCGACGAGACCCGCACTCGCGGCGAGCGCCGTCACGGGAGAGATCGCCACGGACTGCTTCCACCACGGCTCGGTCATCGCCGGCGCCGCATCGGGGAGCGCGCTCATGATCGTGTCCGCCAAGGTCATGGGCGATCGGATCTGCCGGCGCCCCTCGGCTTCCTTATTGATGCGCTGCCAGAATTCCACGTCGCGCACCATGTCGCCACGGCGCACAGCGCTTTCCGGGAGGTCACCATCGAGCCACGCATGAATAGCGGGCTGCATCGTGTGGCCACCGAGCGGAACCTCTCGATCGGTGACTGGGCGCGTCACGGGGGTCTCGCGAGGCGTCTTGTTCCGACCCGCCTCGTCCCGCTGCTCCCGCGGATTCGAGTTCTCTTCAAGCATTAGGAGTACTTCTCCTCGAGGAGTGCTTGGAGCGCTTCCCGTGCGCGGTGAACGCGCATTTTGAGTGCTCCGACAGTGGTTCCCAACAGGTCAGCCATTTCTTCGTACGACCGCCCTTCGACGTGCTTCATCACGAACGCTTCCCGTAACGACGGGGCGAGCGCGGTCAAAGCACCGTCCAAATCACTGCGCAGCTCCGTGCGATCGAGCTCCTCATCAGGCGTCGAGAACGAGGATGGCTGATCATCCTCCTCGTAGCTCAGGTGCGTCCGCCGAATGTTCTTCAGCCAATCTTTGCAGCCGTTGGCGACGATCCGAAAGATCCACGCATCGAATCGCCCGTGCACTTCGGCGAGATGCTGGTACGCTTTGATGAACGACGCTTGGAGGATGTCCTCCGCAACGTCGGGGCTCCCCGTCATACCCAGCGCGTGCCGATAAAGCGGATCGCTGTAGCGCGAGATCAACTCGCCAAAGGCGTTGCGCTCTCCCGTCAGGATGCGCGAGATGATCTCGTGATCCGCGACGGTCTGATCGACTTGCCGGGGCGTCACCGTGCTCTTCATCACGGCGCTAGGATAACGATTTCCCGAGGGGCTAGATAGCCCCGCCGCGCCGAGCAGAGGACGTGCAAGGGTCGCCATGCCTCATAGACGAGAATCCATCGCCGAGGTAACGGCGCGACAACGCGGAGATCGTGATAGCGAGCGTGTGCGCCAACGTTCCGCGTCACTGCGGCTCGTCGTCCCACGCATCCCACCCGCGCGCTCGGATCGCGTCGCCATGCTCGTCAAGTCGCGGCGGCGCAGATCGCACCGATCCCGGGACGCTCGGCGCGACGCCGGTGAGCGCCGAGGCATCGACGTTGCGCAACGCCTCGAGCACGGTTTTTACGACGCCGCACGGCACGCCGGCGGCGGCGAGCGCATCCGTCCACTCGAGCGAGTCGCCGGTCGCGACGCGCTCGGCGACGGCGCGCACGATCTCGTCGCGATGGGCCAGCCGACCTCGGTTGGTTGCGAAGCGCGCCTCGGTCGCGAGGGCGTCGAGACCGAGCGCCGACGCACAGGCGCGCCACTGCGCATCGCTCCCGACGGCGATCACGATCGCGCGATCCGCGGCGTGGAAGAGCTGATACGGAACGAGATTCGGGTGCGCATTTCCCCAGCGCCCGGCATCGACGCCGCTCACGAGGACGTTTTGCGCCACGTTCACGAGCGCCGCGGCGGCACTGTCGGCGAGTGAGATCACGATCCGTCGGCCGCGTCCGGTGCGCGCGCGTGCGACGAGGGCAGCGAGAATCGCGATCGCCGCATCCTTGCCGGCGACGACATCGGCGAGCGCGACTCCGGACCGCACGGGGTCGCCCGCCGGCTCGCCGTTGATCGCCATCCATCCGCGCTCGGCTTGCACCACGAAGTCATATCCCGGCCGATCGCTCTCGGCGCCGAAGCCGGTGATTGTGCACCACACCAGCTCCGGCCGGCGCTCGATCCACGCCGCTGGTTCGATACCGAGCGCCGCGAGCGATCCGCGCCGGAAGTTGTCGACGACGACGTCGGCGCCCCGCAGCAATGTCTCGACGCACGCCAGATCGGCCGGAAGGGCGAGATCCGCGGCGACGCTGCGCTTGTTTCGGTTGATGCTGAGGAAATAGGCGCTTTCGCCGCGGTCATCGAAGGGCGGCCCCCATCCGCGAGTGTCATCGCCACCGCCCGGCCGCTCGATCTTGATGACTCGTGCGCCGAGGTCACCCAACATCATGGTAGCGAGTGGGCCGGCGAGGACGCGCGTGAAGTCGAGCACTTTGAGGCCTTCAAGCACAATAGTTCCTATTATGGCGCGATAGTGTACCCATAATGTTACGAACCTGAGGTGTAGCTCGCTCCGCTCTCGCTTGGGCTAGTATCGCGCCACGGCTTGCGTAGATCGCGAATAATCATATACTTACCGCCGCGCGGCCGCTCGCTGGGTGCCGAACCGGATCCCGCCAGGCGTTTCCTGAGATTCGGCAAGCAGATCCGGGGCTGCTCGCGACTCGTACACCGTGTTCATGGAGCGCGCACCGCATATGGTCGACAAGGCACAGACGGACGACACCACCAAGCCCGCCACTCCCGACGCCCCCGCGACGGCCGTCGCACCACGACGCCCACCCGGACACCGCAGCACCGACGTTCGCGACACCGTCGCCGAGATGGCGGCACGCGCGCAGGAGATCAGTCAGGAGGCGGGAAGCAAAGTTTCTCAGGCTATGAAGGATGTGATCGGCGCCGCGGCCGGGATCATCGGCTTCACTGTCGAAAGCGCGCGCGACCTCGTGCAGTACATGGTTCGGCGCGGTCAGATGACGCAGGAAGAGGCGGACCGTTTGCTGCGCGACGCCGAAGAGGCGGCATCGAAGAAACGGCCCGCATCGGCTGCTGGCGCCTCTCGCGCCGACGGCCCGCGTCCGGCCGCGCGCGGCATTGCCGCTCCGGTGGTGAAGGCCCCGGTGGCCAAGGCCCCGGTAGCCAAGGCCCCAGCTCCCGCGAAGCCAGCGCCCGTAAGGCCGCCCGCGAAAGTTGCCGCGAAGAAGGCATTGCCGGCGAAAAAGCCGGCGAAGCCCGCGGCGAAGAAGCCGGCGCCGTTGAAGAAGCCCGCCAAGCCCGCCCCCAAGAAGAAGCCGGCAGGCAAGAAGCGTTGATCGTCGGAACGGGCGCGCCTCACGGCGCGCCCGTCATTTCTTGTGCAGGCGCGCGCGTGGACAAGAGCCACGCGAGAAACTCACGGATCTCGTCCGTGTCGTGGGCAGTCAGCTCCGCGGCCGTGATTCCATCGGGTTGGCCGACGCGGATGGTCACCGGCGCCGGTGAATGGGCGCGCAACGCCCGGAATGCGTCTTCATCGGTCGCGTCGTCACCGGCGAAGACGATGGACGCATCGCCGCCAAAACCGCCCAACGTCGAGGCGAGCGCGAGTACCGCCGATCCTTTGTCGACGCGCGCCGGCGGACGAACCTCAAAGACCATTTTCCCGGCGGAGACGCGCAGGCCGAGCGCGCGCGCCGTCTCCTCCACGATCGAGCGCAATGCCGGCTCGACCGACGCATCGGCCAGCCGGTAGTGGACGCTCAATGTCCACCGCTTGTCCTCGAGGATGACTCCCGGAATCGCGCTCAGCCGAGACCGCAGCCGGCGCGACGCGAGCGCGATCGCCGCCGGCATCGCGGCGTACTTCGGGTCGATGATCTCCCCGCCGTCGGGGCCGACGACTTCGTAGCCATGATTGCCGATCACCCAGACATTCGCGACCGACACGAGCCGGCGCGCGTCGCCGGCGGCGCGCCCCGATACGAGTACGACGTCCACGGCAGGGCGCGAAGCAAGAGCGGCGACAATCCGGCGAGTCTCCTCCGGCACGCGCGCCGCGTCGGGCCGCGGCGCGATCGGCGCTAGCGTGCCGTCGACGTCGAGCATGACAAGGAGGGGCGCGCCCGCAAGACGCGCCGCCACCGCATCCGCGACGGGGACGAGCAGCGCCGTCACGTCGCGGGCTCGAGCGCCGCCGCGCGCGACAGGATGATCGCCTGGGTCCGCGAGAGAATCGACTCGAGCCAATCGAAGATCGTACGCGCACGGAGTTGCGAGCGCATACGCCGCATCCGAAGGCGTCGTTCGGCGTCGCTCATGACGAGCGCGCGTCGCAACCCTTCCACGAAGCCGTCCAGATTGAACGGATTGATCAGGATCGCGCCGTCGATCTCTTCCGCCGCGCCGGTAAAGCGGGATAGCACGAGGACGCCGCGCTCTTCCGCCTGACAGGCGATGAACTCCTTGGCGACGAGATTCATGCCGTCCTGCAGCGACGAGACGAGGCAGATGTCCGCCGCGCGGTATGCGCCCGCGAGCACCTCGGCGCTGACGTTCTCGTGGATCAATACGATCGGCGTCCAGCGATCGGTGCGAAAACTGGCGTTGATCTCCGCGACCGTCGCCATCACGTCGTCCTCGAGCTGCCGATACGCTGGGAGCTCAGAGCGTGATGGCGTCGCAATGAGGAGAAAGGTGAAGGTCTCCCGCAGCTCGGGATGCTCGGCCCACAAGAGACGCAGCGCGCGCAACCGCTCGGGAATGCCTTTTGTGTAGTCGACGCGATCGACGCCGAGCCCCAGCTGGCACCCCGCCGGGGCATAGCGCTCGCGGAGCCGCGCCACGCGCGTATCGCTTTCCTCGCTGGTCGCGAGCCGCTCGTACTTCGCCACATCGATGCTGATCGGGTACGCGCCGACCTCGATCGCGCGCCCATCGAGACGCACGGTCATCGCTTCGGCGTCGATCACCGCCTCGGGCACGAACTCGGCGACGCAGCCGAGGAAGTTCATGGCGTATCGCTCGGTGTGGAACTCGATCAGGTCGTTGCCGAGCATGCCGCGCAGGAGGGCGACATGGACTTCGGTCGGCAGGAGGCTCAGGATGTCGGCCGGTGGAAACGGGATATGCCAGAATTGATGGATCAGCGCCGGCTGCGCGAGCTCGCGAATGCGAGCTGCGGCGACGCCGAAGTGATAGTCCTGGATCCAGATGACGGACGGCTTGTCCGCGCGCGCGACTTCTTCGGCGACGGCGTGCGCGAAGCGGTCGTTCACGGCACGATAGCGGTCCCAGTATTCCTTTCGGTACTCGAAGTGCTGGACGAGCATGTGGCACAGCGGCCAGAGCGCGCGGTTCGAGAATCCGAGGTAGTAGTTCTCGATGTCCTCGTCGTCGAGAAAGACGCGGCGCAGCACGTAGCTCGGCTCCTCGGGCGGGACGCAGACGCGGCCACTCTCATCCGCCGTCTGCGCGTCGGCGTCGCCGGATCCCCAGGCCACCCATACGCCGCGCGTCGCCTGCATCGTCGGATCGAGCGCGGAAACCAGCCCACCGGGCGGCCGCCTCGTCTCGATCTCACCGTTGTCACCCGAACGGTGTTCGTACGGCTCCCGATTGGAGAGGAGAATGAGCGTGCGGTCTTCGAGGTATCGTGCCAGATCGGCCATGTCACTCCAGGTGGATCGCGGCTCGCGCACGACCGAACGC
Organism: Gemmatimonadaceae bacterium; assembly: GCA_040003335.1. Classification (GTDB taxonomy): domain Bacteria; phylum Gemmatimonadota; class Gemmatimonadetes; order Gemmatimonadales; family Gemmatimonadaceae; genus JALZAE01. The sequence goes on along the minus strand of JBDUCS010000014.1, from coordinate 5,538 downwards.
TCCGCGCCATCGTCGTCTCGTGAATCGTAACCGGCTGCGATACCTTTCGCGATCATTCTCGCCGGAGCTCCGCATGCCGCGTGTGTACGCTCGCCGACGCCCCGCCGCTGGCGCGGCGTGAAAGGCTGACGCCATCGCCGTGCAACGGATCGTCGCGCGCGCGCCGACGCGCATCGACTTCGGCGGCGGATGGACCGACGTGCCGCCCTACACCACCGAGCACGGCGGCTGCGTCTGCAACCTGGCGATCGCGCGGCACGCCGAGGTGACGATCATACCCGCGCCCGGCCGCGTCATCCTCGACGAGGACGGCCGCGTGGAAGAGGCCGCGAGCCCGAGCGCGTTCGCACGCGACGGCGGTCCCCTCCTGATGAAGGCCGCGCTCCGCTGCGCGAGCGTCGGCGACATCCGCGTCGGCCTGCGCAGCGACTTTCCGTTCGGCGCCGGACTTGGCGGCTCGTCGGCGGCCGGCGTGGCGCTCGCCGGTGCGCTCGCCGAGTACCGTGGCGAGACGCTCTCGCGCGAGGAGGTCGCCGAGCGTAGCCGGGCGACGGAGGCCCAGGAGCTCGGGATCGCCGGCGGAAAACAGGATCACTACGCGGCGGCGTTCGGCGGCGCGCTCGGTCTGCGGTTCGGCGAGACGGTGACCGTGCACCCCATCGCGCTCAACGATCGACTCGCCGCCGAGCTGGAGCAGCGATGCGTTCTCGCGTACACCGGGCAATCGCGCATTTCCGGCGACACGATCGCCGCGGTACTGGACGCGTACCGCGCGCGCGAGCCGCGCGTCACGCGCGCGTTGGCGCGGATGAAGGCGCTCGCCGAATCGATGATCGAAGCGCTCGAGCACGGTTCGATCGACGACCTCGGCCTCCTCGTCGCCGAGCATTGGACGCACCAGCGTGCGATGCATCCGACGATCACGACGCTGGGAATCGAACGGGTGATGGAGGCCGCGCGTGCCGCGGGTGCGCTCGGCGGCAAGGCGCTCGGTGCCTCGGGCGGCGGCTGCGTGGTGGTGATCGCGCCGGAGAACGAGGCTGACGCGGTACGCGCCGCCGTCGGCACGGTGGCGGACGTGCTCCCATTTACGATCGATCGCGACGGCCTGGCCGTCGCGTCACGAGAGTAGCCGCACGATGCGCGTGCAACGGGGTGACGTCGTGACGCTGACGCGCGAGCTCGTGCGGGTGGACTCGCGCAATCCCGATCTCGTCGTCGGGGCGCCGGGTGAACGGGAGTGCGCGCGCGTGCTGGCGGATGTGCTGCGCGACTGGGGCTTCGCCGTCGAGGTGCGCGACATCGCCGACGGCCGTCCGAACGTGATCGCGCGCGCCGGCGGCGGACCGGGACGGTCGATCATGCTCAACGGGCATCTCGACGTCGTCGGCGTCGAGGGGATGGTGCACGCGCCGTTCGACGCCGAACTGCGCGGCGAACGGGTGTATGGCCGCGGCTCCGCCGACATGAAAGGCGGGATCGCGGCGATGTGCTGCGCCGCCGCGCGCGCGCTCGACGCCGGCCTCGGCGGTTCCGTCGTGATCGCCGGTGTCGTCGACGAGGAGATGGCGAGCATCGGCACGAGCGCGCTGATCGCGAGCGGCGTGCGCGCGGACGCGGTGATCATCACGGAGCCCACGCGGCTGGCGATCGCGCCCGCGCATCGCGGCTTCGTGTGGATCGAGATCGCCTTCCGCGGACGCGCGGCGCACGGGAGCCGCTACGATCTCGGCGTCGACGCGATCCGGCACGCGGCGCGGGCGCTCGTCGCGCTCGACGGGCACGAGCGTGACGTCTTGTCCGCGCGCACGCATCCGCTGCTCGGCCACGCGTCGCTGCACGCGTCGACGGTCGAGGGGGGCGTGGGGTGGTCGACGTATCCGGAGCGCTGCGTGCTGCGGATCGAGCGGCGCACGATGCCGGGCGAGACCACGGCCGCCGTCGCAAGCGAGATCCATGATGTCTGCGCCGGCGCGTTCGGCGCCGACGAAGCCGTGTCATTCGAGACGGCGGTGATCACGGCGCAAGGGCCGAGCGATGTGCCGGTGACGGCGCCGTTGGTGCGCGAGCTGGGCGACGTGATTCGGGCGGGCGGCGAGCGCGTGCGGGTGGAAGGGTTGAGTGCGTGGACCGACGCGGCGCTCTTCAACGATGCGGGGATCCCCGCGATCTGTTACGGGCCGGGCGACATCGCGCTCGCGCACGCCGCGGAGGAGTACGTCCCCGTTTCCGAGCTCGAGCGGGCGACCGACGTCCTCACGCGATTCATCTCACGCTGGTGCGGTGCGCCCTGATGGCACAGCTGACGACGACGCAATATGACCTCTTGGAGCGGGCGATCACGAGCGGCACGCGGATCGTGGTCACGAGGCGCGGCACCGACTTTCCGGTGATCCCGCTGCGAATCGCGACACGCGCGGGCAAGGAGACGATCGAGAGCCGGCATCCGACCACGGGCGACCGGTTGGTGTTCGTCGTCGAGGAGATCGACGGCTTGGCGGGCGTGTGACGGGCCGTCTGCCGCACGAGTCGCCGGTCATCTACATCTACGCCGACGAGTCGTGTCTCGGGAACGGCCGCGAGGGAGACAATCCGGGGGCGGCGGGCGGTCTGATCCAGACTTTTCTGACGGCGACGGATCCGCCGGTGCAGCGCGACTACTGGATCTCCGAGCGCGCGACCACGAACAACCGCATGGCGCTCCGGTCGGCGATCGAGGCGTTCGACATCCTCTCGCGCAAAGGCCGCTCGCTCGATGCCTGCTTTACCAGCGACTCGAACTACTTGGTGCTCGGCATGACGCAGTGGACGTTCGACTGGGTGCGCCGCGGATGGAAGCGGAAAGGCGGCGCGCTGGAGAATCTCGAGCTGTGGCAGGAGCTCCTCGACGTGGCGAGCGCGCACCGGCACCGGTGGCGGTGGGTGAAAGGGCACGCATCGCATCCGCAAAACGAGTACGCCAACTTCTTGGCTACGCGCGCGGCGAAGGAGCTGACCGAGTCCGACGGTGCCGTCGCATCGGGATTCGACACGTGGCTCGCCGCACACCGCGCGCGCGGCCGGATGCGGCGCGAAAGCGACGACCGCCCCGACGTGTCGCTGTTCAACCCCGGCTGCACGTTACGAGGCGACTGAGCGGTCCGTCCTCTCTCGTAGCTCAGAGAGACCCTCCGCTCACGATGGCGCCGCAGCCGGTCGCCCAACCCGTACGACATGTCCGCGATTCCAGCAGCCGTGCCGGCCATGCCGGCGGGCCGCGCACCGCTGATGCTCAGCGTGCTCATTCCCTGCTACAACGAAGCGCCGACCATCGACCGCACGATCGACGCCGTGCAGTCGCTCGGCACCTATCTCGCGGGCTCCGGCATCTCGATCGAGATCGTGACGGTCGATGACGCATCGAAGGATGCGACGTTCGAGCGGCTGACCGAGCGCGCGGCGACGGCGACGATGAAATTCGTCGTGCAGCGACACGCGATCAATCAGGGGAAGGGCGCGGCCATCCGTACCGCCCGCGACAGCGCGAGCGGCGACATCCTCGTGATCCAGGATGCCGACCTCGAGTACGATCCGACTGACATCCCCCGCCTCATCGCGCCGATTATCGAGGGAAAGGCAGACGCGGTGCTCGGCTCCCGCTTTCTGGGCGGCGGCGCGCATCGCGTGCTCTACTTCTGGCACCGGCTCGGCAACGGCGGCCTGACGCTCCTGTCGAACATGTTCACGAATCTGAACGTCACCGACATGGAGACGGGCTACAAGGCGTTCACGCGCGACGCGTTTCGCATCATGCACCTGACGAACAACCGCTTCGGGATCGAGCCGGAGATCGTTGCGCGCCTGTCGCAGATGCGGGCGCGCGTGTACGAGGTGCCGATCAGCTATCACGGCCGCACGTACGAGGAAGGAAAAAAAATCACGTGGCGCGACGGCGTCGCCGCGCTCGGCCACATCTGGCGCGCGCGCTTCACGGCGAGCAAGCAGCCGCGACTCGTGCCGTGATGCAGGGTGAGGCGCGCGCGTGGCTCCGCACGCGAAGCGCGCAGTACGCACTGCTCGTCGTGGCGCTGGCAGCCGTCGCGCCGTACGCCCTCTCGCTCAGCTTCGGTTTCGTTTACGACGATCGTCCCATCATCGTCGAGAACGACGCGATGTATGGCTGGCGCGCGCTGGCGACGGCGTGGGGTCACCAATATTGGCCGGCGTCGTTCGGCGCCGGCGCGGGAAGCCAGGGGCTGTTCCGGCCGGTGACGCAGTTCGTCTTCGCGCTCCTCTGGAACGCCGGCCGCGGGAGCGCCCTTCCTTTTCACGCCTGGGCCGTCGCGCTGCACGTCGTGGCGACGATGGGCGTGTGCGCGCTCCTCATGCGCGCCGTGCCCCGCTGGATCGCCATGGGCGGCGCGCTCTTGTTCGCGGTCCATCCGGTGCACGTCGAGGCGGTCGCGAGCATCGTCGGCAGTTCGGAGGTCACCGTCGCAATCGGCGCGATCGCGACGTGCCTCTGGTTGTGGCGCGCCGAGTCGCGCGACGAGGCGGGCGCACGGATCGGCTGGGGAACGGCCATCGCCTTTGGTACGGTTTCGCTCCTTGCCCTCGGCGCTAAGGAGTCGGCGGCGCTCGTGCCGGCGATCGCGCTCGTCTGGTGGTGGGGCTGGCGCGCGCCCGATGAGGCGCCGCATCCCTCGCTCATCGCCCTCGTCCGGCACGCGTGGCGCGTCTGGATCGCCGCCGCGCTCGTGCTCGCGCTCTTCGTCGTCTGGCGCTCGATCGTGCTCGGACCGATTGGCGTGGGCCAGGCGACGGTGGCGCTCGGTCTGCGCGGCGCCGACGGCTCGCATCGCGCCGCGACGATGCTCGCCGCCTGGCCCACGGTCGCCAAGCTCCTCCTCTGGCCGTCGCATCTGGCGATGCATTACGGGCCGAGCCTCGTCCCGCCGCGGACCACGCTCGGGGCGAGCGCGCTCGTCTCGCTGGCCGTGTTCGGGTTTCTCTGCGCCGCCGCGCTCGAGCTCGCATCGCGCGGTGACCGGCGTCCGCTGGCCGCGTTGGCGTGGATCGCGATGGCGTATCTCCCCGCGTCGAATCTTCTCGTCCCGACGGGCCAGCTTCTCGCCGAGAGAACGCTGTACGACGCGAGCATCGGCGCGGTGCTGCTCATCGCCTGGTCCGCGTCGCGCCTCGCGCCGCTCGCGCGGGCAACCGGGTGGCGCGCGCTCGCGGCGGCGGCCGTGATCGCGATCGCGACGCTCGGCGCAACGTCGACCGCGACAGCGGTGCTGCGCTGGCAGACGAACTACACGCTGTTCGTGAGCGGCATCGAAGCCGATCCGGCTGCGGCGCGCCCATTCGCGCTCCTCGGCACCTGGTACGTCGAGCAGGGAAAACGCGAGCGCGGCACGGCACTCATCGCCCGCGCGCACACACTCGAGCCGGGCGACGTGGATTTGTCGCTGCTCTTTGCGCGGCAGCTGCTCGGCCTGCATCGACCGGGGGAGGCAATGGTCGTACTCGAGGACGCGACACACCGAGACCCGGCAT
>JBDUCS010000223.1:0-6947 GCA_040003335.1 Gemmatimonadaceae bacterium | reverse complement strand
TTGCTGCCGTCGGACGTCGACCACGTCACGGCGCGGCCCGTCAAGATGTTGCCGCCCGCATCTCTCAGCGTGGTCGTCAGCGTCTGATTGAACAACAAGAACATCGTCGTGCTGCCGTTCACTTGCACCGTCGCGACGGGCGGGTTGGTGACGGTGATCACGGAGGTGCCTGTCTTCCCTTCGCTCGTCGCGGTGATGTTCGCGCCGCCGGGGCTACGGGCCGTCACCACGCCGCTCTGGTCGACGGTGGCGACGCCGGTGTTGTCGCTCGCCCAGACGACCGTGCGGCCGGTGAGCACCGTGCCGTCGAACGCCTTGAGCTGCGCCACGATCGTGCTCACGTCATTGACGCGCATGTCGAGCGTCGGCGGCGTGAGCGTGATCGAGTTTACCGCGTTCTGCACAACGTTGACGGACATCGTCGCCGACGTGGGGTCCGTGGTCGACGCCGTGACGGTGATGACTCCAACCGCGACGCCGTGAACGGCGCCGAAGTTGTCGACCGTGGCGACCGCGGTGTTCGAGGATGCGTATAAAATGGTGCGCGTCACGGCCGCGTTGTTCTGGTCGCGCACGGTCGCCACGAGCTGCAGCGTGCCGCCCACGGCGACCGTGTTCTGGAACGCGGTGAGATCCATGTGAAGGCTGCCGCCGCCCCCGCCGCCGCCGCCCGTGATGCCGTCCGCCCCGTGATGGCACGCGGCCAACGATATTGCGACGATGCAGGCCGTAGCGAGAACGAGATATTTCCGCATTGCGTATCTCTCCGAAGGAGTCGCTCGACGACGCGCGACGAGCCGTGGCGAGTAGGTGCGGCGGCCGAAGAGCGACCACGGTCGCCGCACTCCCAGTGGGAGCCGGCACGCGCTCACGCGGGCTGCCGGTAGAAAAGACCGATTAGGCGATCAGATGGTCACGCCGGGGCCGCACGGGCGGCCGTGCGCCAGGTCACAGCGCAGCCGAGGTACGTGCATCAGAACACGTTTGGGATGCGACATCCATCACCTTCTTAGAAACGATACGACAGGCCGAAGGAGATCACGGGGAACGCCGAGAGCCACTTGTTGATGTCGTGCTGCGAGTCGGCTTGCTCCTGTGCCAGGTCAGCTGCGAGACCAGGCGTAACGCCGCTCTGCGACGCGGTGAGCCGGAGCGTCGGCTTGGAAAACGTGACGCCCAGGTCCGCTAGCAGCTGCCAGTGAGAGCGGAGATAGACCGGACGGCCCCACCCCATGCCGAGGTATGCCGCCGCGTTCGGGAACGTCGCGTCGCCAAACAGATCGCCGACCTGGGCGTTGGTGTAGCGATGCCCGTTGATCGTGAAGTAGCCGTCCTTCTCCGCAACGCCGTGGGCCTGGATGCGCGTGTTGTTGGCCAACACGCCCACGCTGAGGTGAAACGGATTCGTGAGGCCCGGATAGTAGTCGCCGATGAAGCTGACGCTCTGCAGCCGCAGATTCCCGCGGTACGTCACATCCGACTCGAGCTGCGTGAAGTTCTTCCCGAAGTAGTTGACGCCGATGCGCGCCGATGCGTGCTCGTGCAGCGTCTTCCCCACCTCGAGGCCAAAGCCGAGCGTGCTGACGCGAAACGAGACGGCCGCATCCTTCGCGTTCCCGGAGGTCGACGTCGACGCCGCGCCCTGCGCCGCCAGCGCGGCGACCACGAGCGCCAGCGCGAGCGCCGCGATGGTGGCCGCGAGGAGCTTGCCGACGGACGAAAACAGGAACTTGCGCGTCTCACTGCTCACAACGGTCTCCTGGCGGGGATGGCAAGCAGGAGACGGTCGAGCACCACGAAGAGCAACACCAGCACCCGGCACCGTAATGCCGAGCGGAATCGCTATGCGATTCCGCTCTTCATCGCGTCGATCATCTTGTCGGCGAAAAAGTCCACCTCGTCGAGCGTCGTGTAGACGTTCGGCGTGATGCGCAGACCGTTGAACTCGGCGTGGATGATCGGCGTGGTGACGATGCGGTGCTTCGCGAAGAGGTGGCCCTGGAGTTTTGCCGTGTCGAGCCCGTCGACGTTGACGAGCGCGATCGAGCAGGCCTGCTTGTCGTCGTCGAGCGGCGTGAGCACGTGCACGCGGGCCGGATCATGGGCCAGGAGCCGCTTCGCCCAGCGGTTGCGGAGGAAGCGTAGGCGCGCCGCCTTTCGCTCGGCGCCAATGCCGCGGTGAAACGCGAGGGCGGCGGCGATGGAGTTGTGGTTCGCGGCAGGGTGCGTTCCGATCTCCTCGTACTTGCGGATGTTGCCGTCGAGCGAGGAGGCGACCCCCATCATCGGCCACAGCGTCTTGATCTTGTCGTGGCGGACGTAGAGGAAACCGGTGCCGATGGGACAGAGCAAGTTCTTGTGCAGGCTCGTGCCGAAGTAGTCGCACTCGAGATCGTCGCGCTTGAACGGGAAGTGCGCGAACGCATGCGCGCCGTCGACGAACACCTCGATCCCTTTCGGACGCGCCATGCGGACGATGTCGCGGATGGGCATGATTTGCCCAGTGAGATTCGTGATGTGCGTGACCTCGATCACGCGCGTACGCGGCGTGATCGCCTCGCGAAAGCGGTCGACGATGTACTCGCTCGACGGCGGCGGCACCTTGAACGAGATCGTCTTGACGACGATGCCGTAGCGCCGCGCCCGCTGGGCCCACGTGTCCAGCATGCGGCCGTAGTTCTGGTTGGTGACGAGCACCTCGTCGCCGGCCTTGAGGTCGAGCCCAAGGATCATCGTCTCGTTCGCCTCGCTCGCGTTGCGGACGATTGCCATCTCCTCCGGGTCGCAGCCGAACTCGCGCGCCAGGTCGGCGCGCACCGTCTCGATCCGCGGCTCGAGCACGCTCCACATGTGGATGACCGGGATCTCATTGGAGAACTTGAGGTCGCGGATCATCTGGTCGAGCACGTGCGTCGGCGCCGGCGAGCATCCGCCGTTGTTGAGATTGATCAACGTGCGGTCGACGTCGAACGCGCGCTGGATCTCGCCCCAGTATTCCTCATCCGCGGCGACCGCCGCCGGCGCGCGCGCCGCGGCGATCGGCTCGGCGCGAAGCAAGCGCGCGATCGAGGAGCCTCGAAGCGCGGGCAGGGCTGCCGCGGAGATTCCGCTGGCGAGAAAGGCGCGACGTTCCATGAGCACCCGTTCAGAAGGGGACCTTCTAGAGTCGCTCGGAATGCAGCATTCCGCAATCAGGATCGCACGTTTGCACGTTGGAGGCGCGGGATCGACCTTAGGACGCGCTTCGGCAACGGACGGGCAGTTGCCGATACTCAGTGACGGTGCTCCGCACCCATCGTCTTGGGAGTACTCGTCCCAACTCCGGGAGCCGCTGGTGGCTCGTCTCGCTCGCGCCATACCGTACCTCGCGTCGGCCGCGCTCCTCGCCGGCGGGCAGGCGATCGGCGCGCAGACCGTCTACCAGCTCGACGCGTCCGTGTCGTACGCCTCGTTTCAGGGGCGCGCGCGCTCGATCAAGATCGCCGGGCGGAGCCACAGCCTCCACGGATCGATCGTCCTGCCCGAGGCGAACGGACGGCACGCCGTGCACGGCGACATCGCCTTCACCCTCGGATCGCTCGAGGTCGCGCCGCGTCTTTTTCAGAGCGAGCTGGCGAGCGTCTTCGAGACGACCCCCGCGTCGGAGATCATATTTTCCGTCGACTCCGTCGTGCGCGGCACGGCGCCCGATGGGTGGCACATGGACGGCCGGCTGACGATCCGCGGCGTCTCCCTTCCGGTGCGCTTCGATGGGACCGCGGCCAGGATCGGCTCGCGCATCGTCGCCGAGGGGGCGTCGACGATCGACGTTCGGCGATGGGGCATCGTGCCCAAGCCGCGCGTATTCGGCCTGATGCAGCCCTCCCCCGAGGTGCGGCTGACCTTCGGCGTGTCGTTCGTCCCAGCGGTGGGCGCGGCGCGGGCGAGCGGGATGAACTAGGTAGCGGGCGGGTGCCCTGTGCGGGCGGGCGGCGACGGACGCCGCCACGATTCTAGCTGTTGCGCTGCCCCGGCACGGCACCGACCTTCGACGCCGTGGCACTCGCATCTGATCCCACGATGTCGTTGGCCCTGGGCCTGACGCCCGACGTCCGACGCGCGGTCGAAGCGCGCGACCCGGCGACCGGTGTCGTCTGGCGGAGCTTCGAGTGCGCCTCGGTTCAGGATGTCGCTCGCGCCGTCGAACGGGCGCGGGCGGCGCAGCCGGCCTGGGGCGCGCTGGGCCCGCGAGAACGGGCGCGGGCGATCGAGCGCTTTCGCCGCGTGCTCTACCGGCGGCGCGCCGAAGTCGCCGAGCTCATCTGTCGCGAGAATGGAAAACCGCCGGCGGAGGCGATGGCGGCCGAAGTGATGCTCGTGCTCGACTTCGCGCGCTACTATCGAAAGCGCGCGCCGCGGCTGCTGCGCGCTCGATCGCTGACGCCGTCGAACATGGCGTTCTGGCGCAAGCGCGTACGCATCACGCACGAGGCGTTCGGCGTCATCGGTGTCATCTCGCCGTGGAACTACCCGTTCATGCTCGCCGCCGCGCAGGTGCTCGCCGCGCTCGCCGGCGGCAACGCCGTCGTCCTCAAGCCGTCGGAATTCACGCCGGCCACGGGTGAGATGCTGGGGCTGCTGCTGCGCGAGGCGGGCGTGCCGGCGAACGTCATGCAGGTGGTGACCGGCGATGGCTCCGCGGGCGCCGCCCTGGTCGAGAGCGGCGTCGACAAGCTCTTCTTTACCGGCAGCAACGCTACGGGGCAGCGAGTGGCGCTCGCGTGCGCGGCGCGAATGATTCCATGCGTGCTCGAGCTGGGCGGGAGCGACCCGGCCATCGTGCTCGACGACGCGCACCTCGCGAACACGGCGAGCGGCATCGCGTGGGCCCGCTTCAGCAATGCCGGCCAGACCTGCGTCGCCCCCAAGCGCGTATTCGTCGTCGACGCAGTGTACGACGCATTCCTCGCGCGGCTGGCGACGACTGTGGCCGCGCTCAAGGTCGGAGCGGGCGCGACGAGTGGCACCGACGTAGGGCCGATGATTCGGCCGCAACAGCGGGCCGTGCTCGAGGCTCAGCTCGCCGACGCGCTCGCGCGCGGGGCCCGCGTGGTGGCGACGGCGCGTCACGAGGCGGCCGGCGACGACGGATTTTTTCCGCCGACGGTGCTCGCCGACGTGACACCGGAGATGCGCGTGATGCGCGAAGAGACCTTCGGTCCGCTCCTTCCGGTGGTGCGCGTGCGCGATGCCGACGACGCCGTTCGCCAGGCGAACGCCTCGCCGTTCGGCCTCAGCGCGAGCGTGTGGGGTAGGGACACGCGACGTGCGGCGCGCGTGGGCGAAGGGATTCAGGCCGGCTCGGTGACCATCAACGACGCTATCATCCAAGCGGGTATGGCCGACGCGCCCCACGGCGGCGTGAAGCAGAGCGGCATGGGACGGTCGCACGGCGAGGCCGGTCTTCTCGAGTGCGTGCAGACGAAGACCGTGATCGTCGATCTGCTTCCTAACGTGCGTGAGCCATGGTGGTTCGGCTACGGCGCCGAACAGGCGAAGGGGCTCGACGCGTTCGTACGGATGTGGCACGCGCCATCGATCCTCGAGCGCGCCGGCGGCGTGTGGCGATCGATCAGGATGCTGGTCCGGCACGATCGCCGGCTGTAGAATCCGCGACCGTGATCACCGCAGTTAACACCCTCGACTACATCATCGACCTCGCGCGCCACCTCTTCTTCGCGGCGGCGGTGCTGCTGCTCGTCGTCTTCAGCATCGACTGGCTGGTGCGCACCAGGCGGATCAATCCCTTCAGCCCGATCGCTCGATTCTTCCGCCGCTCGATTCACCCGATGGTGACACCCGTAGAGCGGGCGGTCGTGCGGGCCGGCGGCGTGCCATCGAGCGCGCCGTGGTGGGCGCTCGCCGGCGCGGTGATCATCGGTATCGTGGTCATCGCGGGGCTCGGCTTTGTCCGGGACGAACTCTACGTCGTCGGCGTGGCGATGGAGCGCGGCCCGCGTTCGGTCGTCAGCGTGTCGGCATCGATGCTGTTTCGCGTGCTCTATATCGCGCTGTTCGTGCGCGTGATCTCCACGTGGGTGCGCGTGTCGCCGTATTCGCGATGGGTGCGATGGAGCTTCGTGATCACCGAGCCGCTCATGCGGCCGCTGCGACGGATCGTGCCGCCGATGGGGATGATCGACCTGACACCGCTCGCGGCGTTCGGCGTGCTCTGGCTGCTCGAGGCGCTGGTGCGCGCCGCGATCGGTGCCTGACCGGTCCCGACTGCGCATGACCGAGCGCGACGTGCGCATCGTATCTGGTCAAACAGGCTGGAACAAAACGGTCGAAGTGGCCGGCGTTCGCGCGAACGACGTCGAGCAGCTGGCGGCGGGGTGAATTTTCGCGCGCGCGGTTCAGATCGGGCAGTTCGGACCGATACTCACAGCATGGCTGCCGTCCTCTTGATCGGAACCGACCCTGCCCTGCTCGAGGGGCTGACGCAATCGCTGGCCACGGCCGGCCACGCGGTGCACGTCGCGCAGGCGATGCCCGACGGCGTGGAGCTCGCCGCCTCGCGCGCGCCGCTCGTCGTGATCGCCGAGCGCGACATGGCACAGAGCGACCAGAGCGTGCTGCGGCTCGCGGCGCCCGGTGGCGCGTTGGTCGTCTATCACACGGCGGCCAAGAGCGCGGCCGCGCTCCCCTTCGCTCTGCAGCGCGCCGTGATGGCCGACCTCACGCTCCCGCTCGAGCGGCACCGGCTGATCGCGCTAATCCAGCGCGTGTCGGACCGTGTGGACGCCTCCGGACGCTCGGCGCCCGATTCAAAAGAGCGCCGGGTCTAACTGCAGTCGCTCGCCGTGAGTCGTTAGCTCTCCCTTGTCCTCTCCTGACGTTTGCCGGCTAACGACTAGTCGACAGCCATTGCATGGCCCGCGGCCGGCCGATAGTATCCGGGCACAATC
>JBDUCS010000222.1:0-6951 GCA_040003335.1 Gemmatimonadaceae bacterium | reverse complement strand
GCCCCGCCTCGCCACGACGGGCCGGCGAACGCCCCTAGCGGTCCGAACCCTCCGGCCGATCGTGGTGCCTACTCCCATTGAGCTTCTACGGGACGTGTCGTTTGAGACGGCGCTCGCCCGCGAAGGTGTTCAATGCCGCGCCCGATCCGCTTTGATCCGCCAGAGCCGAGCTATCGTTTGTCACCCGTCGTCATAGATGCCACCTCGGCGCGCATTCCACTAAAAGCCCACGCCGTACGACAGGATGAAGTTGCGCCCCGTCTCGGGCCGAAAGAAGCTGGCGTTGGAGAATTCCGAGTAGAGCGCGTTCGTCAGATTGTCGACCGCGACCGTGAGCGAGTGGCGCGTGCCGTAGCGCTCGAAGAGCGTGACGCCACCCCGGAGCGAGTGCACGGTGAACGACGGAATCACGGGACCGACGGGGGTGCTCCCGATCGCGATGTTGCTCTGCTGGCCGTTGTGCCGCACCGCGTATGCCGTCCAGAAGCGGTTTCCCGCATCGCGGTACGTCACGTCGCCCGTCAATTTCTCGGAGTACGTGTCGCCGATCGGGTTGCCGGGATTCTGAACGTCCTTCGACGTCAGATGCGAGTAGCCGGCGATCGCCGTCACGCGACTCCAGAGCGTCGCGCCGACCTGGGCCTCGCCTCCGGTGTAGCGAAGCTTGCCGATGTTGACGTTCCTGAACGCCGGCACGCGGTTGACGCTATCGCCCGTCGCCGCGATCGCGACCCCGTTCCGCAGATCGTTGCGAAACACGAACGCCTCCGCGAACAGCGGTCCCGAGCGCGCGCGCACACCGACATCCAGGTTGAGGCTCGTCTCCGATCGCAGATCGGGATTCGCGCGCTGGTAGCCCGACCCTTCCGGCGTCGCCCCCTCGAAGAATCGCTCGACGAGGTTCGCCGCGCGGAAGCCGCGGCCGACCGACGCGATCAGATTGACCTGCGGCAGCGCTCGATACACCACGCTCGCCGTGCCGACGACGGGACGCTCGTGGCTGCTCGAGAGCGGCGCCGCGGAGCCCACAGTGGCGCGCGGGTCGGCCTGCACATCCTGCACGCGTCCACCCACGATCACGGTGAGCGGTTCGGCGACCGTCAGCGTGGTTTGCGCGAACAGACCGGCCGTGCGGAACGTCGCGTTCGGCACCTTCGACGTGCCGTCGCCTCGCGGGCGCGGGGGCCCGAAGCCGACGACGGTCGTCGTGCTCGTGTCCGTATTCTTCGTCGCCTCGGCCCGTCCGCCGATCGTCGCCAGGTCCGTGAAGTTATGCGTCGTCACGTCGACGCCGGCGCCGGGCGGCGTGCCCGGACCGAACGGGATAAAGATGTGCTGGTCGAGATCGCGCGCGTTACGCGTCACGAAGCCCGTCACTTCGACGCGATCGGCGAGCGGCGAGCCGAGCGCGCTGGCGCGGTAGCCGGCCGTGTACTTGTCGACGTTCTGCTTCGGATACCGGATTTGGATCAACGGCTGGCCGGCGCCGAACAGCGCCGGATCGACGTAGCCGAAACCGGCGTCGTTGGCGTGGTACGTCTCGCCCTTCGCGAAGAGGCGCTGCGATTTCGTGATGTCGAATGAGGCGATCGCCGACACGTTGTGATCGCGCACGCCGGTGTCGTTGACCCGCGTGCGGTTTCCTAACGTGACGTCGCCGAACGAGCCGCGCGGCGCGTCGTAGCTCTTCGTGTCCCGGTACGACCCGCCGACACGAACGCCCAACGGACCAGCCCGCTGCTCGAGCACGGCGAACGGACGCTCCTGGGAATCCGCCGAACCGTGGCGGTATCCGAACACGCCGTGCACGCCTCGCGGCGCGCCTGCGTCGGGCGTGCCACTCGTGATGAGGTTGACGACGCCGCCGATCGCGTCGGTTCCGTACAGCACTGACAGCGGACCGCGAACGACCTCGACGCGCTGTAGATCGTTCAGGCCGACGATGGCCGGGAGCTCGCCGAAGTCCTGTTGCCGGCGCGAGTTGTTGAGACGCAGTCCATCCTCGAGGAGCAGGATGCGCTGCCCGCGCAATCCGCGGATCGTCGGACGGACCTGATTGGTACCGACCCCGTTCACGTCGAGGCCGGGCTGATCGCGGAAGAGATCGGCCGCGCCATTGACCTGCCGCTCGCGGATGGCGGCGCTGTCGATCACGTTCACCGGCACGGCCACACTGAAGACATCGGTGGGCGTGCGCGTCGCCGTCACGGTGACCGTACCGAGCTGCTGCGCGCGTGCGGTATCGCGCCTGACGCGCGTGCTGTCCTGGGCCGCCAGCGGCGCGGCGGCGAACGACAGAACGGCAATCATGACGAGATACGGCGGTCGGCCATTGGACACGTGTTGTACCTGGTAAAGGGTGCGGGTCGCCCTCAAACACTCTATCCGCTCCCATCGCCGCTCGACATTCGGGAGGCTACGGACCATCACCACCGTAGAACTACGGAGGCCCAAGAATGGCCGAACCCAGCGCAGCACTCGGAGCGCCGCGCAGCGGCAACCAGGCTGCGACTAGCCGGCGACGAGCCCCTCGTCCACCGCGAACCGCGTTAGGCCGGCGACGTTCCGGATGTCGAGCTTTCGCATTAGGCTCTCGCGATGCGACTCGACGGTGCGCGGACTGATGCCGAGCCGACCGGCAATTTCTTTGTTCGTCTCGCCGGCGACGACCCCGGCCAGCACGTCGCGCTCCCGCACAGTGAGGGATGCGAGCTTGCTCGCCCGCGCCTCACGAGTCGCTTCGCCGCGCAGCGCCGCGCCGAGCTGGCTGGCGACCGGTTCGCTGAACGCGCTGTCGCCGCGCGCCACCGCGCGAATCGCATCGCGCAGCTCGGCGGGCGATGAGTCCTTGCGAAGGTAGCCGTGCGCGCCTGCGCGCACGCTCTCCAGCACGTACTGCTCGTGGTCGTACATGCTGAGCACGAGTACGCGCGTGGCCGGGAGCGAGCGCCGCAGCGCCGCCGTGACCTCGAGCCCGGTGCCGCCCGGCATCGAGATGTCGAGCACCACCACGTCCGGCACCAGTCGCTCGGCGAGCGCGATCGTCTCGTCGCCGCGGGCCGCCTCACCGACCACCTCGAAGCCGGGCGCGATCGACAGCACGTGACGTATCCCCTCGCGCACCAGCGCGTGATCGTCGGCGATCAGAACGCGGATGACCTCGCTCAACTCGCGCGCTCGGTCGCAGGAACCCGTACGCGGAGCTCAACGCCACCGCCGGCGCCGCCCGAGACGGTCATCGTTCCGCCGAGCGCGGCGAGACGCTCCCGCATCCCGGCGAGCCCCATGTGTCCGTTCTTCGTCACGTCGCCTTCCGGCAGGCCACCCCCGTCATCTCGCACGCTGACGATCACGGCGCCCTCATCGCAGGTGACGGTCGCGTGGACAGCGCTCGCCGACGCGTGCCGCGCGACGTTCGACAGCGCTTCCTGCAGCGCGCGGAAGAGCGCCAGCTCGGCGTCCTCACCGAGCGGCAGTAGCGCGTCCGGCGACGTCATCGTGACGGCGATGCCGCTGCGCTCGCCAAAGTCCGACACCAGAGCGCGCAGCGCCGGAAGGAGTCCGAGATCGTCGAGCAACGGCGGGCGCAGATGGCTCGTCACGCTCCGGATGCTGCGAATCCCTTCGTCCACCAACGCTAGCGCGCGATCGAGCTCTCCGCCAAGCTCCGGCGACGCACGCTCGCGCACGACACCGAGCTGCATCTTCACGGCCGAGAAGACCTGCGCGGTCTCATCGTGCAGCTCGAGCGAGATCTGGCGCCGTTCTTCTTCGTGCTGCCGCACCATGCGCGCTCCAAGCCGCTCGAGCTCGCGCGTGCGCGATGCGAGCCGGTCGTAGAGATCGGCGTTCTCCAGTGCCGCGCCAACCTGTTGGCCGAGCGCGATGAGAAATGAGTCGCCAAGGGATGTGAAGGGGTCGCGTTCGTCGCCGGCGATCACGAGCGCGCCCGCCGCGCGCTCGCCGCGGAGAATCGGGAGCACCGCGACATAGCGATGCTCGTTCCAGTGTCGCGTGACGGCAGGGCGCCCGCTCGCCACGCCGGCGGCGATCGCCTCGCGAACGGCGCCCACGGGCTCGGTCCCCGCCCAGTCCGCGCAGGCGCCGATCGCCCGAACGAATCGCCCGCTTTCGCTGAGGAAGAGCGCGCTGCCCCGCACGCCACCCAAGGCGAGCGGGCGCTCGAGCAGCACACCGACCGAGTCGCGGTCGCGGTCGCCGCGTTGTAGCTCGCCGGACATCACGGAGAGCGTCGACAGTCCGCGACGCAGATCGTCCTGCACGAGAACGAGCACACCGACGCCGATCGTGAGCAGAAAGCAGATGTCGAGGTAGTAGCCCCACGGACTCCATGCACCGCGGGCGCGGAGGAGCGGATAGTCGAGATGGTGCATGCCCCACAGAAGAAATGCCGCGGCCAGCACGCCGGCGCCCTGCGCGCCGATCCGCCGCCAGTAGCGGAAGAAGACGACGCCTGTGCCGAGCGTAGCGAGCGAGAGGAAGAGCACCGCCGGTCCCGCGGCGAGCAAGAAGTTCTTCATCCGATAGATGGCGACGTACGACCACAGGGGCGGAAAGAGCACGAAGGCGAGATAGGCCCAGCGCCAGCGCGGCTGTTGCGACACGAGGAGCGCGCTCCACAGGAGCGCGAGCGCGGTCCATCCCGTGAGCACCTGGTGGAGATACAGGAACTCGGCGCGCCCGCTCGTCAGGAATCCGGCGATCGCCCCAATGCGCACGACATAGATACCGAGCGCGATCGCGAAGGCGAAAAAGTAGCGACGGCGGTATTGCCGGTAGAGCAGCCCACAGAGGAGCGCCAGTCCGGCGGTGATCGCCGCTTGAAGAAGCGCCGCTTCGAGCTCGGAGAGCACGGCCGCGGACATGACGGGTTGCATTCGCGAAAGGAACGACGCGCGTCCGGGCGATGCAAATTGCTGGCGGTGTATTCCGCGACTCGCCCCCTGGCCGCAGTTTTCAATTTGCGTGAACCCTTCTCTCAACCGAGAACCGCACTGATGACTTGCCAGCTAGCCGGCGTTCTCCTCGCCGCGACAATGTTCGGAGCCACGCGGGCCTCGGCCCAGATCGAACAGGAGCCACGAGTCGCCGTCCTCGGCACGGTCAGGACGTTCTTTCAGGGCATGCGCGCTCGCGATTCCTCACTGATGCGGCTCGCCGTCGATTCGGTCGCCACGCTCTCGGGCCCGTCGATGTCGCGCAACGGCGCCGTGATCGTGCGCTCGATCCCCATGGCGCGGTTCATCTCGAGCGTCGTCAACTCCAAGGGCGATGCGTGGGACGAGCGCATCTACAAGCCCGAGATTCAGCTCGCCGACTACCTGGCGACGGTGTGGGTCGAGTACGACTTCTACACGGGCACCACGTTCCATCACTGCGGCGTCGACGCGATCCAATTGGCGAAGACGAGCTCCGGCTGGCGCATCTTCCAGATCGCGGATACGGAGAAGACCGTGAACTGTCCCACGCGCTAGCGCCGCGCGAGCCCCCTGTCATCCTGAGGAGCGCAGCGACGAAGGAACATTCGCTCATTCACTACAGATCCTTCGCTCCGCTCAGGATGACAACCCCCGACGTCAGGACGACAACCCCGACGTCCCCGCGGCCGCACTGGTCATCCAGGGAATCGCGCGCTCAATCGCGAGCGTGTGCGACGTTGAGTGCGGCGCCCGCGCACGCTAGACTCGCATACGGCATCTCGCACACGCGCGACACCCCGACCCCCACGCTGATGGCACCGCAGTCCGCCCAAACGCTCGAGAACTTCATCGCCGGCGCCTTTCGGTCGAGCCTCGCGACGTCGCAGACGCCCGACATTAATCCGTCCGACGCGCGCGACGTCGTCGCGATGGTGCCCGACGGAACCGCGGCCGACGCAAGCGCCGCCGTGAGCGCCGCGGCGGAGGCGCTCCCCAAGTGGCGTGCGCTGCCCGGACCGGCGCGCGCCGAGTTCCTTCATCGGTGGGCGGCCGCGATCGATGCGCGGCGCGAGGAGATGGCGCAGGCGCTCGCGCGTGAGGTCGGCAAGCCGATCGGCGAATCGCGCGGCGAGGTGGGCCGCTGCGTCGTGATCCTGCGCTACTACGCGGGCGAAGCGGTGCGCGCCGTTGGCGAGGTGATTCCCGCGCAGGCCGCGGGCGCGCTGCAGTTCACGCTGCGCGAGCCGCTCGGCGTCGTCGCGCTCATCACGCCGTGGAATTTTCCACTGGCGATCCCGCTGTGGAAAGCGGCGCCGGCGCTCGCGTTCGGCAACACGGTCGTGCTCAAGCCGGCCGAGGTCGCGTCGCACGCCGCGACGCTGCTCGCCGAGACGGCGCGCGCGGCCGAGCTCCCGGCAGGCGTCTTCAACGTCGTGCTCGGACATGGGAGCGTCGTCGGCCCCGCGCTCTTGGCGGAAGACGCCGTGCGCGGCGTGAGCTTCACGGGGTCCGGCGCCGTGGGCGCGACGGTCGCTGCCGCCGCCGCCGCGCGCAACATCCGCTACCAAACGGAAATGGGCGGCAAGAACGTCGTGATCGTCTCGGCCGACGCCGACCTCGACCTGGCGGCGACGCTCACCGCGGGCGGCGCGATGCGCTACGCCGGCCAGAAGTGCACCGCCACCAGCCGCGCCGTCGTCGTCCGCGAGGTCGAAGATCGTTTTCTCGAGAAGCTCCGCTCGCAGGTCGAGTCGCTCTCGATCGGCCCCGTCGCGGAAGCGAGTGCGGCCGTCGGCCCGATGATCAGCGCCGCGGCGCGAGACGCCGTGCGCCGCGCCGTCGACGGATCGGACGCCGAGCGGTTGAGCGGCGGCGCCGCGCCGGGCGACCCGCGCTTCGCCGACGGATTCTTCTACTCGCCGACCATCCTGCGCCGCGTCCCCCTCGACTCGGCCATCGCGCGTGACGAGCTGTTCGGTCCGGTGCTGGCGACCTTCGTCGCTGCCGACGT
>JBDUCS010000221.1:0-6981 GCA_040003335.1 Gemmatimonadaceae bacterium | reverse complement strand
CCGCGCCGGTCGAGCTCGGCGATGTACTTCTCCGGCGGCAGGCATTCGTCCGGCGTGTGCACGCCCGGCGGTTGGATCTCGCCGCGCGCCTGCATCTGTCCAGTAATTGAGAGCGAGAAGCCCGTCGTCCGCATCATCGCGCTGATGCCGCGCGCTTCGTCGTAGTAGTCGAGGAGCTCCCACCCGATCGATTTGGGCGCGCCGTTCTTGGTCCCCGTGACGATCACACGTAGCGCGACCATGTCGAGCCCCGTCGGCTTTGTCAGCCGCGGCCCAACGGCGGAGACAAACAGCTCGCGCGGCACGACCTTCGTTCCCTTCACGTCCACTGCGTTCAGCTCGAGCAGGCCCAGCTCCCGGATCGCCTGCATGATGTGCGCGTGGCCGGGAAAGCGGAGCGTCTTGTACTCCATCGACGGCACCCTGCCCTCGTAGCGGAACGCCATCGTCGATAGGCCACCGGCGGTGTGGAATGCCTCGAGCTCGCCGACCGGTGACGGAAAATCCACCCGCTCCCGCTCCGACAGCGCTTGCACCTGCGTGCGCTTGCCATCGCGCAGTACCCACGAGAGCGTCGTGTAGTAGTCGAGCACGCCCTCGAGCGAATAGACGATCTGATAGTTCAACGGCGGCTCCGGATCCTGCGGGAGCCCGCCCACGTAGATCCGCACGGTCTCCACCGCGTCGAGCTGCTCCATGCCGAACTGCGCCAAAATGTTCACCATCCCCGGCGCGAGCCCGCAGTCGGGGATCACGGTGACATTCTTCTCCTTCGCCCTCGCGTCGAGCCGCTTCTGCTGAAAGACGATCTCGGTGTTTCCGCCGAGGTCGCAGAAGTTCGTCCCCGCCTCGACCGCCAGCTTCGCCAGCTCGAAGTTGAAGTAATACGGGATCGCGCTCATGACGGCGTTGCTCTCGGCGCCGAGCGCCAACACCGCCTCGCGATCGCGCACGTCGAGCTTGGTCGGGATAAGGCGCTTCCCGGAGTACGGCGCGAGAAACGGCGCCAGCCGCGAGACGTCGAGATCGGCGAGCCGCACCTCCGCGACCTCCGGATTCTGCAGCAAGTCATACGCGCACGCCGAGCCCTGCAGCCCCGCGCCAAGTACCAGCATCCGCATGTCGTGTCCACACGAGAAGGTGAAGGCATAAGTTACCCTTCCCCGCGACCCGCGCACAGATTTCGCAACGACGTTTCACAATATGGAACCCGACGCTCCGGCATCCGAAACGTGGCGCGCGCACTTGGTCGAGAGCGCCGGCGACATCCGCGCCCTCCTCGAGCGAACGCACCGCATCGCCGTGCTCGGCATCAAGACTGCCGAGACGCTGGCGCCGGCCTACTACGTCCCCGAGTACGCGCTGCGGGCGGGCTACGACATCGTGCCAGTCCCCGTCTACTTCCCCGACGTCGACGAGATCCTCGGCCGCCCCGTATACCGCTCGCTCACCGCGATCCCGGGCGACATCGACATGGTGAACGTCTTCCGCCGCGCCGACCACATCCCGGCGCACCTCGACGACATCATCGCCAAGCACCCGTCGTCCGTCTGGTTCCAGCTCGGCATCCGGAACGACTCGGCGGCCCGCACGCTCGCCGAGGCCGGCATCGATGTCGTGCAGGATCGGTGCTTGCTCGTCGAGCTCCGGCGGATCTCGCGGTGACCGGTGTGTGGTGATGGCTGTTCGGTGCGGTCCAGTACGAGGCGCCAGAACCGCAACGGCGACTCCCGAGTATCAGGCGTCGCCGTTGATGGAACCGAACACCGAACATCGATCACCGATCACCGCCCTTAGGGCTTGGCCGCGATCTCTCCGCGCCGAACGTCCAACGTCCAGCGACGATTGCCGAGAATGCGCGCGGCTTCCGGACTGCCGATCGGAACGGTCGCGTTCGGCCCGACGAGCCAGATGCCGGTGCGATAGGTAAGCGTCAACAGATGCTCGGCGCGCGGGTCGTCGTACATGCCGTTCTTGCGCAACGTCATCCTCGCGTTCGTCGAATCGAACGTCGGCGCGAACCGCCCCAAGAGATCGAGACCGATCGTCGCCGTGTTCGCCTCGGCGGGCTTCGCAAACGACGTCGGAACGTTGTTGAGCGTGAACGGGCCCATCGCCACCGCCACCGTCACACCGGCGACGTGCTTCGCGTCCTCCACGCCACGCGTCGTGAAGCGCAGTACCTCTTTCCGCCGGGCCCACGCCGTATCGAGCACCAGATTCTCCGCCGTCGGATCGATGCGCGCCATGATCGTGTCGCGGCCGATCACGAGCGCCACCATGCCGATGGTGCGGTTGTCGCCGACGCGCCACGTGACGTCGCCCGAATCGGGGCCGGTCGTCCACGGCGGATTGAGCCTGAACCACGACGCGCGCGCCCGCTCGCCCGCGCTGAGCTTCGAGGACGGGAGGTCGGCGAGCGCGCCGTATTCACCCAGTCGCGAGAAGACTGGAGCGAGATGATCGGCCACCACCGCCGGATCGCTGCCGAAAAAACGCGCCTCCTCCATCAGCGTCGCCGCGGTCCGCAGCCGGCCGCGTGACGCCAGGTACCAGCCGAGGGTAAGGCGCGTCGTCGGGTCGCGCGGGTGTACGCGCACCGCCTCGAAGTACAACGACTCGGCCGCCAACACGCGCCCGAGCTTGATCAATGTGTCGCCCCGCGCGAGCTGCCCGTGCGCCGAACGCGCCGACGCACCGCACGCCAGCGCCGCCGCCAGCGCGGCTGCGACACCGCGAGCGGCGCGGAGCACGCGATCAGCGCGCGGCGAAGACGGCAAGCAGGTCGACGTCGGGATCAAAGGTCACGCTCCGTGGTGCTGCCGTGAGATCCAGCGGCAATGTCACGCGCTGCGTCGCCGTGGCGGTCACTTGCACTGTCACCCGGCGTGCGACGCCGCCCGCGTCCACCACCTCCACGACGAGCGGGAGCCGGTACGGCGCGAAGCGTGAGCTCTGCCTAATCTCAAGTATGACGCGGCGCTCTGCGGCGGCGTAACGCCAGGACGTCGTCAGCTCGGCGAAGCCGGGGCGGCGCAGCCATTGGTCGAAGAACCAGCCAAGATCGCCGCCAGAGCTGCGCTCCAGCTCGCGCCGGAGATCGTCCGTCATCGCGTTCGCATGGTGATACTTCGCGTAGTACGTCCGGATGCCACCGAAAAACGCCGAGTCGCCGATCAGCCGGCGCAGCATGTGCAGCGTCCATCCGCCCTTCTGGTAGCTGTTCGTGTTCAAGAGCTTGTTGTAGTTCGTCTCCGCCGTATCGACGATCGCGCGAGCGACCGACACCGGGCTCGCCACCACTTCGCCCCGCGTCCGCGCCATCTCGGATCGGAATGCGCTGTCGCCGAGCGAGCGCTGCGTCCACAGCGCGGCGAAGTACGTCGCGAACCCCTCGCTCAGCCATACGTCGCTCCACTCGCGCTCCGTGACGGCGTCGCCGAACCACTGGTGCGCCGTCTCGTGCGCAATGAGACCGGGACCGAGCGTGTGCTTCTTGAACAGGAGGTCGGCGTAGAAGATCGCGCTCGAGTTCTCCATGCCGCCGAAGCTGGTCGACGACTGCAGGTGCGCCAGCTTCTCGTATGGGAACGGGCCCACGAGGGTCGAGAAGAAGTCGACGATACCGGGCGCCTGCGCGAACGGGCCGGGAAGAAACGCACGCTCCTCGGCGAAGTAATACACCGACTGCGCGACGCAGCCGAACTCGGCGCGCCCGCACGCCGTGCGCCCCAGCTCGTACGTGGCGAGGGGCGCTGCCGCGATCACCATCACGTACACCGGCACCGGCTTCGTCTCGCGCCAACGCGTGAGCGTGCGCTCCCTTTCGCCGCGCTTCGCGGCGAGCGGTGTCTCCTCGAGCAGGTCGCCAATGGCGATCACACGCAGCGTCGAGGGCGCGCGCACGGTGAACGACACCGTCGCCTTGTCGCCCGGATGATCGATGCTCGGAATCCAATGCCGCGCGTTGTTCGGCCAGTTGTCGCCGAATGCGCTCCACCGGCCGAGCGAGTCGGTACGGATGATCAACCCGTTGGCGGGTCGTCCGCCGTATCGCACCGCGACCGTGAGCTCGTCGCCCGAACCTGCCGGCAGCGGCACGCGCACCGTCGCCTGGTCGCGCCCGAACGGCGTCGCGCGTCCGTTCACGAGCACGCTGTCCACGCGCAGCGCGATCAGGTCGAGCACGAGCGTGTCGACGCGAGCCGTGCGCCGCACCGTCAGAACCGCGCGACCCTCGAACGTCGCGCCGCTGTCGGGCAGGTCGATCGACAAGTCGTAGTTCACGACGTCGATGCCCGGCCGGTAGCCGCCGGCTCGCCCGCCGCTCGGATACAGGTTGCTCTGCGCCGCGCCGACCGAGGCGCTGCCCAACGAGACGACGGCGAGCGCGGCCGGCACGACGGCGCTCCGCCACAGGTGACGACGCTTCACGCGCACGCTCGCCGTTCAGTGTGAGATGCGGTAGATCGACCCTGACGAGTCGTCGGAGATGAGCACGGATCCATCCTTGTTCACGAGCACGTCCACCGGCCGGCCCCATCGCTTGCCGCTCGCATCTTGCCACCCGGTAATGAAATCGTCCTGCGACACCGGCTTGCCGCTCTCGATGTGCACGCGGATGACCTTCGCGCCCACCGGCACGGTGCGGTTCCACGAGCCGTGCAACGCGACCAGCAGGTCGCCGCGATAGTCGGCCGGAAAGAGCGTCGCGTTCGACAGGAAGCTCAAGCCGAGCGGCGCCGTGTGCGGAGGAAGATCGAGCGCCGCGGGGAGCGTCTTCGCGCAGCGGTCGGCGTCGTGGTACTCGGGATTCGGCATCGGCTGCGCTTTCACCGAGTAACAGTACGGCCAGCCGAAATCGCCGCCGTCGCGCAGAATGTTCAACTCTTCCGGTGGCAGGTTCTCGTGATCGGGCTGGATGTTGTCGCGCTCGTTCTGCGACGCCCACACCTCGTTGCTGCCGGGCCGCACCGCGATGCCCACGGCGTTGCGAAGACCACGCGAAAATATTCTTCCGTTTTTGCCATCGGCATCGAAGCGCAACACGGCGGCGCGGTCGGAATCCTTCTCGACGCACAGGTTGCACGACGATCCGACGGCGACGTACATCTTGCCGTCGGCACCGAAGATCACGGTGCGCGTCCAGTGGCCGCCGCCCGGCGTGATGTTGGCGAGCTTCTCCGGCGCTCCTTGCGCGACGCCGAAACGGTCGAGCTTCACCCGCACGACCGCATCGGTGTTGGCGATGTAGAGCCAGCCGTCGTGGAAGGCGAGACCGTGGGGCTGCCGCTGCCCATCGATCACCACGCGCACGCTGTCGGCGAGCCCGTCGCCGCTCACATCCCACAGCCGTACCACGCGGCCGGCGCCCGGCTGGGTCGCGTACACGGCGCCGTCCGGACCGAGCGCCATGAAGCGCACGCCGCGGAGCTCCTTGGCGAAGTACTGTGCCTTGAAGCCCGCGGGCATCGACAACGAACCGGCGAGCTCGCCGCCGCTCATCGCCGCGGTCGTAGTTCCCTGTGCGCTGCACGCCGGCGTGATGGCGACGAGCGCGACGAACGCCGCGGCGGAGCTTCTGCAGACGCGCATGATGTCTCGCAAAGGTGGAGTGAACGAACGAGACGGTCGCTCGCTATCGCCTATCGCTATCGGCTGTCAACTGTCGGGGCACGTGATTTACGATCCGCGATCCGCAATCCGTCGTCGAGGTATACGCCCGTCATCGCCGTGTCGGACTCCGGCATCCGCTCGGCGCGGCTGGTCAAGGCGAGCTCCTGCGCGTGCTCGACCTCGCTCTCCACGTCACTCTCGATCGTGGCGAGCGTGTCTCGGCCGACGCCCGCGCCAGCCAGATACTCCTCGTAGAGGGCGATCGGATCGCGTCGTCCCCAGTGCTCGAACAGCTCGCCGGCGAACGTGCGGCGCGCCTCGGCCTCGTCGTGCGTGGCGTGTCCACCCATGCGGAACGTCTGCGCGACAAGCAGCGCGGGCCCCTCGCCGCGCCGGCAGCGCTCGACGGCGATGGACGCGGCCGCGAATGCATCGAGCACGTTGTTCCCATCAAAGACGCCGCCCCACATGCCATACGCGGTCGGCCAATCGGCGAAGTCCGCGTGTCCCGCCGCCGCGTGGTGCTGCGACAGCCGCGTGCCGAGTGCGACCTGATTGTTCTGGATGATGAAGACCGCGGGGACGTGCTGCACCGCGGCGAAATTCAGGCCCTCGTGCGCCGTACCCGTCTTGGTGCTCCCGTCGCCGATCCATGTCATCGCGACGCGGTCTTCGCCGCGCATCTTGAAGTTGAGCGCGATTCCCGCCGCGACCGGCACGACGTCGCCGACGTGACTGATCGGCGGAAGCACGCCGGAGGACAGGTTGCCGTAGTGTCCGTCGCGGCCGGCGTTCGGGCTATCCCCCGTTCCGAAGTACGCGCGCAGCACGTCGGCCACCGGCATTCCCATCTCCGTGCACGCCCCGCTGTTGCGGATCATCGGGGCGACGACGTCGCCCCCCACACCGCGCCGCAACGCATGCACCGGCCCAACCGTCGTCGCTTCCTCACCGGTGCCGAGCCACGCTTTGGAGATGACGCCCTGACGCACCATCCGCTTGAGCGCGATGTCGGTGAGCCGCGTCCGCACGAGGCCACGATAGAGATCGAGCATCGCCGCGGGTGCCATCGCCGCCACTACTGCCGCGCGCTCCTCGACGCGCGCGATCGTCTCCGAGTACGCTTGGACGACACCCTCGTCCCGCGTCCACGACAGGTACTCGGCGGGCTCGAAAGCCGGGTAGCGCTTCATGCGGAGAAGTTACACGTAGCGGCAATAAAAGAGAAAAAAGAGAGGATGGAGTCTTCTCTTTTTTTGTTTACCTCGCCGACCCTATTCGTCGCTCTTGAGAATGCGCTCGATCCATCGTGGGGTCCGCCGAGCGGTGCCGGTGGCCGCCCTCTCGAGCGCATCCGCGAACTCC
>JBDUCS010000220.1:0-6986 GCA_040003335.1 Gemmatimonadaceae bacterium | reverse complement strand
ACCGAACCGCTGATACGGCCGCCTTCCACTACGGCGATTGCGCGCGTGTTGATGTCGCCGACGATGAGGGAGGTCGACTGCACTTCCAGGCGCTCCGCCGCGTTGATCGTTCCGTGCACCGTCCCTCCGACCACCGCTTCGCGTGTGGTGATGTCACCGTGTACCTCGCCCTGGCGCCCGACGAGTACCTGCCGTGCGGCCTTGATGGCGCCGTCCACCCGTCCTTCGATCTTCACCACTCCGTCGGTCTCGATATCGCCCGTGATGATCATTCCCGCCGCGATGATCGATAGCGATGGCTCCCGCCCCGTCTGCCCACTCGTCCGGGCGTCTGCCGTGCCGTTTCCCTCTCGTCCGAAGATCGCCATGGAGCCACCTGTCTGGTTCGGGTCGCGCTCAGCTCACGGCGCCGTGATGCGTCGCGTGCTATCGGACGGCACTCGCGTCGTGCTCACGGCGCCACTATGGGAGACGCCGAGCATGCGCTGGACTTGATTGTAGCGCCGCTCGAGCTCGGCGAGCTTGAGCTGCAGTGTGTCGAGTCTCCGCACATCGTGCTGCAGGTGCGTGACGCGGCGCGTGAGAAACGGAACGCGTGACGCCTGCGTCGCCAGGTAGACCCAGCTCGCGGCGCCGAGTGTCAGGATGAGGAGCAGGGCGAGCACGCCGATACGGAGTGCGTGCATTTGACGCTGGGTGAGCACCACCGTGCGATGCGCTAGGCCACGCGCGCGCTGCAAGTGAATGATCATTGGGCCCGCACTCGGCGTGTACATATTACCGTATCCGCGCGTCCGCGAGCTCTGCTCCGGCCTGACGTCTTTCATGGTGATTGCAACCGGTGCGTGCCCATCATCTGCTCGAGCAGTCGCTCCAGATCTTCCGCCGAATAGAACGCGATCTCGATCGTACCGCGATCAGCGCTCGTGAGAGTGATCTTCACGTCGGTTTGGAGGAATTTCCGCAGGTCGTCAGCAATACGACGCGACTCGGGAGAGCTCGCCCGCGAGACCGCGTCGCTTGGCGGTGTTGTCCGCTTGGGTTTGCGCGTTGACGCTTGGCGCGCACGTTCCTCGATGTCACGCACGGTCAGCCCTTTGGCGACCGTTTCGCGAGCCAACTCGAGCATCCGATGCTCATTACCGACCGCCAGGAGAGCGCGGGCATGACCGAGTGTGAGGTGGCCTTCTTGAAGCATCCGGCGAATTGATGCCGGCAAATTCAATAATCGCAACATGTTAGCAACGGTCGACCTATCCTTGCCGACTACCTCAGCGACCTCCTGTTGGGTGAGCGAAAATTCCTCAATCAGTCGCTGGTAACCGTCCGCCTGCTCGAGGGGATTGAGGTCCGCTCGTTGGAGGTTCTCCACAAGTGCTAGGGTCAGCAGAGTACGGTCGTCGACATCTTTGATGACCGCAGGAATCTCCGACCAACCGAGGCGAGTTGCTGCACGAAGTCGACGCTCGCCGGCAATCAGTTCATACCCATTCCCGGTAGGAGCCGGGCGGACCGTCACCGGCTGCAATAATCCATTTACACGCAGGCTTGCCTCTAAGTCCGTGAGCTCGTCTGGAGCGAAATGCTTCCGGGGCTGGTAGGGATTGGGGCGAATTTCGCCGATCGTGACCTTTTGAAACGCACCACGATCTGCGGCCGGCGCTACGGGCATTGAAGCCTCGAGCGCGGGCGAAATCGGGCGGACGTTGAGCAACGCCTCGAGACCTCGACCTAGCCTTCTGGGCTTTTCAGCGGACATGGCAAGGGGCAGTTAAGGCGAATGGTGGCCAACGCGCGGTGTCACGCATCGGCTAGGAGTTGACGAGAGGCACCGACATGCCGTCACCGTCCGTCACCAACTGATCGGCCCTATGGCGTTCGAGAAGCTCGCGAGCGACGCTCATGTAAGCTTGCGCGCCAACGGAAGCGA
The DNA here is from genome assembly GCA_040003335.1 of Gemmatimonadaceae bacterium. GTDB lineage: Bacteria > Gemmatimonadota > Gemmatimonadetes > Gemmatimonadales > Gemmatimonadaceae > JALZAE01. Next base: position 5,056 of record JBDUCS010000220.1, on the reverse strand, counting down.
TGTCGTACAAGATGATGGGCTTTCCGAAGCTGGGCGCTTCCGCGAGTCTGACATTTCGCGGTACGACGGTCTGAAAGACTTTGGGGCCAAAATACTCGCGCGCGTCAGCAGCAACCTGCCGAGAGAGGTTGAGTCGTGCGTCGTACATCGTAAGCAGCACGCCGTCGATTGTCAGATGCTCGTTGAGCCCGCGCTGAATGAGATGTACGGTACTCAAGAGCTGCGACAGCCCCTCGAGTGCATAGTACTCGCACTGCAACGGAATCAGAATCGCATCCGCGGCAGCAAGCATATTGACGGTGATCAAACCAAGAGACGGCGGACAGTCGATGAGGATGTAGTCGTACTGATCGCGCACCGCGTTCACGGCATCGAGCATTGCGCGCTCGCGCCGAGGATGATCGATGAGCTCGATCTCCGCGCCGGCGAGGTCAGGAGTTGCGGGGGCGACATCGAGGTGCGCGAACTGAACAGCGCGCACGATTACTTGCTCGAGGGGAGCATTGCCGAGCAACGCATCGTAGACAGTACTCGTGAGCTGCTCGCGTGGGACGCCGACGCCACTGGTGGCATTTCCTTGCGGATCGCCATCGATCAACAACGTTTTCTGCTCGGCGACCGCGAGACTGGCGGCGAGATTGACGGCGGTGGTGGTCTTACCCACGCCCCCCTTCTGGTTGGCGATGGCGATGACGCGTCCCACGTGCTTCCGTTTGATGGGGGAGAGGCGGAATGACGAGGGCGGGAATATACGGCGAGCGCCACCGAGCCGCTAGAATGTTCCACGTGGAACACTACCGGGACTGTGCTCGGCTGGTGCCTTGGTCGCACTCTACACACGAAACGACGGCACCACCGTGTTTGACCTCACCGAAAGCACAGTTCAAATGCCCGGGTGTGAATTATCCACAATTGTCTGTTTTGCTCATTATTTGGCGGCACCAAGATACTGCCAACGCGCCACTATAGCGACAACGATAGTCTGCTCACCAGGGTTTATCGGTGTTCCACCTTCAGCTGAGGTCTGCGCGCGAGCCATCATCATGGGTTGCGGAGATGGCGCGCCACCCTGAAGATCGAGCTCGAGCAGGTCACCTAGTCGACCACCAGCGGCCCGGGCCATCGCGTCCGCGTCCGCACGTGCTCGAAGCACCGCGGCGGCGATTGCGAGATGCCGGGCCGAATCGGCGCCGGACGCGGTGAATTGTAGGGAATTGACGCCGTTCGCGCCCTTGGCAAGCGCGGCGTCGAGGATGGCTCCAACCTGCTCGATGCGGCGCACCTCGACGCGGATCATGTTCGTGACGACGTACCCGGTGATCTTGCTCTGGCCGCCATTCGGCGGATAAACGCGTTCCGGGGCGACATTGTAGCCTGTCGTCGAGTACTGGTCCGGCGTAATTCCTAGCGCACGCACGGTGTCGATGACCGCGCGCTGCCGGCGCGCGTTCTCCGCGCTTGCTTGCGCAGCCGTCGGCGCCCGAGTTTCAACGCCAATGACGATCGTGGCGCGATCCGGCGTCACACGGCTCTCACCTTGGGCGCTGGTGACGATCTGCGGCACGCGTGCCCAGGCGGCGCTACCCGCCGACGGATCTTGCGCGGCGAGCGCGGGAGCGAGGCTGACGATCGAAGCAACTATGAGGGGACGCAGCAACACGGAACCTCCGGAACGACGAGAGTGTGGCGCGTGCGTGACGCGCCGTGCGCGCGCCGCATCGTTTCAAACTAGCGCTGAAAGATACCGTGCGCGGTGGCGCGGGGATCGTGCCGTTGGCGGCACGGCGCTAGTGGTGCCCGACCCCACTCCAGAAATAGTAACGCAAAGATACTAATAACTGTGCGTGGTCACGGATCCACGAGCGCCTGTTTAGGAACAAAGCGCGACTTATTCGACCGATGCGGCAAGCCGGCGGCGCTTCTCGATCTCGAAGACGAGGTTTTGCAGGTCATTGGGCCCGACGCCGGGAAGACGCGAGGCCTGGGCGAGGGTGAGCGGGCGGACACCGCCCAATTTTTGCCGCGCCTCGAGCGAGAGGGAGAGCATGTCCGCGTACGGCAGGTTGGCGGCGAGCGCAAAATCGCCGAGCCGGCGCAGGCGATCCGCATGAACGCGCTCGCGCGCGAAGTAGCCCGCGTACTTGATCTCGAGCTCGGACGTGATCACCGCCTCGGGGATGAGCGAGGCACCGACACCGACGGCGGCGAACAGCTCGCGCATCGAGACGCCCTGCCGCTTCGCGAGTTCGACCAGTTTCACACCGTGGGCAAGTGGATGTCCACCGGCGGAAGTAAGGAGCGCGTCCACGTCGTCGCCGCGGACACTCGTGCGCTCGGCGAGCACGCGCGCCTCGTCTTCGTCGGCGAAACGACGCGCGATCAGCTGCTGTTCGCGCTCGTCGAACATGTCGAGCGCGAGGGCAAACGGCGCGAGGCGGCGGAGGGCGTTGTCTTGTCGCACGATGAGGCGAAACTCGGAACGCGAGGTAAAGAGCCGGTATGGCTCGTCGACGCCGCGCGTGACGAGATCGTCGACGAGCACGCCGATGTAGGACGTTTCACGTCCCAGGAGCAGGGGAGGGCGATCGAGCGCGGCGAGACCCGCGTTCATGCCGGCGACGACGCCCTGGCCGGCCGCTTCCTCGTAGCCGGTGGTGCCGTTGATCTGTCCGGCGAAATAAAGACCGCCGAGTGCGTGTACCTGGAGCGTCGCATCGAGCTGTGTGGGCGGGTAGTAGTCGTATTCGATGGCGTAGCCCGCGCGCGTCATGCGCGCTCGCTCCAGACCCGGTACGGCGTGCAAGAACTCGAGTTGGACGCTGGCCGGGAGCGATGTAGAAAGGCCGTTGACGTAGATCTCGTGGGTGTCGTGCCCTTCCGGCTCGAGGAAGATCTGATGCCGCTCGACGTTGGGAAACTTGACGATCTTGTCCTCGACCGAGGGACAGTAGCGCGGGCCACGCGACGTGATCGCGCCGCCGTACATCGCGCTTTTCGTCAGATTGTCCTGGATGATGCGCTTGACTTCGGCGCCGGCGAAGGTGATCCAACAGGGGAGCTGGGCGGGATGGCGCGTCTGTCCACCGGCTCCCACGCGCGATTCACTCCAGAAGTGCGACCACGAGAAGTCGAACGAATCGATCTCGCTGTCTTGGCGCGCGCATTTGGTAAAGTCGACCGAGCGGCCATCGATGCGCGGGGGCGTGCCGGTCTTGAAGCGCGCGACCTCGAGGCCGAGGCGCTCGAGCTGTTCGGCGAGATGCGTGGCTGGCGCATCACCGGCGCGACCGCCGCCGATTTGCGTGTCGGTGCCAATGTGGATGCGACCGCGTAAGAACGTTCCGGTGGTGATGACGACACAGGTGGCGCCGAATCGGCGTCCCTCCAGCGTCTCGACGCCCACGACGCGCCGGGCATCATGGTCGATCAAAAGCTGGGCGACGGTGCCTTGAATGGTGTGCAGCGACGCGTGCTCCTCAAGGAGCGAGCGGACGGCGCGCCGGTAGAGGCCGCGGTCGCACTGCGCGCGCGGCGCCCAGACGGCTGGCCCCTTGCTGCGGTTCAGCATTCGGAACTGAAGCGTCGCGAGATCGGTCGCGCGTGCCATGATGCCGCCCAACGAGTCGACCTCGCGCGCCACCGTGCCCTTGGCGATGCCACCAATGGCGGGATTGCACGACATCTGTCCGATTGTCTCGAGCGCGCTGGTGACGATGGCGACGCGCGCGCCGAGCCGCGCCGCGGCAACCGCAGCCTCGGTGCCGGCGTGTCCTGCGCCGACGACGATGACGTCTAGCTCGAGCTCCATCGCGGTGATTGGTGGTCAGTGGTCGGTGTTCTGGATTCTCACCAATCTACTGCCGAGCACCGTGTGCTCAGGGCTGCTCGTCTGTCAAAAAAGGTGTGGGACGAAGCGACTGGTGTTGCCCGTGATGGGGCCGTCGGCTTCGCGGATCCCAATGCCGGCGCTCTGGCCCTGAATCACCCAGCTTCCGACGACAGGGCGGCGGCCATCGAAATCGGGCAGCGGTGCGAGCGCTTGGTAAATGAACCCCTCTTCGCCGTAGCCGGCGTCGTCGCTCGTGGTTGCGGCGATCTCGTTCACGAGCGTGATGTTGCTCCCTTCGCGCGAGAGCAGCGGCTTCTTGGCGTAGCTCTTCAGCGTACCGGGCTCGAAATACGATTCGAGAAGATTCGGATGACCGGGATGCAGCTCCCAGAGAATCGGAAGAATGCCCTTGTTGCTGAGGACCATCTTCCACGCCGGCTCGATCCACGTGGTGCTGTCGTACGACGGCACGAGATGCTCGCCGAACTGCTCGCGCACCAGCCACTCCCACGGATAGAGCTTGAAGACCGAAGAGAGAGGCCGGTTGTCGAGATCGACGAAGCGTGCGCGGCCGTTGTCCCAGCCGATCTCCTCCATCGTGAGCTGATTGGTGTCCACCCCGGCCTGGCTCGCGACGTCGTTCATGTAGGCGAGCGTGAGCGTGTCCTCCCACGTATCGAGGCCGGCGAGATGCAGGACGTCCCCCTTGAGGTACGGCTTGAGATCCTTCCAGCCGGCGATGAGCCGCTCGTGGATCGAGTTGAACTGATCACGATCCTTGGCGACGTCCTGCAGCCAATACCACTGGACGACGGCCGCCTCGAGGAGGGCGGTGGGGGTGTCGGCGTTGTACTCGAGGAGCTTGGGTGCGGACCGGCCGTCGTAGCTGAGATCGAAGCGGCCGTAGATCGCCGGCGGCTCGTCGTTCCACGAGCGCTCAATGAGCGTAATGGCATTGGCGGGAATGCCGAGCTCGCTGTATCGCGCGCGCGCGATCACGTGGTCGACCGCCTCCAGGCACATGCCGTGAAGGTCGTTCGTCGCGCGCTCGAGCTCATCAACCTCTTTCGCGGTCAGCTCGTAGAAAGCCGACTCGTCCCAATACGGCATGCCGGATGGGGTCGTATGATAGAGGAGGCCGACCTCTTCGACGCGCTGTTGCCAGTTGGGACGACGGTTTGCGGGCGAGCGACGCATGGCGAGTACCGGGTGTCAGATGGCGAGGAG
>JBDUCS010000013.1:0-23298 GCA_040003335.1 Gemmatimonadaceae bacterium | reverse complement strand
GGCGGATGTGGGAAAGCTCGAGCCGATCTGCAATCTGATAGCGCACCATCTGAAAACGGACGCGCTCACGCGTCCCTACGACCGGCTTGCCGGGTCGATGAACTTCTGGCGCGTCGCGGTGCCGGCCCCGGCGCGTGGCGCCTCGGTGCGGTGCGAGGTCTACACCTGGGAGTCCGGTCTCCACAGCTGGGCCAAGGGCGTGCCGCCGGCGCTGCCGCCTGTGCTCGACGAGCCGTGGCAAGTAACGCATCTGCTCTACGCGGCCGGCCTCCCCGTGCTCGCCGATGCCGCCGTCTCCGAAGTCGACTTGCACACGCGGTGGTCCGCCACCATGCGAGATCCTCCCGCGGAAGTGGCATCCGCCGCGCCACTCCCCGCCAAGTGGGCGCAGCTGGTAACCGAATGGAAGCAGCTCGCGACGCGCACCTTCATCGACGAGGTCGACGGATTTCCTGCAATGGCGCTGGGCGAGCCGCCGAGTGCAGCGGGGCTGTCACCGGTGCCGATGCTCCGCTTGCATCCCTATCGCGGTTCCGCCCTCAGTCTCACGATGTTCTTTCCCCAGTTGCGAGCATCGAACAACGTCGCGCTCGACGGGCCACCAGCGACCAACGCGCTGGGCAACGTTTGGCGCGAGATACGGCCGAACTTTCACTTCGACAGCCAATCGCTTGTCGTCATGATCGCCGGCATCAAGGGTGGGCGCGGTCAACGCTTCGGCACCCAGAACTTGCCGCTGGTGCCTCCTCACATCGCCATGTCGCTCGATAGCGGTAACTATTCCATGCCGGTGCGCGCGGTCGCCGGCCGGCGTGCCTTCACGTTCGACTTCTTCGAGGCGGTGCCAGACAGCGTCTCCATCGATACATGGCGGACGATGGCACACGAGCTGGGACACTCGTTCGGCCTCGAGGACGAGTACGTCGATCTTCCCGGGCCGTTCACCAGGCCGGAATCCGACTTGGACGACTCGGGCAACGTCACGACCGACGCGTCGGTGCGTCTCGGAGGCGCGATCAGCGCCAACGCCATAAAATGGAACTGGCTTCGCGCACGCACCGCTGCCTTCGTCGGCGGTCCGCTCGCGCCGGCGGGCGCCGCCTTCTTGGTTCCCGTCTTGCGCGCAGCTGCGTTCCAGTTCGCGGTCGGTGACCCGGTGTTCCTGCGGAAGCGCGCCTGGCGCGAAGTGATCAATCGCGCGCCGGTGACGAGCGCGCCCCTACAGGTCGCCGGCCTGGATCCGAACGGCGACTTCGTGATCGTCAGCGGTGCGCTCGGGGTACCGCCATCGACCTTCGACGATGGCAGCGTGCTCTACGTGCCGGTTCCGGACCCCGAGTCAGCCGGCCTTTTCCTCCACCTCATTGCCCCGCCGATCGCCGAGTTCATCAACAATAAGAATCGCTCTCTCGGTACCTGGCCCTGTAGCATCGCCACCGAGATCGAATTGCACAGCAGTACCGTGGCGTCAGAGTTTGACGAATTCGATAGCTCCTGGTCGCGCCGCCATGTCGTGCGGGTCATCGGCCTGTTCAACGGCGGGGTGCGGCACGGGTGCGGCGTGTACCACCCGGCGGGCCAATGCATGATGCGCGCGTCGCACATGGAGGCGAACGAGTTCTGTCACGTCTGTCGATTCATTCTCGCCGAGCTGATCGACGCCCGCGCGCATTTCGACATCGACCGCGACTACAGCCCGGCCTATCCAAAGTGATGCATGGCTGAGTCGCGACACACGTTCGAGGTCATCGCTCGTCATCTGATCGGCGCCGCCACCCCGCTGATCGAGGCCGGCACATCGCTCGGCGCATTCATGCGGCTGATGGCACGGCTCGGCTTCCGCGCCACGAGCATCCCCGCGCCGTATGTCACCCTCGCCACCGACGTGCGCTCGGCACTCAAGACGGTCGAGACTTTCCCAGTATCGCCGTCGCTCGACGAGCTGCTCGACTTACTCCTGACCTCGAAGCGCATCTTCGACGGCATCCAGAATCTGCGCACTGGCCCGGTGCCGGCCGGCGTTCCTCCAGCACCGTACGCGGCTGAGATCGGTGACCGGCTCTTCGAGCTCCTGCTCACGGACTATCTGGCGCGCGAAGCGGGCGCCGCGTTCAACTTGCTGGCGTCGCTCAACGTCGTCCGCCTGCAGACCGTGTCTGCGTCGGCGTCGCGTCCGTCGTTCATCCGGACGCAGTTCAACTGGGGCGAGCTGCCGAAGGTGATCTCCAGCCCGGGCGACCTCCCGGCGCGCGTCTACAAGTGGGGGACGCCGGACTTCGACCTGCAACGCGTGCTCGACGATCTCGCCGGTCTCTTCCTCGGACTGCGCTTTCCGGTCGTGATGCGCGAGTCGACGCCGGAGATCGCGAGCGGCTACTTAGGCATCTCCGAGTTTGACCTGCCGCCGCTGCCGAAGTCGTTCGAGCTCCCGTTCTTCTTCGGGCGCGCGGCGGGCAAGTCGTTGGAGGCGTCGTTCGTCGTGCGACCGTTGCCGGCGCAGGGCGGCGCGCTGCCCGGCATCGTGCTCGAGCCGCGCATTCCGAGCGCGCTGCCGCTGGAGGTGCAGCTGCACCCCAAGGTCAAGATGCGGGTACGCGCCGGCACGAACGCGGGCACGCTGTTCGGTTTGATCATTCGGCCCGGCCAAGTCTCGATTCGCTATCCGCTCGCCCCTGGAACGCCGCCGCCTTCGGCTGGCATCGGCGTCGGCTTCGACTTCACGCCGGGCACACCGGTGGTGCTGCTCGGCGATCCCACCGCATCGCGCATCGAGTTCGCCTCGGCAAAGCTCGACCTCGGCGCCGATGTCGGCGCCGGCGGTGTGTCGCTCACGCTCGCCGCGGAGCTCAACGGTCTCAAGGTCGTGCTCGACTCCGGCGATGGCGACAGCTTCATTCAAAAAGTGATCGGCCTCGGCAAGACCGAAGTCACCGTGCCCCTCGGCATCGAGTGGTCACAGGCGAACGGCATCCGCTTCAAGGGGAGCGCGGCATTCGAGGTGGCGCTGCACCCGCACCTCCAGCTCGGACCGGTTCGCGTCGACGACCTCACGGTGAAAGTGTCGGTGCCCTCGGGAGCGCCGCCGCGCGTGCAGCTTGCGGTTGGCGCCTCGATCGCCGGCGATCTCGGGCCGCTGAAGTTCGTGGTGCGCGGCATCGGCCTGCGCGCCGAGGCGAGCTTCGCGCCCGGCAATGCCGGACCGCTCGGCATCTCGCTCGGATTCAAGCCGCCAACCGGTGTCGGCCTCGAGCTCAACGCCGGTGGCTTCGTCGGCGGCGGCTTCCTCGATCTCGATCCCGAGAAAGGCGAGTACGCGGGCGGTCTCGAGCTCACCTTCCTCGCGGTGGTGTCTGTGCGCGCGATCGGCATTTTGTCGACGCGTCTGCCGGACGGGAGTGAGGGATTCTCGCTCCTCATCATCATCGTCGCCGAGTTTCCGCCGCTTCAATTGTCGTGGGGCTTCACGCTCGTCGGCGTCGGTGGTCTGCTCGGCCTCAATCGCACGGTGTTGCTCGAGCAGTTGCAGAACGGCGTCCACGACGGCTCGCTCAACAGCATCCTCTTCCCGACCGACATCGTCGCCAACTCGGCGCGCATCATCGGCGACCTCAAGCGCGTCTTTCCCGCGCGCGACGGCCGTTTTCTCGTTGGACCGATGGCGAAACTCGGCTGGGGCACGCCGACGCTCATCTCGCTCTCGCTCGGCATCGTCCTCGAGATCCCGCGCCCGATGTTCACGCTCATCGGCGTGCTGCACATGGCGCTGCCGGCCGACGACCTGCCGCTGCTCCACCTGCAGGTGAGCTTCGGGGGGGGCATCGACTTCGAGAAGGGCGAGCTGTGGTTCGACGCATCGCTGTTCGATTCGCGGATGGGAACCTTCACGCTCACCGGCGACATGGCGGTGCGCGCGTACTGGAAGGAGAGCGCGAACTTCCTGCTCACCGTGGGCGGCTTTCATCCGGAGTACACGCCGCCGCCGATGAACCTCCCCGAGCTGACGCGGCTCGGTGTGGTGCTCTTCCAGGGCAATCCGCACGTCACCGCGCAAGTCTACTTCGCCGTCACATCGAATAGCGTGCAGCTCGGCGCGCGCGTCGAGGTGTACTACGGCATCGACGCGTTCAACGTCTACGGCTTTCTCGGCCTCGACGTACTCATCAACTTCAACCCGTTTCACTTCATCGCCGAGATCACCGCGGAGATCGGCGTGCGAACGGGGAGTGAGGTGCTGTTCGCGATCCAGTTGCAGCTGCTGCTCGAGGGGCCGAGCCCGTGGCATGCACGCGGCACGGGCTCGTTCCGGATCGGCTTCATCGTCAAGGTCACGATCAAGGTTGGATTCGACATCACCTTCGGCGACGCGCAAGAGACGCGGCTCGCGCCGATCGATGTGCTCGGCGCGGTGGTGACGGCGCTCGGCAATCTCGGCAACTGGCGCCCGCGGCTCCCGGCGGCGTCGAACCAGCACGTCACGCTGCGCGCGCTCCCCGACCCGGCGACCGTCCTGGTGCTCCATCCGTTCGGCGCGCTCGAGATCACCCAGAAGCTCGTGCCGCTCCACATCGCGATTCAGCGCTTCGGCTCGCGCGTGCCCGACAAAGGCAGCGTCTTCACGCTCGCCGACGTGAAGCTCGGTGGCGAGGACGCGACCGTCACGAACACGCGGGAGCAGTTCGCGCCCGCGCAGTTCTTCGCGATGAGCGATGCGGAGAAGCTGTCGCGGCCGTCGTTCGCGGACTACGACGCCGGCATCGTCGTCGGCGGCGACCTCGCCCCGCGCACGGATTTCATGCGCGTGCGCGACGTCGTCTACGAACTGATCTATCTGCCCGAGCACCACCCCGTGCGCCTCGCGTTCACGATGGTCGCCGAGCTGGCGCGCTCGATCGTGCGGGGCGCGGCGGTGGCGCAGTCGCCCGTCTCGTACGCGCAGCGATCGCCGTCCGCGCTCGCCGAACGCGCGTCGCTCGCGCCCGAGCGGTACGCCGTCGTCTCGACATCGGACTTGACCCTTCATGCGGACCATCTCGTCTTCGACAGCGCGACCGCAGCCGACCAGGCGATCGCGCGACTGATCGGTGATCGTCCGGAGCTCGCCGGCGCCATTCAGATGCTTCCCGCGTCGGCGGCCGTTCCTGCAATCTCGATACCCTGATGACGATCGCGCGATACACCTTTCTTCCGTGGATGCGGCGCGGGCTCGGCAATCGCCTCGATGCGGGTGCCGGCGCCGGCGCGAGCCGCGCGACACTCACGGTCTCGGTCACGGCGAAGTCGGACGCCGCGCAGGCGGTCGTACCGCCGGTCACCGTTCGGCTCGTCGGGCCCGGCGACATCGCCGGCGTGCATCCGCATCAAGTCATTCGCACCGAGCCGCGCTCCCTCGTCACCGACTTCGAGCCGAACTATCTCGCCGCTGTTGATTTTTACGACGAAGACTTTCCCTGGCGCTACTCGCCGCTCGTCGTCGACGGCAAGCAGCATCGGCTCCCGCCGTGGATCGCGCTGGTCGTGCTCAAGGACGACGAGTTCAAGCGCTCGTTGGCGCCGGGGCGGCCGCTCCCCGCATTCGACTTGACGAGCAAAGCGAAGCGCGCCGATCTGTTTCCCAAGCTCGGCGAAGAGTGGGCGTGGGCGCACGTGCATCTCAACGAGGCGCTCGGCGGCACGCCGACGGCGCCAAACCTCGCGTCACTCAAAGCGGCGCTCGACGCCGACCCCGATGTCGGCTATGCGCGCGTGCTCTGTCCGCGCAAGCTCGACGCGAATACCGGATACACCGCCTTCGTCGTCCCGGTCTTCGAGGTGGGTCGCAAGGCGGGTCTCGGCGAGACCGTCGGCGACGCCGACGACGGCACCGTCCGGGCATCGGCGGGCGCGGCGACGGAATTCCCGATCTACTACGAGTGGTACTTCCGCACGGGCGTCGACGGCGACTTCGAGGCGCTGGTGCACGCGCTGGTGCCGCGCGACATGGATCCGCGCGTGGGCATTCGCGACATGGACGTCACGCAACCGGGCTTCGGCGTCGCGAGCGTGGCCAACGCGCCGGACGGAGTGGTGGGGCTCGAGGGCGCGTTGCTGGCGCCGACCACGATTCAAAAGCCCCTTGCCGCCGCGAGCGATTTCGTTCCGCAAATCGAGCCGGTGCTGAATGCACCGGCGGAGGCGCGCGTTGCCGGCGAAGCCGATCCGGTGGTCGCGCCGCCGATTCACGGGTGCTGGCACGCGCAGGTCGAGCGCGTGAATGCAACCGAGCGCGGATGGGTGAACGAATTGAATCTTGATCCCCGCCACCGCGCCGCGGCTGGACTCGGTGCTCGTGTGATTCGCAAGCATCAAGAGGAGTACATGCGGCAGGCGTGGGAGCAGATCGGTGACGTGCTCACGATCAACCACAAGGTTCGCCGCGCCCAGCTCGCGACCAAGGCGTCGTCGTCCGCGTACGCGCGTACCCTCTCCGTATTACCAGCCGAGCGCGCGACCGCTCTCATGGCGCCGACGTTTGCCAAGGTGCTCGGCAGTCCGGTGACGCTGCGCGCGCTCGTCGGCGCGAGCCGTGTGCCGCAGGCGGCGTTGTCGCCGGCGCTGCGCAAGCAGCTGCGGCCACGCGGCCTCGCGGCTCGGCAACTGCTGCCGGCGTCCGATCGTATCGGCGGTATCGCGCGCGTGATCTCCGGCCTGAGCGCGGGCACGATCTCGGCGGCACCACCACGTGCGCCGGCGGGCGGCGCGACGGTCGAGGCGGTCAGCGCCGCGGTCGCGCCGCCGGCGTGGGTCGGCTGGGTGCGGCGCAACTGGTGGTGGCTCCTGCTCCTCGCGCTCGTGCTCGTGATTCCGCTCCTCATCGCGTCGCCGGCGATCGGGATCGTGGTGGCGATCGCGGCCGCCGTCGGCGCGGCCGCGGCCGTCGCTGCCGTGCGGAACGCGAGCCCGGCGGCCGGCGTCGCCAACATGCTATCGGCCGCCGGGCTGACGCCGCAGGCGATCGCGACCATTCCCGCCCGCGCGTCGTTCACGTACACGAGCACCGTCGAGCCGACGCTTCCCGCATCGACCGCACCACCGGCCGTTCCGCCGCTCATCGCGGGCGACAACGTCGCGGCGGCGGACATGCGTCGCGCGCTTCTCGACTTTCAGACCGCGCTCGCCATTCGCGTCGATCCGCCGGCGCCGAAGCCGGCACTCGACCTCCAGCTGGTTCGTGCAAAGGCGCTCGCCGCGATCGAGCCGCACCGAGCGATGGCGGCGCGGTTCGCGCCGCTCATGCGCATGGGCGAGATGTCGGCGCACGAATACGCGAAGGGCTACGTCGCCACGCGCCGCGGCTTGGATCTCGACACGCTGCGCGAGGTGATGAAGTACCCGGACATCAAGGCTCCGATGTACTTCCCGCTCGACAACCTCTCGAGCGAATACTTCGTGCCCAACCTCAAGCTGATCCCGAACAACACGATCTCGTTGATGAAGACGAACCAGCCGTTCATCGAATCGTACTTGGTCGGACTCAATCACGAATTCGCGCGTGAGCTGCTCTGGCGTGAGTACCCGACCGATCAGCAGGGGAGCTACTTCCGCCAGTTTTGGGACGTGTCGCACTACGTCGACACGGAGAAGCGGGACGCGAAGACACTCGCCGACGACTTGAAGGACATCCCTCCAATCCATCAATGGCGCCGCACGCAGAGGCTCGGCTCGCACAACAAGAGAGACGCCGAGGGCGATGCGTCGCAGGTCGTGCTCGTCATCCGCGGCGACCTGCTCAAGCGCTACCCAAACACGTTCATCTATGCGCAGCAGGCGCGCTGGGGATCCGGCGATCGAGCCAACCGTCTGGTGCTCTCGGACGAGACCGGCGAGCTGTTCAGCGCCAACAACAAGGATCCACGTTTGCGTTTTCCGCTCTACCGCGCCAAGGTCGCACCCGACATCCACTTCATTGGATTCGATTTGACGCTCGCGGAGGTGCGCGGCGACGCGCGGCTGGACGAGACCGCTGCCGCACGCGCAGTGATCGACCCGACGAAGCTCGGATGGTTCTTCGTACTGCAGGAAGTGGTCGGCGAGCCGCGCTTCGGCATGGACGTCGGTGCGCCCGCGAAGCCGGCCGCGAGCAGGTGGGACAACTTGTCCTGGGCGCACATCGATCTGAGTGGAGGTCAGGCAGTCGACGTGACGAAGGCGCTCAAGCCGGGGCTGACCGGCGATGATGCGGGCGTGAAGTGGGGCTCGAACGCCGCCGACATGGCGTACATCCTCTATCAGAAACCGGTGATGGTCGGCATTCACGGACGCAACATGCTGCAGAATCTCAAGCCCGTCGCGCCCGGATGATGACATGCCTGACGAGCCGCTAGTCGCGCGGTTGCGCGACGAGCGCGACGCCTCGCTCGCGCGCGCCATCGCCGCCGAGCAGCGCCTGCGCGCGCTGGATGACGCGATCGCGCAGGCGGAGCGCGCCGGCCAGGAGCGCGAGCTCGTGCGGCTGCGCGGGCAGCGCGCCGACGCGGCCGGCGAGGCGCACGGCGCGCGCGAGGAGCACGCATCGCTACGCGACCGTGCCTTCGCGGGCCTGGTCGATCTCCAGGCCCTCTCGCCGGAGGCGATCGTCGGTGCGTTCTCCGACCGGCATCCGATCGTGCTCTTGCCGGTGCGAATCGAGACGAAATTCGCGCGCGCGGGGCAGGGGACCGAGCTTCGCGTGCGGATTTTCCCCGACGACATCAGCGTCGCGGCACCGCCGAGCACCGTCACTGTCGCCGAGCGCGCGGCGGCCGAGGAATACTGGCGGGCGCGCGCCGACGCGCGCGCACGCCCCGCTGATGCCGATCGCCGGCGTGTCTACGAGGGATCGTTCACGACGCTCGCGACGCGTCACGGCGCCTATCGGGCGAGCTACATCATCGGCGCGACCGAGCCCGCGGATCCGGTCGTTGCTCCGGCGGCGCCGAGCGAGCCGCCGCTGCCGCGCGCCGATGGGCTTCCCGATCGCTTCGTGGTGCTCACGTACGCCAACGGCAACAAGGTGCACGAAGTCGTCGGGCGGCCGATTCCGGACGATCTCGTGCTCGCGCCGGACGCGCTCCAATCCGATTCGTGGCTCGGTCGCGACAAGGCGACCGGCACGATGATCGTACCGCCCGCGCTAAAATGGCTCACGGATTTCGACACCGCCGTCGGCGTGGGCATGGCCGTGCGCATTCCGCTCCAGGCGCCCTTCGACACCGCCGGCTTCGAGCGCATCGTCGCGATCGGCGTCCGCGGCGCGACGCCACCGGAGGCGGCGCCGGCCACCCTCGAGCGGCTGATCGCCAAGCATCGCCACGGCGACGGCTGTGGGCTCGCGCGTGCCGGCATGCCAACCAACAATACCGACAGCGCAAAAGCTGGCTGGCAGCCGCCGTCGGGCGACATCGACCAACTCTTCGCGATCGAGGATGCGCCGCCGGACATTTCGCCACAGCCGGGAATGCTTGGCGTGAGCGACGGATGGCGCCTCAAGGAGCTGCTCGGACTCTCGAGCGAGCTCGCGCGGCGGCTGCCGAACGCCGAGGCGACCGACATCGCCGAGGCGCTGGCGATGAACCACGCGGCGACACCCGGCACGCTCGACGACTTCGTCGGCGAGTTTCTCAAGACGCTCGTGTCGCCGGAGACCGCTGCCGCCGTCCACACGTTCTTCGTGAAATGGGTCAGCGGCCGCGGCCACTATCCGGCGTTGCGCATCGGACGTGAGCCGTACGGCATAGTCGTCACCAGCGCGTGGGAGCGATGGGCGTATCCCCCGCGCGGCGTCCAAGCCGCCTCGACGGGGGATGCCGCGCCGGCGATCGCATCGCTGATTCGGAAGCATCGCCCACAGTGGAAGACACTCGGCGACACCGCGGCGCACGCCGCGCAGGCCGGTGTCGATCCGTTCGAGCGGCTGCTCACGATTATCGGACTTCTCGCGAGCTCGACCGATTTCGTCTCGAGAACGGCGGTGTCCGACGAATACGTTCGCCAGCGGCTCGCGTTCGGCGGCGGGCGGGCGCCCGAGATCCAGGAATGGTTCACCGAGCTCAAGCGATCGCGCGGCGCCAGCCTCGTCGCGACCGGCTTCCCGTTTGTCACCGGTCCGGAAGACCCGCTCCTCGCGTTCATCACGTTTCTGGCGCATACCGACAGTTGGCGCGCGCCGCTCGTCGACCGCGATCCCGTGGTGCCGCTCTCCGAGCGCGCTACGATCGCCCCTTTCGACGGGAAGCGAAATTTTCTGCACTGGCTGTCGCAGGCCAATCGCGCCGACCTCGTCTCCCAGACCTTCGTCAACGCCGAGGGCGTGTCCGTCGGTCCCCCGGAATCGCTCTTGTACATGCTGCTGCGGCACGCGCTGTTGTCGGCGCTCGAATCGGGGACGCTCGACGCCGCTCGTACGTTTGGGGGCGCGCTGTTCGAGGTGGTCGATCGCGATCCGCTCATTGCGAACATCGGCGCGTCGCAGAACGCGCTCCGCAAAGATGTGCTCGAAGTCGACGCATCGCGGCTCGGTCTCACCGCCGTGGCGACGCCGCTCGTCGACTGGACGCTCGCCAGGGCGAGACTCGGCGGCGTTCAGCTCGCCTCGACGGCGCGCGTCGCCGACGTCCACACGGCGATCGGCGCCTTGGCGGACGTGCCCACGGCGCGGCTCGAGCGCCTGCTCGCCGAGCACGTCGATCTGTGCTCGTATCGACTCGATGCCTGGATCAGCGCGCTGTACTCGGAGCGGTTGTCGCAGATGCGGAACGCCGCGCAGACGCCGGCGTATTACATCGGCGCCTACGGGTGGATCGAGCACTTGCATCCGGCCGCCGGGCGCGCGCGCATCCCGGCCGACACGATTCCGGTCGCGTTGCGTCCGGCGGCGGGCGGGAGCCTGTTCGAGGATGCGGACAACGGTGGCTTCGTTCACGCGCCGTCGTTGATGCAATCGGTGACGGCGTCCGTGCTGAGGAACGCGTACCTCTCGCACGCGAGCGCGGCGCTGCCGACGCCGTTCGCCATCAACCTCTCCTCGGCGCGGATGCGCGTCGCGCTCGCGCTCACCGAAGGCGTGCGCAACGGCCAGCCGATTGCGGCGCTGCTCGGGTATCAGATCGAGCGCGGTCTGCACGAGCGCCATCCCGGCATCGAGCTGGATCAGTTCATCTACGCGCTGCGGGATCGTTTTCCGTTGGTGGCCGGCCTCCTCACAGACATCCCGGCGGGCACGAGCGCCGAGGTGATCGAGGCGCGCAACGTCGTGCACGGTCTCGATCTCGTCGAGGCCACGGCGGGCAAGAGTTTCCCGTGGGGAGTGGCCGGTCTTCCGGCGGCGGGCACCGCGGCCGCCGGCGCGATCGTCGCCGAAGTCGAGCGGGCGCGCGACGCACTCGACGCGGTGTCCGACCTATTGCTCGCCGAGAGTGTGCATCAGGCGGTGCAGGGAAATGTCGCGCGCACCAAGGCATCGCTGCAGGCAATGACCGATCCCGAGGTGCCGCCGGAGCCGGAGGTGATTCGCACCCAGCGCAGCAGCAACTTGCTGACCTTTCGTGTCGCGCTCGCGCTGGACGTCGACGCGGTCACCGGGTGGTCGGCCAAGCTCTCCCCTCGCGCCAGCGCGAACGCCCAGCTGAATCACTGGCTCGCCGATCACCTGCCGCTGGCGGCCGACGTGCAGTGGACGGTGCGCGACGGCGCCGCGGCGCCGGTGGTGCAGACGCTGTCCGGCATGGGCCTCGAGCCGATCGACGTGGTGTTGATGAGCGGCGACCGACTCGGCGACCGGTCGAGCGAGCTGGAGCGATACCTCATCCGACGTTTTCGCTCGGACCACGGCGTGCCTGACGAGCGCTCGAGCGTCGTCGCGCCGGCCGTTGGCCCGGTCGCGGCGGCTGCTTCGGTGCGCTTCGATTTTTCGACGAGCGCGGCGGGCAGGCGCAGCCTCGCTACCGTCCAACCGTTGCTCGCGCGGCTACGCCGCATGGTGACGCGAGCCCGCGCAGCGGATGCGCGCGACTTGTGGCGCAACGCCGACGTGCCGCGCGCCGACGCGGCTGATCCGGGCGGATCCGCCAGCGGGAACGCGAGACTGGTGGCGTTCAAGGATTTGACGCAGCGCCTCGACGTCGCGGCGGTCGCGATGACGGCGGCCGCCGCGACGGTCGAGGCGGCGCTCGCCGTGCTCGCGCCGCTGCGCGCGACGCTCGAGGGCGACGCGACAACCGTGAGCGATCCCGCGTGGACGCCGGCGTTGAACGCACTCCGCACGGCGCTGTTCGCGCTGGTGCCGTTCGGCGTTCCGGAAGCGCTGCCGGCCGACGGACTGACGGTGACGCGTTCGCTGATCGACGCGCTGATCGGTCAGGCGCAGGCGGTCGCGAAGCTCGTGGACGGGCGGCTTGCGCGCGCGGCGACGCTGCGGGCCACGGCGTTCGCGGATCCGCTGCCGGCGAGCGAGCCCGCGAAGTCGAACGAAGCCGCGCGGCGCACCGACCTTCTCAGACGAAGCTACCTCGACGCGGCGCACGAGCTCTTCGGGCCGACGTTCACCATGATTCCGCTCTTCCAGTTGCACACTGATCAGGCGAGCGAGCTGGCGCAGGCCCTCGCGACGCCGGTCACGTCGGACGCGCTGGCGACGGAAGAGTGGTTGCATTCCGTATCGCGCGTGCGGCCGCGACTCGCCGAGCTCACGTCGTCCATTGCCGTGACGCGTTGGATGGAGCGGCCCATCGGCGACCCGGCCGTCTTGCAGCTGCCGCACACGCCGGGCGCGCCGTGGATCGGCGGGAAAATTGGCACTGCACTCGCCCGCGGCGAGTGGTTGTCGCTCACCGTGTTCGGCGCCCCGCTGCTACTGAAGCCAGCGATCGCCGCACTGATGCTCGACGACTGGACGGAGAACGTGCCGACCGATCGCGAAACGACGGGCGTGTCGTTCAACTTCAACCGGCCGAATGCCGTCGCGCCGCACGCCGTGCTCGTGGCCGTGCCGCCGGTGCTCCGCGGAAACTGGGAGTGGGACGATCTCGTCGGCGCGGTGAACGAAGCGCTGAACCTGGCCAAGATCCGTGCGGTGGAGACCGGCCAGCTGATCGACCGTGACCCCGCTCACGCGGCGGCGGAGGGCCACTATTTCCAGTCGCTGCCGGCGATTCTCACGGAGTTCAGCGGGTCGCGATTCGCACACCTCCACTTCGCCGCCGCGGCCGCCGCGGCGGTCAGCAAAGTCACTCCGTAGCCGCGGTCGTTCGCCGAATCGATTCGCACGTTCATCGCCGTGTCAGGAGCAGCATCGTGCCATTGAGCACTCATGTCGCCGCCGTCTACAACTTCACCATGGTGGAGCGCGATCCGGTGCCGATCGTGCGGGGCTGGAACCGCCTCGAAGGACGGCCGCGCAGCGCCGACTTCGAGCGCAGCCTCCGGGCCGAGGTGCGCGATCCGCTCTGGTTTCTCACGCGGCAGTGGCAGTACGGCGAGTTCGAGGGCGACGACGCGGGATCGCCAATCGACGCGCGCATCGCGTACACCACCGCGCCGCTCGACGGCTTCGCCGCCGGCGCGGCCGCCGAGCCGTACGATGCTCGCACGCCGCTCGAGGTCACCGTGTCGCGTGAGGCGGCGCCGTTCGACCTAACGCTCCACATGCAGGCCGCGAGCGTGCTCGAGCGACTGCTGCTGCGTGATCTCGGCGTCGCGACGCGTCTCTCGGATTACGTCGCGCGTTTCCCGCTCGCGTACGCAACCGCCGTGTCGGGCGCGGACACGGCCGATGCGGCCGCGCTTTTCGACGCGGGCAAATCCTTTTTGTTCGACGCCGCCGCGCTGATCGCCGCCGTGCGCGATGGCTCGCATACCGGCATCGCCTCGGCGTTTCCGGGCGTCACGCCGGCCGAGCTCACCGCCCTCGACCAATCCGCCGTGGCACTCGTCGACTGGTTCGAGCGGACGTACGGTGCGCCGCGTGCCGCGCCATCGATGTGGCGCGCCGACCGGCTCGGCTACGCCTTCTCCTGCTCGGCGTCGCAGGCCGCAGTGGCATTCGTCGCCGATGAGTTTCGGGGAGGAGTGCTGGACTGGTACGCCTTCGATGCCACACGCGCTGCGCAGCCGGCCGCGCCGGCTCCCGCATCGCTCGCGTTGTCCTTTCTTCCGACGTCGATCGAATTTCCCGGAATGCCGAGCCCGCGCTACTGGGAGATCGAGAACTCTCGGACCGAGTTCGGCCACCTCGATGTGCACACGAACGATCTCGCCAAGCTCATGCTCGCCGAGTTCATGCTCATCTACTCCAACGATTGGTGTCTGCTGCCGCTCGAGCTGGCTGTGGGAAGCTTTACGCGCGTCGAGGGCATTCTCATCACGGACGTGTTCGGCGATCAGACCATCGTCCGCGCCGCCGACCGCGGGCGCGACGAGGAGTGGCAGCGCTGGTCGATGTTCCGCATGAACGGCGATGATGCGGCGGGTCCGGGCCTCCTGCTCGCGCCGGCCTTGACCGCGACAGTCACCGCGCCGGCGATCGAGCAAGTGCAGTTTCTGCGTGACGAGATGGCGAACATGGTGTGGGCGGTCGAGCGCCGCGTGATGTCTCGACTCGGCGACGCGTTCGATCCCGCGACCGTCGAGGCTGCGGCCGCCGCCGAACCGGTGACGACCGCGCCGGCCCGCTATCAGCTCGGAACGGATGTGCCGCGCAATTGGCGTCCCTTCATTCCCACGCATCTGCCAGGCTCCGAGCGGAGCGTTCGCCTGCAGCGCGCCCGACTTCCCGACCAGCCGCTGGAGACGTCGGGTGTCGTGCTTCGCGTGCCCGGTCCCTACTTTATCGCCGAGGAAGAAGTCCCCCGCGCCGGCCGCACGGTCGAACGCGCCTTCAAGCGCGCTCGCTGGATCGACGGCTCCACGTTCTTGTGGATCGGACGCCGGTCGACGGTCGGGCGCGGCGAAGGGTCGAGCGGACTCGTCTTCGACCAGATCATCGAGACGCCGCCGCACGTGAAGTAGACGAAGCGCGCGTCGTCCCGCCGACTACGGCACGCTGCTCTTTCGTGACTCGATGCGCTCCCACATCTCCCAGAAGTGGTTGGCGCTCCGCATCAGATGCGTGTCGACTAAATCGGGGCCCGCGACGCCCATCGCGACGCCTTCCGGGCCGATGTACCCGTTAGACGGAGCGTTGCGCACGTCCCTCACGAAGTCGGCGAGCATCCCGTAGTGCGCGACGCCTTCGGTGTTGTAGTTCCAGAACTTCGTGCCCGTGTTGCTCATCTGGAACTGCGCGTCGTACACCACCCGGTTGCCGCCGCCCGGCATGGGCCCCTTCACGAGTCCGTTAAGATCGGTGCCGAACCCGACCATGCCGTTCTCGTACGTCGCCTTCTTGGGGTCGGCATTCAGGTAGCCCATGCCGAGCATCACCTGCTGATAGTTTCGCGCCCACGCGGTCGAGTGAAGGCCGTCGGAGCCGAGGCCGAACATGCCGTGCAGCTTGCTGATGCGCTCCAATTGCCTGGCGGTCCGGCTGTTCTCCGCGTCGGCGCCCGCGAAACCTCGAATACCGGTGTGTCCGGACACGATTGGGTAGGCGTATTTCTCCGCGATCGCGAGCGTCGAGTCGGCGGTCTTCTGTCCCATGTGATCGATGTCGACGATCATGCCGCGCTTCATCATCTCCGTCACGGCGAACGTGCCGAGTGACGTGAGCGTGCGCGCGTTGCGGTGTCCCCGGCTCTTGGGCGGCTGGCCCGGAATCGGATTTGCCGGCGGGCAGACGGGGGGTGGCCCCGAGCGGCGAAGCGGATCGAGGCCGAGCTTGACGAAGGCGCCCACGTCGCGCAGCACGTCGGACCCTTCGACGTAGGTGTGCGTGATGTTGTCCGCCACATCCGCGCACTCGATGCTCCAGAAGTAGCCGGCCTCGCGAATGTTCGCGGAGTTGAAGTCGTTCTTGTAGATCGCCGTGCCGCCGAACTGGTTGTCCATGATGTGCACGGGAATGACGTACCGCACGCCGGCGTCGTACAGCCGCTGGATCTCGTTCTTGATCAGGAGCTGCGAAGCGGAGGCGGGCATGGTCGTCAATGGCAGCTTGTTGAAGTTGCCGATGTTGTCGACCTCCACGCCCAGCACGACCGCGATCTTGTTCGACTTGACGATGCGTTTGACGTCGGCCGACCCCTTGGCAATCTCCATGAAGTCGTTGTGCCGGGCGACGAAGCTCGTGATCTCGGTCAACTGCAAATCCGCGGATGCCTTGTCGTCCGTCGGCCCGTCACCCGGTCCCGAGACGGCGTCGCCCAGCGTCGTGTTGTTCGTGGCGAGCGCCACCATCACGCGGAGGCCGCCGTCCCGCGCGCGCCTGATCCACTCGAACCACATCTTCTGGTGCGTCAGGTCATTCCACTTCGGCCACTGGTCGAAGTTCGGAAAACCGTTCGCGGGGCTCCCCGTGACGAGTGCGTCGTTCGCGCTCTGAAACTCGCCGATCAGCACTTGGCGAAAATTATCGCCGCACGGAAAGTCCACGGCGTTCCAGCCGCCGTGCGATGGCCGGTCGGGGCCGAGTGCCTGCGCGATCGATGCGGCGCGCACTTTCTTGTTGCACGAGTTGTCGGCGGGAAGTAGTGAGCCGACGTCCACGCCGCCGTGGATCAGCTTGCCGCCAAAGGCGAGGTTGATCATCGGATGCGTGTGCAGGTCGACCCAGCCCGACAGCAGCTCCGCCACGTTCACCGTGGCCCGCGGGAACGCCGCCGCCGGCGTCGAGATCGGACCGGGGTCGTAGTAGCTCCCGACGGCAAACTGCTGGCTCCCCACCGGAACGGCCGTGACGGTGAACGTCGTCGAATCCTTGACCTTGACGCCGCCGTTGATCGAGCCGGGGCCCAGCACCACGTAGTACGAAGCCCCCGCCACTGGCTGCCATGCGAGCTGCACCACGCCATCACCAGTTTGCTTGGCCGTGAATCCCGATGGGTTCACCGCGGGCGGCGTGGTGAATGCCACGTCGGTCGAACCCGCGCTGCCGTCGGCCTGAACCGCGCGAACCGTATAGGTGTAGGCCGTGCCAGGGACCAGTCCGCTGTCGAACATCCCGGCGTTGGTAGATGCGACCGTCTGTTGTGTGGGCGGCGCTCCGCCCTGATTTCGCGTCACCACATAAGAGGCCACACCGGCAACCGGCTGCCACGCGAGCGTGGCGGACGCGGGCGTGCCGGTCACCGTCACTCCGGCCGGGGCCGGTCCCGCTCGCGTCGCGACCGTCACCGGCGCATTGGGGGACCGCGGCGGCGCCGAGGGCGCGGCGCTCGGCGGCGCGTTCGGCGCCACGGCCACTGGTTGGCCCTTGATCGCTCCGGGCACACCGCCCGGAAGCGCGGCAGTCGGTGGCGCACCGGGCGGCGTGATGCCAGTCGGCGCGGCGCGCGGCGTCGTCGCGGTGACGGGGGCGCCCGAGACCGACGCGATCGTCGTTGTCGTCGTCGCGGTGCACGCCGACGGGTTATTCGCGCCGCGCGCGGCGGCGAGCGGTACCGAGATCGAGGATTGAAACGCCACACCGGGAACGCGTGCGCGGTCGGCGAGCAAGCGCGCCGGGTACGTCGCGGTGATCGTCGCCAACGCTCCGACCGCGGAGCCCTGACAGCCGCAGGCTGACCAGCTCGTCGCGCCGTTGTACGAGCCGGCCGCGGAGCTGCCGCTCGCCGCACTCACGCTCATGTCGAAGTCGGCGAGCGATACGCGTTGGCCGGCGGGATTCCTCGGCCCCTCTTTGCCGCTCGCATCCCGCAGATCGATTCCCACCGCGCTGCACGACCCGATCGGAATGGCGGTGACGCTGGGCATCAGTGTCACCGTCCATGCCACCTCGCCCCCCATGGGAACGGTCGTCGTCTTGATCGCTTCACAGCCGACTGGCACGCCGCTGCTCCTCCCATCGGCGACCGGTACCGTGACGCTCGACTGAAATGCCACGCCGGGCATTCGCGACTTGTCGGCCAGTGCTTTCGCCGGGTACGTCGCCGTGATGGTGGCCACTGTGCCCGCCGAGGCGGGACAAGCGCAGGCGGACCAGGCGGCGGCACCGTCGTAGCGGCCGACCACCGCTCCGCCAGCCGCGACACTCCAGTCAAAATCGGCCATCGAGATGAGCCCGCCCGCCGGGTTTCGTGGCCATTCCTTGCCTGTCGCGTCGACGAGGTTCAGCCGGATGGCGGTGCAGTTGCCCGTCATGAGCGTCGCCGTGCTCGGCCTGATGTCCACCGTCCAGGGGCTCTGCGCGCTCGCGGTGGCCGCGGTCGCGAGCAAAACCGCGAGACTCGTCGTGCAGACGACCGAGCTCGTCGCGAACGCCAGGCTGGTGCGCCGGTGCCGGAGTGACATCTTCGTCTCGATGACCTCAAGAGGATGGCTAATGAGTCGACGCGTCATGCTTTCGACCATAGAGTAGCGCGGCGACCGCAGGATGCCGTCAACACGCGCGTCAATCGCCTGCCGCCTATCACGATAGGCGCCGCACGGCGCCCGACATCTGTTGATTCTTGGCTGAGCACGTATCTTCTCCCGCCTGCACGTTTGCGCGGCGCCACAGTCACGACAACCCACGACCCCGAGGATGCATCGATGACCAACGCTGCCGGATCACCCGTTGCCGGTCCCCTCTCCAGCTCGATGGTCGAGCGCGTCAAAGGCATCCTTCTTCAGCCGGCCGTGGAATGGCCCATCATCGACGGCGAGCAGGCGACGGTGGCCGGTCTCTATGCCGGCTACATCGCGCCGCTCTCGGCGATTCCGCCCATCGCCTCGCTGATCGGCATGAGCGTCTTCGGACTGCGATTGCCCATCGTCGGCACGCTTCGCATGCCGTTCGGCTCTCTGCTCACGAGCACGATCGTACACTACGTGCTCGGGCTCGTGAGCGTGTACGTGCTCGCGCTGATCATCGACGCGCTTGCGCCAACGTTCGGCGGGCAGCAGAACCGGATCCAGGCGCTGAAGGTCGCGGCGTACGCGAGCACGGCCACGTGGATCGCCGGCATCGTCGGGCTCGTCCCAGCACTTGGCATTCTCGGACTGCTCGGACTGTACTCGCTCTACCTGATCTATCTTGGGCTTCCGGTGCTCATGCGCTCGCCGCGCGAGCGCGCCGTCGGCTATTCGGCGGCCGTCGTCGTCAGTGCGATCGTGCTGTTCATGGTGGTCACTTACATCACTGGGCGCGTCGTCTCGTATCCGTCGGTCGGGCTGTCCGTGCCCTGAGCGCGGTGCGGAAGTCGCGTTTGTCCTTGACGGAATTGCGCGAGCATTCGCCAATCCTTTAAATCCTGTAAATCCTGTAAATCCTGTCAATAAAAAGCGACAGGATTTACAGGATTTACAAGATGACAGGATTTGCACGAGTTGCGCGGCCTCGCTTCGCCCTCATCCCACCCTCACTCCGCCCTCAACGCCCCCGCCGGATCCACCTTGGTCGCGCGCCTCGCGGGCACGTACGCCGCCAGCGCGACGACCCCGAGCAACAGCGCGCTCGCCGCGACGATGGCGATCGGATCGCCCGGACTCACCTCGTACAACAGCGCGGTCAAGACGCGCGATGTCACCAATGCTCCGGCGATGCCGAGTGCCGCTCCGACGGCCGCGACGATCAGTGCTTCGCGCAGTACTTCGCCCCGAACTCGGCCCGGCGTCGCGCCAAGCGCCAGGCGGATGCCGATGTCCCGCGTTTGTTCGCGAACGACGGATGCCATGACGCCGTAGAGTCCGATCGCCGCCAGCGCCAGCGCGACCACGCCGAACGCGCTGAGCAGGAATGCGCTCAGTCTCGGTTGCGCGAGTGGCGCGCCCAGTAGGTCATCCATGGAGTGCGCGTACCATAGGCTGAGGCCCGGCTCGACTGCGTGCGCGTCGCGGCGCAATGAGGGGAGCACTCCCGGCAGATCATCCGTGGTTCGGATGGCGAAATTCATCTGAAAATTGCCTTGACGCCATGGGATGTATATCGTCGGCGTCGCGTCGCGCAGCGAGCGGAAGCGGATGTCTCCAGCGACGCCGACGACCGTGCGCCACTCCGTGGAATCGGTCGACCAGTAGCGCATGCGCTTGCCGAGGGGATCTTGGTGCGGCCACAGACGCCGCGCGACGGCCTCGCTGACCACCGCGATCTGCGGCGACGCTTCGCGATCGCTCTCGAGCAAGCCGCGGCCGCGGCGGATGGGGATACCCATCGTGCGGAAGTAGTCCACTCCCCCCGCCTCGACGGGGATGACCGGGTTCGACGCGCTCTCGCTCTTCGTCTGGCCTTCGAGTTCCGGACGGCCGACGAACACGTTATCGCCGATGAGCGGCGGGACCACGATCGGCGTAAGCGATGTCACACCTGGCGTCGTGCGCCAACGCGCCATCAGCTCGTCGCCGAGATCCCTGACCTTGGGTTCCGAGTCGTACTTGGTCGCCGGCCACGATACGGAGAGGATCGACAGACGATCGGCACGATAGCCGAGGTCGATGCGCGACAGGCGCTCGAGACTCCGCGCGAGAAGGGCGGCGCCAGCCAACATGATGAGCGCGAGCGCCACCTGCGCCGCGACGAGCGATTGGCGCAGCCGCCGACGCGCACGATTGTCGGTCGACGTGCGTGAGCCGAGCCGCAGCGACGTCGAGATGTTTCCTCTCGCCGCGAGGAGCGAGGGCCCGACGCCAAAGAGGAGAGTCGCGACGACCGTGACACCGACGGCCACGCCGGCCGGCACCCCCTCGAGTTGGATCGCGTCGAGGCGGGGCAGCGTCTGGGGCGCGACGGCGATGAGAAGACGGAGCGCCGCACGCGCGCACAGAATCCCCAGCACGCCTCCGCCCACGCCGATCAGCGCGCTCTCGACGAGTAGCTGGCGCGCAATCTCGCCATAGCTCGCGCCCAGCGCGCGGCGCACCGCGAACTCACGCGCACGACCGGCGGCGCGCAGGAGCAGCAAACCGCCGACGTTGACGCAGGCGATCACCAGGAGCAGCGCGACGGCCGCCGTCAGCACAATGAGCGCGGGGCGCACATCGCCGAGCACAGCCTCGGTAAAAGTGAAGGCATTCGCGCCGGCCAGATCGAGCTCCGGGGAGAGCCGCCGCTTGATCGCGAACAGCTCGGCGCGAGCGGCCGCCGGTGTCGCGCCGGGCGCGAGCCGGGCGATCGCGATCACCGACGATTGGGCGAAGTCGCGCCATGGTGGAATCCAATAGCCGGCGCCCGAGGGATAGTCGAGCCCCGGCGGCGCGACGCCGATCACGGTATAGACCTTTCGCTCGTACGGCTCGGTGATCTTGCGGCCGACGATGTTCGGATCGGCACCAAACTGCGCGCGCCAGGCGCCGTAACTGAGCACCATCACGTTGACGGTGCCGTTCGCGTCGTCCTCTGGCCGCATGAGCCGGCCGATGTGCGCGCGCGCACCGAGGACGTCGAAGAAGTTGCCGGACGCGAGCACGCGATTGAGTACGACCGAGCGATCGCCGTCGAGCAGCGGCGCCGAGGTAGCGCCCCAGTGCGCGACATCGGCGATGTCGCGCATGGTGCGGCTCTCGCGCTTGAGCTGGGCGATGTCCTTGTGCTGGAGGCCGTATTCCGTCGTCGGTACGCGATACGGCCACGCGACGATGATCCGGTCCTGGTCGCGCACGGGCAGCGTCTGCACCATCACGGTGTCGAAGACGGCGAACATCGCGACCGCCATGCCGATGCCGACGCCGAGAATGGTCACGGCAGTGACGGGGAAGGCGGGCGTCCGCCGGAAGCCGCGCAAAGCGAGTCGGAGATCTTGGACGAGACGGGACAGTGTCGGCCGCTCCGTGCGATATGGTCTCCGCGACGGCGGTGCGTCGTCGCGACGGTCTCATTCTATATGGTGACGGAACCCGAATAGTTAGCGATGAGTCACCGGCGAAGCTCGCGGCTGGCGCTAGCTCAACATCGCCCCCCGGGCGGCGGCGGGGCTGGGTCCTCGTTCGGCGGCGGCGGCGGCGGATTGGCGGGATTGGTCGCATTCGCTTCGTGCGCCGCCCGCTGCAGCAGACGAATCGTCGACTCCGGCAGCGAGAGCGCCGCCGAGCCAGCAAAGGCCCGCGCCGGCAGCGTGCGCACGTCGCGGCCAGACAGCCGCTCGTAGATCTCGAGCGCCGCGAGGTAGGTGCCGACGACGGATGGATGAAAGCCATCCGGTCCGTAGAGCGCGATCGTGTTGTCGGCGGCCATGGCGAGACGCAACGCGTCTCCCGCCGGAAGAAAGATGCCTCCGACGGAACCGGCGGCGTACCGAAACGATGTCCGCACGTCGTCGAACGAGCCGGGTGAGACTGGCGCGGGCCACGTCATGAACAGGGCCGTCTTTGCGCCGGCCGCGCGGATGATCGGGTCGAACATTCGCGTCCAGAGGATCAACGAATCCCGGCACGCGCGGATCGTCGTCGGTCCCTGCTGCAGCACAACGAATTCCCACGGACCGCTCTTGATCAGCGCGACGGCGTTCGTGGCGCCATTCAGATGATCGATCAGCGCGAGGTCGGGCCCGGCGGCGGTCGCGACGCGAAAGGTGTCGCCGGCCGCGGCGGCGATTGCCGCCACCGTACTCGGGAGATCGTTCACGTACGTCAAGCTGTTGCCGACGAAGAGCACGTGATGTCCACCCGGCGGCAGCGGCGCCAGCGTCGCGCCGTGCGAACAGGAACCGATAGCGAGCGACATCACGGCGGCGAGGGCGAGCGACCCGGCGTTGGCTGGCATCACGCACTAACGTCGCCTCCGTGCGTGCCCCGGCGCAGCGCGCGCTCCGTCAGATATCGGTCAAGCCGTGTGCGCGCAACTCCCGCTGGGGTCACCGTTGCTTCGCCCGCAGATCGTGCGGCGACCCCCAGCCGCGCGGCGTCAGCGCTCCGGCAGCGGCAGGGGCACGGGTGCCCAGTTCGGCACACGCGAGTGCGATCCGAGTATTCCGCCACCGATGGCGCCGGCCAGTCCGCCGAGCGCCAATCCGCCGAGCGCGCCACCGAGTCCGGCGAACTCGCCCCGCCCGCTGCACGAGCCGCCACACTCTATCACCGGTCCGACGAATACACCGAGCAACGCGCCGCCAAGCGCCCCGAACGTGACACCCGCGATCACCGACAGAGCGTTGGCGTGGGATCCACGCTTTACCTCGAGACGCGTCAGCGACGCGAGTGGTACGGCAACGTCGCCCGTCACGTGCAGCGGACGGAGGGCGAGGGTGTCGCGTCCGAGTGCGGTCACTCCCGACGCGAATG